>JAOTTY010000093.1 GCA_029864185.1 Gammaproteobacteria bacterium
TCGGAAATGCTGTCCTTGAGCGTATTCAGTTCTTTTTGCTGCTGGGCAAGGATTTCGCGTAATTCGTCGGCGCGCAGTTCCTGTTCGACGTCGGCCTTGACGCTGGTCATGAAACGCTTCAGGCGCCCAAAGTACTTGCCGGCGGTGCGTGCGACACCCGGCAAGCGTTCGGGACCGATCACGATCAAGGCAACGATGCCGATCAGCATCATTTCGGTGAAGCCCATATCAAACATAATTGTGTGGCCGGAACTCGACTAGGACTAACTGTCTCCGCGGGCAGGCCTATACCTTGTCCTTTTCTTCGCTCACCTTGCCTTCGATAATCTGCCCATCGGACTCGGTCTTGTCTTTCGCAACTTCCTCGTCCTTGACCGATTTCTTGAAACTCCTGATCGCACCACCGAGATCGCCACCGACATTGCGCAGCTTCTTGGTGCCAAACAGCAGGATTACGATCGCCAGGATCAATAACAGCGACCAGATACTAATTCCACCAAAACCCATTTTTCACCTCATTTACTTTGTTCGCGCGCGGCTTTCTCATCGACGCCGGAGACGCCGAATCGACGCTCCAGTTCTTCGAGCACCAGCCGCGCATCCAGATTCTGTTGCGCCAGCATTACCAGGCAGTGAAACCACAGGTCCGCGGTTTCATGAACGATCTGTTGCTTATCGCCAGATTTCGCGGCAATGATGGTTTCGGCCGACTCCTCGCCAATTTTCTTCAGGATGGAATCGAGACCCTTGTGATACAGACCCGCGACGTAAGACGAGTCGGGATCAGCATCTTTTCTCGACACCAGCACGGCCATCAGGCGCTGGAGTATATCATCACTCATCGATAAATCTCGTCGGGATTTTTGATAATGTCCTCATCTGTCTGCCATTTTCCATCCTTTAATACGCGAAAGAAACAGCGGCGGCGGCCGGTATGACAGGCAATCCCGCCGATTTGCTCGACCTGCAGCAGCAGCACGTCGGCGTCGCAGTCGACGCGTATTTCCCGCAAGCGTTGCCGATGACCCGATTCTTCGCCCTTGAACCATAGCTTGCGGCGCGAACGCGACCAGTAAACGGCGCGTCCCTGTTCGCTGCTGAGACGCAGCGCCTCGCGGTTCATCCAGGCAACCATCAGTACTTCGCCGGATTGGAAATCCTGTGCGATAGCCGGCATCAGGCCGTCGTCATTCCAGTTGAGCTCGTCGAGCCAGTCAGTCATCCCGCACCTCGATACCTTGCGCCCGCAGGTAAGCCTTGGCCTCGCCGATGCTGTACTCGGCGAAATGAAAAATGCTCGCGGCGAGCACCGCGTCGGCCATGCCCTCGAGTATTCCGTCCGCCAGGTGCTGCAGATTGCCGACACCGCCCGAGGCAATGACCGGGACACGAACCGCCTCCGACACTTTCCGCGTGAGCTCGTTGTCGAAGCCGATACGGGTGCCGTCCCGATCCATGCTGGTCAGCAATATTTCGCCAGCACCGAAGTCGTCCATTGTGCGCACCCACTCGATGACGTCGATGCCGGTTGGCTTGCGGCCGCCGTGGGTGAAGATTTCCCAGCGTCCCGCCTCGCCATCGGCGCTGACACGCTTGGCGTCGACCGCCACCACGATGCACTGCGAGCCGAACCTGTCGGCGGCCTCGGCGACGAAGCGGGGATTGAACACCGCGGCGGTATTGATACTTACCTTGTCGGCGCCGGCGTTCAACATGCGCCGAATGTCGGCCAGTTCGCGGATACCGCCGCCCACCGTCAACGGGATGAACACCTCGCGCGCGACATCCTCGACCACGTGAACCATGGTTTCGCGATCGTCGGAACTCGCGGTAATGTCGAGAAAAGTCAGTTCGTCAGCGCCTTCCTGGTTGTAGCGGCGCGCCACCTCGACCGGGTCCCCGGCGTCGCGAATATCGACGAACCTGACGCCCTTGACGACGCGGCCATTGTCGACGTCGAGACAGGGGATGATGCGTTTGGCGAGGGACATGACGAACGGGACCTGGGCTAGTGCTGGTCTATATAAGCCTGTGCCTCGACCAGGCTGATGGTTCTCTCGTACAGCGCGCGGCCGATGACGACGCCCTCGATGCCCGAGCTCTTGACTTCGTTGAGCTTGATTATACAGTCCATGTCGGTAACCCCGCCCGACGCGATGACGGGTACGCTGATCGATTTGGCGAGCGCGCTGGTAGCCTCGACGTTGACACCCTGCATCATGCCGTCGCGGCTGATATCGGTATAAACGATGGCGGCGACACCCTGGTCCTCGAAGCGCAGCGCCAGCGCCTTCGCGCTATGCTCGCTTTCCTCCGCCCAGCCGTGGGTCGCCACCAGGCCGTTCCTGGCGTCGATACCGACGATGACATTGCCGGGAAATTCGGAGCACAACTGGGTCACGAACTCGGGCCGCTTGACCGCCATGGTGCCGATGATAACGAAATTGACCCCGGCCTCGAGGTAGGCTTCGACGGTCTCGATGGAGCGGATGCCGCCGCCAATCTGGATTTCGAGACCGGGAAAGGAAGCACAGATTTCCTCGATCACGTCGGCGTTGATCGGCTGGCCTTCGAAGGCGCCGTCTAGATCGACCAGGTGCAGTCGCCTGCAGCCCTGGGCGACCCACTTGCCGGCCATCGCTATCGGGTCATCGGAAAACACCGTGGTTTCGTCCATGTTGCCCTGCCGCAGTCGCACGCAGTGCCCCTCTTTCAAATCGATTGCCGGAATAAGAATCATGACTGCCCGTCCCAGGATACAAAATTCTGCAGTAATCGCAGGCCGATGTTGGCGCTTTTCTCCGGATGGCACTGCAGCGCAAACAGGTTGTCTTGCGCGATCGCGCTGCTGAAATCGAAGCCGTAGTCGGTTTCTCCGGCAACAAGATTCCTGTCGTCGACATCGACATAATAGCTGTGCACGAAATAGAACCGGCTGCCGTCGTCGATCGCACGCCACAGGGGGTGTGATTTGGTCTGTTGTACGCGGTTCCAGCCCATATGCGGAACCTTCAGTTTAACACCGCTCCGGTCCCGGTGATTATCGCCAAAATACCTGGCCCGCCCGCTAAAAAAACCGAGGCAGTCGGTGCCCTGGTTTTCTTCGCTATGATCGATCAGGACCTGCATGCCCATGCAGATACCCAGGAACGGGCGTTGCCGGGCCGCGCCGACGATAGCCTCGCGCAACCCGTGTTCATCGATTGCGCGCATGCAGTCGCCGGCCGCGCCCTGCCCGGGGAAGACGACGCGATCGGCAGCGAGCACCTGCTCCGGGGCGGAGGTTAGTAACACCCTGTCGCGCCCACCGGTGACGACCTCGAGCGCGTTGACAACCGACCTGAGATTACCCATGCCGTAATCGACCACGGCAATCGTCTGCATGGCCTACAGGGATCCCTTGGTCGAAGGAATGACACCCGGCATGCGCTCGTCGCGGGTTACGGCAGTGCGTAAAGCACGGCCGAAGGCCTTGAAAATGGTCTCGGCGATATGATGCGCGTTGCTGCCCGAGAGGTTGTCGATATGCAGCGTGGCCGGCGCATGATTGGCAAATCCCTGGAAGAATTCATGAAACAGGTCGACGTCGAACCGCCCGATGCGGGGACGCGTGAACTGGACCCGGTACTCGAGCCCCGGGCGCCCCGAAAAATCGATTACGACCCTGGACAGGGCCTCGTCGAGCGGCACATAGGCGTGCCCGTAGCGCAGGATTCCCTTTTTGTCGCCCAGCGCCTGCTGGAAAGCCTGGCCCAGGGTGATGCCGATGTCCTCTACGCTATGATGATCGTCGATATGCAAGTCTCCGCGGGCCTTGACCTCGAGGTCGAAAGCGCCGTGACGCGCAATTTGCTCCAGCATATGCTCGAGAAACGGAATCCCGGTATCGAAACTGGAATTTCCGTCGCCATCGAGATTCAGCGCCACGCTGATCTGGGTTTCCAGCGTGTCGCGACTGACGTTTGCGCTACGATCTGACATTGGCCACTTTGTCCGCGGATATAAAGGATGCTGATAATAATCGACATCTTGCCTGAATTCGACAATTAATCGACCCGGCGAATCAATCGAGAATAAAGGTTACCGGCCCATCGTTGACCAGGTGAACCTGCATGTCGGCACCGAAGCGCCCATACTCGACGCGGTCATAAACCGTGCCGGCATAGGTCGTCATCGCAGCGAATATATCGCGCCCGTGTCGCGGGTTTGCGGCCGAGGTGAAGCTGGGCCGGCGACCCTTCCTGGTGTTGGCCGCGAGTGTGAACTGCGGCACCAGCAACAGCCCGCCGTCGATATCCCTGAGCGAAAGGTTCATCTTTGCATCCGCATCGGCGAATACCCGGTAGTCCAGCAGCCGCTCGACAAACCTGCGGGCGGTGGATTCATCATCTTCCGCCTCGACCCCGACCAGCACCAGGATACCCTGACCGATGCTGGCGATTGTTACCGCTTCGACCTCGACGTGCGCGCTGCTGACCCGCTGCAGCAGTGTAATCAAGCGACGATTTCCAACATCGAGTTACAGCAGTTGACCAGCGCCTTGCTGATACCATGCTCGGTAACCGCGTGACCGGCATCGCTGATGATCTTGAGTTGCGCATTTTCCCAGTGCTGCTTGAGCAGGTAAGCCTGATCGATGGGACAGACCATGTCGTAGCGGCCGTGCACGATAAATCCCGGGATATGGGCGATCCTGTCCATGTGGTCGATTAGCTGGTTGGGCTCCAGGAAACACTTGTTGATGAAATAATGGCACTCGATACGCGCGATACTGAGCGCGATATGCGGATCGCTGAAATGATCGACGACATTCTTGTCCGGCAGCAGCGTCACCGACGACCCTTCCCAGATCGACCAGGCCTTGGCGGCGCCCATGCGCACGATTTCGTTGTCGCTGGTAAGTCGGCGGTAATAGGCAGCGATGATATCATCTCGCTCATCCTCCGGTATCGGTTCGATGAAATGCTCCCAGGCCTCGGGGAATATGCGCGCCGCATTGCCATTGAAGAACCAGCACACGTCGGCGTCGCGCGCGAGGAATATGCCGCGCAGGATCAGGCCCAGCACCCGGTCAGGATGGGTCTGAGCATAAGCCAGTGCCAGCGTCGAGCCCCAGGAACCGCCAAACACGACCCAGCGCTCGATGTGCAGCAGCTCGCGAATCTTCTCGAGGTCGTCGACCAGGTCCCAGGTGGTGTTGTGCTCGAGGCTCGCGTGTGGTCTCGACTTGCCGCTGCCACGCTGGTCGAACAGGATGATGCGATACGATTCGGGATTGAAAAAACGCCGGTGCCCCGGTTCGCAGGAACCACCAGGCCCGCCGTGCAGGAATACCACGGGTACGCCTTTCGGGTTGCCACACTCTTCTATATACAGCGTATGCAGGTCGGAAACCGGAAAGCGCCAGGTCTGACCTGGCTGTATGGCTGGGAATAGCATGCCTGTTGCAAATCTCCGTGAATGGTTTGTGTAGGACAGATCCTACACGATTTTTCGCTATCGGCTGACAGGCTACGCAGCCTGGCCGCGGTATCAGCCCAGCATTTAACGTGTCAGTATACTAGCACGACACAGGGACGGGTCCACAGGCTGGAGCAGGCAAAAGGCCCGCAGGGACGCAGATATAAAGAGACACCTTTACATAGTCAGTTTTTCTCTCCTCGAGATAATCACATTGCTCTGGCTCCAGTCGCCAGAGTTTTTTTTGCGTCGCGATCGGCAACCGGCTGGCCATGGACAGACCTGGTTTTGCGCTGAATTTCGTTCGATTTTTCGGCTGCAACGAGGTCGAAATTCAGGTCTGCCCCCAGACCTGCTAGATATCGCCGAAATCGAAAAGATCGCGATCGAGCAGGTGCGAGGGCGTCACCTGGCACATCGATTTCAGTATGTTGTCGACGCGTCCCGGGTATGATCTGTCCCACTGTTGCAGCATCGCCTTTATCGCCTGACGTTGCAGGTTTGGCTGCGACCCGCACAGGTTGCAAGGGATAATCGGAAACCTTCTCAATCCCGCAAACTGTTTGATCGAGGCTTCGCGCACGTAGGCCAGCGGTCGAATAACGATATTACGCCCGTCGTCGCTGCGCAGCTTCGCCGGCATCGCCTTGAGTCGGCTGTTGTAAAACAGGTTCAAAAACAGGGTTTCGACGATATCGTCGGCATGATGTCCCAGCGCGATTTTGCTGGCGCCGATTTCGCCGGCGACCCGGTATAAAACCCCGCGCCGCAACCTGGAGCATAGCGAACAGGTCGTCTTACCTTGCGGGACCAGGCGCTTGACGACCCCGTAGGTGTTTTCCTCGACGATGCGATACTCGATTCCGAGCTCATCCAGGTAATCGGGGAGTACCCGCCCGGGGAATCCGGGCTGTTTCTGATCGAGGTTGACCGCAACCAGTTCGAAATCGATTGGCGCGACTTTTTGCAGATGCAGCAGGATATCGAGCATGGTGTAGCTGTCGGCGCCACCGGACAGGCAGACCATGACCCGGTCACCAGCCTCGATCATGTCGAAATCGCTGACCGCGCGACCGACGCCGGCGCGAATCCTGCGCCCGATTTTCGCGAGATTCGGTGGCTCCAGTGTGCTGGCATCGACCGCGGGTTTGCCGGATTGCATCGCGCTACTTTCTCCAGAAGGCCGGCGTGAACAATACCAGCAGCGTGAAAATTTCGAGGCGTCCGAGCAGCATTGCGATGCACAGTATCCACTTCGCGGTGTCGTTGATCGAGGCAAAGTTTCTGCCGACATCGCCAAGGCCCGGGCCGAGATTATTAAGGCAGGCGGCGACCGCCGAAAACGCGGTGACCTGGTTAAGACCGGTAGCCATCAGCAGCAAAATCAGCAATGCCGAAATCGCGAAATAAGCCGCGAAAAAGCCCCACACCGCCTCGATCACCTTTTCCGGCATGGGTTTCCTGCCGATCTTGACGGCGATCTGTGCGCTCGGGTGCACCAACCGCCGCAGTTCCCGCACCCCCTGCTTGACCAGCAACAGGATCCGAATGACCTTGATGCCGCCGCCGGTCGAACCGGAGCAGCCGCCCATAAAGCTGACGTAAAGTAGCAGCACCGGCAGAAATCCCGGCCAACGGTAGTACTCTGCGGTAGTAAAACCGGTGGTGGTGCCGATCGACACTACCTGGAACAAGCCCTCGATGATCGATTCGGCGGTCGATTCGAAGGTATGCTTCAACTGCAGGTATCCGATGGTGATAACGCTGACGACGCATAGCACCATGATATAGGTGCGAAACTCGGCGTCGCGCCGATAGGGTTTCAGCGACAGGTTGCGAAATGCGGTGAAGTGAATCGCGAAATTAATCCCCGAAAGCAACATGAACACGATTGCGATGAACTGGACAGCGGTGCTGTCAAAATACCCGATGCTGGCGTCATGCGTCGAAAAGCCGCCGATGGCGACCGTCGAAAACGAGTGCGACATGGCGTCGAAAAACGACATGCCCGCGGCCCAGTAGGCGAGGCAGCAGGCAACGGTCAAGCCGAGATAGATATACCAGAGCGCCTTGGCGGTCTCGGTAATACGCGGGGTCAGCTTGGTATCCTTTACCGGCCCGGGGGTTTCGGCGCGAAACAGCTGCATGCCGCCGACGCCGAGCATCGGCAATACCGCGACGGCCAGCACGATGATGCCCATCCCGCCCAGCCATTGCAATTCCTGGCGATAAAGCAGCAGGGAATGCGGCAATGCGTCTATGCCGACAATGACCGTGGCGCCGGTCGTGGTAATCCCCGAGATCGACTCGAAAACCGCATCGGTCACCGAGATATCGTAGATTCCAGAGAGATAAATTGGCAGTCCGCCGGCAACCCCGAGTACGGTCCAGAACAATACCACCACCAGGAAGCCATCACGCAGGCGCAGCTCGTTGCGATGTTTGCGCACCGGCAGGTAAAGCGCGAAACCCGCGAACAGTGTAAGCACGAAGGCTTCGACGAACGGAATCACCGCGCCATCGTCATAAATCAGGCCGGTTGCGATTGGCGGCAGCAGGGTACTGCTCGACAACAGCATCAATAATCCCAGTATGCGCAGTATTACCAGTGGTTGCATGGATAAAAGCCGATCGATTCCTAGAAGTAAGTGATGCCGACCTGGAACAGCTTTTCGACTTCGGCGATTCGCTTTTTATCGGTCAAAAACAGTATTACGTGATCTTCGGATTCGATGACCGTGTCATGATGCGCGATCAGCACGTCGTCGCCGCGTACGATCGCGCTGATGCGGGCGCCCGCGGGCAGCTTTATCTCCTCGATGCTGCGGCCGACGACCCTGGACGAGGTCTTGTCGCCATGCGCAATCGCTTCGATCGCCTCGGCCGAACCACGCCGCAGCGCATGCACCGCGACCACGTCGCCGCGCCGAATATGCGCCAGCAGCGCGCCGATGGTAACCTGGTGAGGAGAAATCGCGATATCTATCAACCCGCTCTCGACCAGGTCGACATAGGCAGGGCGATTGATCAGCGACATGACCTTTTTCGCTCCCATGCGCTTGGCCAGCATCGATGACAGTATATTGGCCTCGTCGTCGTTGGTCAGCGCGCAGAATACGTCCATGGACTCGATGTTCTCTTCGAGCAGCAGGTCCGGGTTGGCGGCGTCGCCGAGCAGGACTATGGTCGAATTGAGCATCGCCGACAGTTCCCGCGCCCGCGGCGGGAAGGCTTCGATCACCTTGACCTGGTAATCGCCCTCCATCATCGCCGCGAGCTGACCGCCGATGTTGCCGCCGCCGGCGAGCATGACGCGCTTGTTCGGTTTGTCCAGCTTGCGCATCTCGGAGATGACGGTGGGAATGTGTTCGCGCGCCGCGAGGAAGAATACCTCGTCGCCGGCTTCGATGACGCAATCGGCGGAAGGCTGTATCGACTGGCCGTCACGAAATATCGCCGCGACGCGCATGTCGACACCCGGGACATGCTGATTCATGGTCCGCAGCTCATGCCCGACCATCAATCCGTCGTCAAAGGCCTTGACGGCAACCAGCTGCGCCCTGCCCCGGGCGAAGTCGAGCACCTGCAGTGCGCTGGGGTGCTCGATCAGATGATAGATATACTCGGTGACCAGCGATTCCGGGCTGATCATGACATCGACCGGAATCGAGTCCTCGGCGAATAATCCGGGCCTGCGCAGGTATTCGGGGGAACGAATGCGGGCTATCTTGGTCGGGGTATGGAATATGGACGAAGCCACCTGGCAGGCAATCATGTTGATTTCATCGCTGTTGGTCAGCGCGATCAACATGTCCGCATCGTCGGCGCCGGCGTCCTCGAGCAGACCGGGGTAGGAACCATTGCCACAAATCGTGCGCAGGTCGAGCCGATCCTGCAGCTCGGAAAGAATCTGCTGATTGGTATCGATGACGGTAATTTCGTTGCTCTCTTCCTTGGCGAGCTCGGTCGCCACCGTTGAGCCTACCTGCCCGGCGCCTAGTATTATAATGTTCATGGCTTGTTATTGTTTTTTGGTCTGCAACCCCAGTGATTTCAGTTTTCGGTACAGGTGCGTGCGCTCCTGGCCGACCCGGCGCGACAACTCGGTCATGTTGTTACCGCTGAGTGCGAGATGACGCGACAGGTACTCGCGTTCGAATGCCTCCCTGGCTTCCCTGAGATCGAGATCCATGTCGATGGTAATCTGTAACTTGTTGCCCGCGTCGGCCTCGAGATTCGCGTCGAGCGCGCCCAGGGTCTGCTCGATTTCATCCAGTTCTATTTCCTCGGTGTCGCTGTTGGTTAAAATGATCCTGATAAACTTTTTGAGCTGATCGATATCGCCGGTCCAGCGATGGTTACGCAACAGGTTTTGCGCGGCAACGTTGAAATGGCGGTAGGGTAAATTTTCATGATCGCTGATCCAGTTCGCATAGTATTCCAGCAGCTCCGGAATATCCTCGATGTGCTCTTCCAGCGACGGAATCCTGATTGCGTCCAGAAACATCCTGGCAAGTCGCGCATCGATCTCGGGATTATCCCTGAGCTCGTCGTAACCGCAGCTGCTAGAAACGATGACGCGATACTTCGAATCGCGATTGGCCACCAGGATGGCATCGTAGAGTGCTGACTGTTGCGCGCGGTCGAGATCGGCAATTTCCTCGACGTATAGATTTCGCTGCAACGGGATCAGCCGGCGAAAATTCTGTGAGCGGTCGAATATATCCATACCCCCGGCAGGCTCGCTCAGGTATTCGGCCCAGATACGCCGACCGCTGCCGTGCGGACCACTGAAGAACACCGCGTCACCGGTTTTGCGCAGATCGAGTATGCGCTGCTTGAGACTCTGCACGATACGGCTGTTTCCGACCGGTTGTTCGCGCCGGCGTTGCTCCTGGCGCGCGATACTTGCGGTACTGGACAGGGCCGATTTCACGGTGCTCAGCAATTTCGCCATCGACAGGGGTTTTTCGACAAAATCGACAGCCCCGTAACGCGTCGCTTCGACCGCGGTTTCGACGGTGCCGTGACCCGACATCATCACCACCGGACAGTTATCATCCCCGGACGACTTCCACTGTTTCAACAAGGTAACACCGTCTACTTCGGGCATCCAGATGTCGAGCAGTACCAGGTCCGGTTCCGAGCTGCGACGCATTTCGTTGGCGGCGCGCGCGTGCTCGGCCACATCGACGATATAGCCCTCGTCCTCCAGGATATCCTTGAGCAGGGCGCGAATATCGGGCTCGTCGTCGACGACCAGGATGCGCGTGTTCATCGTATAACCCCGGTCTTGAGCGGCTCGACTTCGGAACCGTTCTTGATCTCGTTAGCCGCGGCGGATACCGGTAGTCTAACGGTAAATTTTGCCCCGCCCTTGCGCGACTTGCCAACCCTGACCGAGCCCCCGTGCTCGTCGACGATTTTTTGCACGATTGCAAGCCCCAGCCCGCTGCCCGAATTCTTGGTCGTGACGTAAGGATCGAACAGGTTATGCGCGACTTCCGGCGCAATACCCTGACCGCTGTCCTCGACCGAAAATTCGACCCAGTGACGTCCCGATTTTTCGATCAACTGGGTCTTTAAGCGTATCTGCCCGTTCCCCTCCAGCGTTTCCACGCTATTCTTGACGAGGTTGTGCACGAGCTGTCGCAGGCGTACGTCGTCGGCTTCGATCGCGGGTATCGACCTGTCCAGCCTGAGGTCGATGGCAACCCCGGCGTTATCTTCGTGGTAGAGCACCGCTACTTCCTCGAGCATGGCGTTGATGTCGATCAACTGGGGTTTTTTGGTCGGCGAACGGGCATAGTCTGTAAACGCGTTGACCATCGATTTCATCGCCTCGACCTGCTGCACGATGGTATGGGTGTAGCGATCCAGCATCGCCTGCTTTTCGGCTCCAACCTCACCGCTCAGCTTGCGTTGTAACCGCTCCGCCGAGAGCTGGATAGGCGTCAATGGATTCTTGATCTCGTGCGCGAGGCGACGCGCCATTTCGCTCCAGGCCGACTCTTTCTGTGCCTGAATCAGCTCGGTTAAATCATCGACCACGATGACCTGCTCCTTGCGGTCCTCGCTTTGCGACTGCAGCGTGGTACCGCGCACCCGCAGTATTTTCCTGCCGCCCTGTACGAACACGACGATTTCCTGCTGCCACTCGTCATCCTGGTCCAGGTGCAGCCGCACCGCATCGAAAAACGGCAGCATCTTAGGAAACTGACGCACCACGTCTTCGATGTGCATCTCGGAAAAGAACTGGCCGTCGATATCGAAAATTGAACAGGCCGCGGGATTTCCACTCTTGATCAATCCGTTTTCGTCGATCGTCAGCACACCGGAGGTGATATGTTCCATAACGGATTCGAGGTAGTTTTTCTGCAACGCTTCCATGCGCTGGCTTTGCTCGGCGATCGCCCGGCTGCGAGAGATCTTGCGCGTCATGGTGTTGAACGAACGTAGCAGGAATCCCAGCTCGTCGTTGCCCGATAGCGCCAGCTGCTTTTCGTAATCGCCGGCCGCCACCGCCTTGGTGCCTTCGACGAGGTCGTTGATCGGCGCCACCAGCTTGCGCGCGGCGCCGAACGCAAGCCAGATGGCGGACAGGACGCTCAGCAGCCAGATGATCGATAACGCCAGGGTAAAACTCGTTTTCAACGGATCCCGCAACACCGCAAGTTCCTTGTAGCGGTCATAGGCTTTCTGCACACCCACCGTGAGTTCGTTGATGCGGTCGGTGAACGGGTACTGGGCCTGCAGCGTCCTGGGCGGCTCGGTGGCGTCGAGGCTTTGCACCAGTACGACGATTTGCATGGCCAGGCCGTATACCGGGTCTTCGACCAGCTGCAGATAGGGGCTGTCAACGTCGAGAACGCCGATGTCGGTAAGCGAAAGCGCTTCGGGTAACTGGGTCGAGTCGATACTGCTGGAAGCGATGATAGTCTTTTTGTGATCGTAGAGGGTTACCTCGTTAGCGCCATATTGCTGCCGCACTTCGTTGAGATGCACAATCAGCGTTTCGTTATCGATCAGGGCGATTTCGGCGGCAATGCTGCGGGTTTTCCGGAGCGCATCGCGCTTGCGCAGATCGATGGCGCTACGACCGAGTTTTAACGAGTCCTCGAGCGCGGTCTCGATGCCGACGTCGAACCAGCTGTCGATGCCGCGGTGCAGAAAACTCAACGAAAAGTAGTAAACCACGCTAACCGGGATGATAGTCAGCAATACGAATACGCCGATCATGCGCGCGGTCAAACGCGAACCGATGGCTTTCAGGCGGTATTGAACGAACAGCCTGTAAACGTTGAACACGATCAGGCCGAGCAACACCACCAGGCCAAGGGCGTTGAAAAAGACCAGCCAGGTATAGTACCGGCCGAAGAAAGCGGAATGCGACGTGGCATCGCTGATCGTGTAGAGAGAGAACATCAGTAATACGACCAGCGCTACGATCGAGGCGGTATTGCGAAGCGTGCTGTTCATGATTCGGAGCTCTTGACCTCCCACTCGTACCACTCGCTTTTCAGATCCCAGTTATTGTCCCATAGCGAACTCGATTTTAACGGCAACGGCAACTCATCGGTATCGATACCAAAGCGTACGCGCGCATAATAGTCCTTGTCAGGCGCCAGGTTGTTGATATCGAGCATCGGGTAATTGTAAACCACTTCGATGGATTCCACCGCAGCTTTGCGACTATGGAAATAATGTCGCTCCGAGCGGTTGACGTCGAGCACCACGAACGAATTCAGCATCGGCTGATAATGCAGCAGATACTGCTGCTTGAGCGACACTACCCGGTCGTCGAACCAGTAGGGTTTGACCGCGCGAATCTCCACTTCGAACATTATTGGCACCGCGAACCCCTGGTCGATCGCGATCGCGATGTAATTCGGCAACTCGCTGTCGACCAGGAGGTCGAGCAGCAGCATGTTGTCTTCGAGTCTGAAATCGGCCCGCTCGACGATAAACGGAGCGCGCTCCTGCGCCGGCAGGGACGTCGACAGCAGCGCGATGCACATCAGCACGGCCGCGCCGCGAAGTCTGCCGAAAACTGCACCGATCTGCGTCATGCCTTGCCCGACCTGGTCAATAGCGCGTAGTAAAATCCGTCCATGTTGTCGCTGCCGGTCAGTATCTGGCGGCCATGCGGCCGCGCTTCGCCCCAGGACTGTTCCTGCAGGCTCGTTTCCACGCAGTCCGGGTGCCGTTCGAGAAACTTCGCAATCTGGACTTCGTTTTCATCCTTGAATATGGAGCAGGTACAGTACAGCATTGTCCCCCCGGGTTTCAGCAGCCGCCAGAGCGCATCGATAATTTTTCGCTGCAGCTCGCGCAGCGGCATTATATCGCTTTCACGGCGCAATAGTTTGATATCGGGATGCCGGCGCACAACCCCGCTGGCGGAACAGGGCAAATCAGCCAGGATGGCGTCGTAGCCTTCTCCGGAAAACCACGACTCGGGCCGGGTCGCGTCCCCGACGAGGATTCGGGCATTGCGGCCGATGCGCTCCAGGTTCTGGCGCACCCGCTCGAGCCGGGGTTCGCTGCTGTCTAGCATATCGAGCGTTATGCCGTCGTATCTCTGCAGCAAATGCATTCCTTTGCCACCGGGCGCGGCGCAGGCGTCGAGCACGCGCGCCCCCGGTTTGCAGGCAAGCAATTGCGCGGCGATTTGCGACGACGCGTCCTGGACGCTGACAATACCCTCGGCAAATCCCGCCAGGTTCACTACGTCGCGCGGCTCGATCAATACGATCGCGGATTCCACCACGGAGTGTTTTTCGGCCTCGACTCCCTGCGCCGCCAGGGATTCGATGATCTCGTCGACGCCGCGCTGC
>JAOTTY010000094.1 GCA_029864185.1 Gammaproteobacteria bacterium
CACGTCGAAATGGTGGTAAAACGACGCAACCTCGTAAACCTCGGTGGTCGAAAGCCGCATTTCGTGCGCGAGCGCGGTGAGATGCGCCGCCGATAAATGACCGTAGCTGTCCTGGATTTTGTGCAGGTGTTCGATCAACAGGTCACGGGCGCGCGATTCGGCGCCGAGCAGGTTTTGCACGTCGAGCAGCGCGTTGAGATCGACCACCCTGCCCTTGGTCTTGCCGCGGCGTCCCTGCTTGCGATTATCGACCGCTGCGGCATTGGATTCAGGCTGTGACATAGTCTTTGTTACCGTTGGGTTATTCCTGTAGAAGACTCCCCGCCCTCGCGGGCGGGGCAAAGTTTAACCCAAGGAGGAGATAACAAAAACATGGGAAAACGCCGCAACGAGGCTTTAATGCGCCATTACGGTGATGATGTTGGTATTGCTGAGCAGGTAGCTGGTAACGCCACCGAACAGACGCTGACGGGTTCGCGTATGGCTGAATCCGCCCACCACGAGAAACTCGGCGCCGATGTCGGCGCAGGTGTCCAGCATTCTCTTGCCCACATTCGACCCACCGCCACCGATCAGGTGGTAATCGGCCTTGCAGCCGTGCCGCTTCAGGTAGTCCACGACTTCGCCAACCTCGCCCTCGCGCTTGTCGGACACCAGTACCGACACTTTTTTCATCTGCGACAGCCACGGCAGGGTCAACGCCAGCGCCCGGCTCGCCTCGACGCTGTCGTTCCAGCCGACCGCGGCCTGGTCCGCGCGACGCGCCTTCCAGTCGGGCGGCACGATCAGCACCGGTCGGCCAGAGTGCAGCATCAGCGCTTCGTGCAGTTCGCCGACTCCAGGCCCGCCGATGCGGTGCTTGGTCGGGCGCGACATCGCGATGACGTCGACCAGGCGCGATTCGCTGTCCAGCACGGCCTCGGCGTCGCCTTCGAGGATATGCAGCGAGGCGGTTATCTCCGGCGCGGTCGATGGTTTCGAGGTCACCTTGACTTTCCCTTTCCTGCAAAAATCGTCGAACTGCTGGCGCACCGTATCGACTATCGAATCGATCGCAATGGCGCTCATCTTCTCGAATTCCTTGCGATACGAGGCCGGCATTCCGCCGAACATGAAGGGCTCGCTGGCGTGTTCGCGAACGTGCACGACCTTGATATGCGCGTCGAATCGCTTGGCGATTACCAGCGCGGTCTCCAGCACTTCCGCGCTGCGTTCGCTGCCGTCAACCGGGACCAGGATAATTTTAATCATTGGCTCAACCTCGCGTAAAAATAGCCTCCGGGCGTGCCGTTGTCGTCGATTCGCATCTCGGCGGCGCCCGGCGGCCGCGGCAAAATATGTCTCAAGGCGTTCACCTGCGGCTCAACCACCCAGCTTCGCGCCGACAGCAAGACCCGCCGCCGCGGCGTACTCTGCAGCCGTCAGCTTGCCGGCATCGGCGCGCATTTTCATGACCCGGATAGCGCCGTCACCGGTTGCGATCACCATGCCGCTGTCGTCGATGGACAACACCGTGCCGGGTTCGCCGCTGGCGTCATCCCTGCGGCTGTCGAAGATCTTGACTTCGTCGCCGTTAAAAATCGTCCATGCGCCCGGCTGCGGGTTGGCGCCGCGAATCAGGTTATAAACCTCGTCGGCAGGCTTGCTCCAGTCGATACGGACGTCTTCCTTGCGGCACCATCCCTCGTAGCTGCCGTCCTCGGGATCCTGCTCCACGCGCGGCGCCCTGCCGTCGCGCACCAGGTCGATCGCTTCCAGCATCGCGTCGACGCCGAGCGGGAAAAGCTTGTCGAAGTAAATCGAACCGAGGGTATCGTCGGGTCCGATTTCGACCTCCTTCTGCAGCAGGATCGGCCCGGTATCGAGGCCGTTATCCGGCCAGAAAATGGACAACCCGGTCTTTTTCTTGCCCATGATGATTGGCCAGTTGATCGAACTCGGTCCCTTGTGCCAGGGCAATAACGACGGGTGGTACTGGATGGAACCAAGCTTCGGCACGTTGAGCGCCTCCTCGGGCACGAACAGCAGCACGTAGGCCATCACGCACAGATCGGCATCATGACCTGCCAGCTGCTCCCAGACCTCGGGATTCTTGTAGGATGCGGGCTGATGCACCGGCAAACCCTGCTCCAGCGCGAATTCCTTGAGCGGATCCAGCGGCCTGCCTTCCTTGTCGGGCGCGCAGTAAACCGCGACCACTTCGTCGGCGCCCTTGTCCAGGATCGCCTCGAGTACCGATTTGCCATAGGCCTGCTGGCCATGCACGATTAATTTCATTTGTTACCTCCTGTTACTCGCGCGGCGCGCCTGGCGCCACGCCGGAATTATTCGTCTAAACCGCGCCCGCATCCTTGAGGGCCGCGATTTCGTCGGCGCTGTAACCGAGCACCTCGCCGAGGATCTCTTCGGAATGTTCACCGAGCAACGGCGAACGCTCGACGACCACGTCGTTATCCGACAGCTTGACCGGGCAGCCTACCGACAGGTAGGGGCCACGCTCGGGATGGTCGACCTCGACGATGGTGCCGGTTTCGCGCAGCGACGGCTCCTCGGCGAGTTCCTTCATCGACAGGATCGGGCCCACCGGGATATCGAGCGGGTTACAGATTTCCATGACTTCGTATTTGGTCTTGGTCATGGTCCATTCCTCGATCGCGCCGAACACGTCGTTCAGGTGCGGCAGGCGCGCCGGCGGCGTCGCGAAATCCGGATCCTCTTTCCATTCCGGCTTGCCGATGACGTCGCAAATCTTTTCCCAGACCGCGGCCTGGGTGATGAAATAGGTGTAAGCGTCGGGGTCGGTTTCCCAGCCCTTGCACTTGAGGATTCGGCCCGGCTGACCGCCACCCGAATCGTTACCGGCGCGCGGCGTCGCTTCGCCGAACGGAATCCCTTCGCCGTACTGCGAGTATTCCTTGAGCGGGCCTTTTGCAAGGCGCTGCTGGTCGCGTAACTTGACGCGGCACAGGTTCAGCACGCCGTCCTGCATCGGCGCCAGCACGCGCTGGCCGCGCCCGGTCTTTTCCCGGTGTATCAGCGCCGCGCAAATACCGAACGCGAGGTGCAGGCCGGTACCCGAATCGCCGATCTGCGCGCCGGTAACCAGCGGCGGGCCGTCGCGAAATCCCGTCGTCGACGCCGAACCGCCCGCGCATTGCGCGACATTCTCGTAAACCTTGCAGGCCTCGTAGGGCCCGGGACCGAAGCCCTTGACCGAGGCCATGATCATGCGCGGGTTCAGTTCCTGGATACGCTCCCAGCTGAATCCCATGCGATCGAGAGCGCCGGGGGCGAAGTTTTCCACCAGCACGTCGCAGGTCTTGACCAGGCGCTCGAGCACTTCCTTGCCCTCCGCGGTCTTGGAATTGAGCGTCAGCGAACGCTTGTTGTGATTCAGCATCGTGAAGTAGAGGCTGTCGGCGCCTTCGACGTCGACGAGCTGCTTGCGGGTCGCATCGCCGACGCCGGGACGCTCCACCTTGATGACGTCGGCACCCATCCACGCGAGCAGCTGGGTACAGGTAGGGCCAGACTGCACGTGGGTGAAATCCAGTATTTTTATATGGTCGAGAGCCTTGGACATGGGTTACCTCAAAATTTTGAATCTGGTAGAAATACGTTACTTGTACATGGTTTGCGCTTTGGTGCCCGGGGCATATTCGTTCGGGTCGACCCAGACGTTGACCACGGCGCATTTGCCGGTCTTCGCGATCGCTTCGCGCGCGCGCTGCATCGCCGGCTGGATCTCCCTGGCCTCGTGCACTTCCTCGCCGTAGCCACCGATCATTTCGCCAAACTTCGAGAACGGCACGTCGCCGAGCTTGTTGCCGATATCGCCGCGATCCTGCCCGTACTTGGCGAGCTGCCCGTAGCGAATCTGGTTCATCGCCGAGTTGTTGCCGATCACGGCGAGATAGGGCGCGCCGAAGCGCTGTGCGGTCTCCATGTCGAAAGAGGTCATGCCGAAAGCCCCGTCGCCGTACAGGCAGACGACTTCCTTGTGCGGATGCGCGAGCTTGGCCGCCATCGAGAAGCCGGTGCCGACGCCGAGCGAGCCGAGCGCGCCGGGATCCATCCACTGTCCCGGGTTGCGCGGGCGCACCGCCTGCGCTGAAATGGTGACGATGTCGCCGCCGTCGCCGATGTAAATCGTGTCCTCGCCCAGAAACTCGTTGATTTCATAGGCGAGACGATACGGGTGGATCGGGTTCTGGTCGGTGGTGAACATCGGCATCAGTTTTTCGAGCTTGGTGGCCTCGATATCGCGCAGCTCGGCCATCCATTTCTGGCGCTGCTGGCGCGCACCGTCGTCGATGCGACCCGACGCCGCCTGCGCGACCGCGGCCAGGATAGCGCCGGGATCGCCGGCCAGTCCGAGGCTGATATCGCGATTCTTGCCGACCGTGGCATAGCTCTGGTCGATTTGCACCAGGGTCGCGTCCTTCGAGATGCGCTTGCCGTAACCCATGCGAAAATCGAACGGGGTGCCGACGATTAAAATGACATCGGCATTCTTGAACGCGTCGCTGCGGGTACGATCGAAATGATGCGGATCGTCCTGCGGCAGCATGCCACGGCTGGCGCCGTTCATGTAGGCCGGGATGTCGAGGGCGCGCACGAATTCGATCGCGTCGTTGGCCCCGCCGGAGACCCAGACCTGCTGTCCGAACAGCACCGCCGGGCGCCGGGACTTGACCAGTATGTCCGCGAGCTTTTCGATGTCGGCCGGATCGCCGATCGATTTGGTCGACGCGCGGTAGGATCCCGGTCTGGGAATCACCGCGGTCTCGATCGGAATTTCCCGATCGAGAATGTCGCGCGGGATTTCGAGATAGGAAGGACCGTAGGCGCCGTTGAAACATTCACGCGCAGCCATCGAAACCATGTCGGCGACGCGCTCGGTGGAAAACACCCCGGAGGCGAACTTGGTGATCGGGGTCATCATGTCGACATGCGGCAGATCCTGCAGCGAGCCCATCTTGTGCTGGCTCAGCGAGCTCTGCCCGCCGATATGCAGGATCGGGCTTTCCGAACGGAACGCGGTAGCCACGCCGGTAACGGCGTTGGTACAGCCCGGGCCGGCCGTCGTCACGACACATCCGAGCTTGCCGGTCTGGCGAGCATATCCGTCGGCGGCGTGCGCCGCGGTCTGCTCATGGCGCACGTCGACGATGCGGATGCCCTCATCGAGGCAGCCATCGTAGATATCGATAATATGACCGCCACAAAGCGTGAAAATAGTGTCGACGCCCTCCGCCTTGAGCGCCTTTGCCACCAGGTGTCCGCCGGAAATTACCGATCCGTCCTTGGTTTTTGCCTTCAGCGTATCCGTGGCGGTGTCCGATACGGGTGGTTTTTCAGCTACAGTTGACATGACTCTTACCTCGTTTATGTTTTGCCGGCCGGAATCGATGCCGGGCCTAGTTTTGTGTTGTTACCGCACCGGGCCAGGGCCCGGCGCGTTAAAATTCGCTATCTCAGATAATCGACGTACCGTTCGATATGTTCCGCCAGCTCGAGCGCGTGGTCCCTGACCAGCTGTTCGGCCCGGAAGGCGTCGCGTTCCTCGATCGCCTCGATGATGCGCACGTGATCCATCACCGACTGCAGTACGCGGTCGCGGTCCTTGATCGTGCTGGCGCGTATCGCGCGCATGTGAAAGAACAGTTGATCCGACATCTGCGTGATCAGTTCCGATTTCCCGAGCCGGATAATGGTCTGGTGAAAATCGATATTGGTGTCCGAGTACTCGTCGATGTGCGCGCGCGCTTCCTCGCCGTCGTAGGTTGAAAATTTTGCGCGCAGCTCGGCGATTTCCTCGTCGCTGGCGCGGCTCGTGGCAAGCCTCGCGGCCATGCTTTCGAGCGCGGCCCAGACGTCGACGATATCGAGAATTTCGGCCTTCGTTTTACGCACCACGAAGGCGCCGCGACGCGCGATATTCTGCACCAGGCCCTCCTGCTCTAGCCGCGAAATCGCCTCGCGTACCGGCGTGCGGCTAACGCCGAGCCTTTCGCCGAGCGCGCGTTCGTCGAGCCTGATCGGCTCCTCGCTCGAGTAGATATCCATGTGGCCGATCAAATCCCTGAGCGCCTCGTAGACCCGCGTCTTGAGCGCCTTCGACGGTTCCAGCGGTACGATGCGATTGACGCTCATAAGGTCGTCTCGACTGAAACATCCGGGCGGAGCTGGTTCACGATACCGCCACCCACTACTGCTCGGCTACGCCGGGCTTGCGTATCATGTTGAAAACGAGTTTGAACAACGGCAGGAACAGCAGGATCAGCGCAGCCACCATGATCGGCCCGGCGTAGGTACGCGTAAAGAAAATCGAAAACTCGCCGTCGCTGATGATTAGCGACTGGCGCATCGCGGGTTCCGCCAACGGCCCGAGCACGATTGCCAGAACCGCCGGCGCGAGCGGGTAGTCGAGCTTGCGCATCAAATAACCGACGATGCCGAACACCAGCATCAGCCAGACGTCGTGCATGTCCTCGGTCGGCGCGTAACCGCCGATCAGGCAAAGCGTGAAGATGATCGGCGCCAGGATCGTGAACGGCGTCTTCAGGACCTTGATGAACACCGGGATAAAGGCGATATTGATCAGCACCGCGAACAGGTTGGCGGCGTAGAGCGAGGCGATCAGTCCCCAGACGAATTCGCTGTGGTCGACGAACAGCCGGGGGCCCGGCTCCAGGCCCCAGATGACCATGCCGCCGAGCAGTATCGCGGTGGTCGGCGATCCGGGGATACCGAGGGTCAGCATCGGCAGCATCGAGCCGGTGCTGGCCGCGTTGTTGGCCGCCTCCGGTGCGCACACCCCTTCGAGCGCGCCCTTGCCGAACTTGTCGGGGTCCCTGGAGATCTGCTTGGCGATGCCGTAAGCCATCAGCGAGCCCGGGGTCGCGCCGGCCGCCGGCAGAATGCCGACGAAGTAACCGAGGAAGGATCCCATCACGGTCGCCTTCCAGGTCACGAGGATTTCCTTCAATGCGGTCAGCGTACGCTGCACCGTAACGGTGGCGCTGGAGAGCATGCTCTTGCCGCCGCCGAGCGCGTGCTCCTCGACGGTCCACAGCATCTCGCCGATGCCGTAGATACCGATCGCGAGCACCAGGAAATTGACCCCGTGCAGGAATCCGGTGATGTCCCATAACACCAGGCGGGGTTCGCCGGAAATGATGTCGAAACCGACCGCGCTCAACACCAGGCCGATACAGATCGAGAACAGCGTCTTGAAGATATCGTCGCCGCCGAGACCGACAAAGGTCGCGAAGGCCAGCATCATCAGCGCAAATTCTTCCGGGGCGCCGAACACCAGCGCGACGTGGGCGAGCGGCGGGGCGAAAAAGGTGAACAGTAAAACAGAGATGCTGCCGCCGACGAAGGAAGCCACCGCCGCGCCGATCAGGGCCTTGTCGGCCATCCCCTGCTTGGCCAGGGGGCGGCCGTCGAAGGTCGTTGCCACCGCGGTCGAGGCGCCGGGAATGCCGAGCATGATCGACGAAATCGCGCCGCCGTACATGGCGCCGTAGTAAATCGCGGCAAGAAAAATGATCGCGCCGGTAGGCGGCACCAGGAAGGTCAACGGCAGCAGGATGGCAACCCCGTTGACCGAACCGAGACCCGGCATCGCGCCGATGAAAAGACCTAGCGTACAACCCAGGATGATCAGCCCGAAATTCAGCGGCTCGAACACCACGGTGAAACCCTGGCCCAGGCTTACTAGTATGTCTAACATGATGCTGCCTCTTTATTCACAGACCGGTTTGACGGCCAGATCTACATTAATAACTTGTAAAGCGGGTAGAACAGGGGTTCGGTAATGCCCTTCGGCAAAATGATCTTCAGCGTAATTTCGAAGAAATAGAAGGTAACCACCGGAATCGCGACCGCCAGTATCGCGGTAAGCCGCCAGGTATGCTTGCCCATAAAGCGGAGATAGAAAACCAGGAACAATGGCAGGGCGCCATAAACCCCGATGAACGAGAACAGGGCCACCGTTACCACCAGAGATCCCGCAACCGCGGCGACATCTACCAGCACATGCTGCTGTATGTAGACCTTGGTAGACGTGGCAATGGCTCCGTGCTTGCGAAACCAGTTGAACAGGATACCGCCGCAACAGATCAGCATGATGGTCGACAGCCAGAACGGCCAGGTGCCGCCGCCGGGCCCTGACCCCTTGATCCAGCCGATCGGTAACTCGGTGCTTTTAACCATCAGGTAGATAGAGAAGGCCCCCATCACGATTGCCATTAGCAATTCCGCGGTTCTGACTGTCATGATGGCGCCCCCCCTATCTACGCTGAATGGACTAAACGAGCAGGCCTACTTGATAACACCCATGTTCTTGAGCATGGTGCGATGCACGTCGCGTTCCTTTTTCCAGTAACTCATCAACGCGTCACCGGACAACAGCTCACCCTGCAGGCTCTTGTCTTTGAGATATTTCTGCCACTTGTCGGAGTTGTAGACGCGGGTAAACAGGTCCTGGTAGTACTGGGCAGCCTCTTTACTCATGCCGGGAGCACCGACCACGGTACGCTGCATGTAGTACACGTAGTCCTTACCCAGCTCCTTGAAAGTCGGCGCATCCGGGAACATGGGCAGGCGCTGGTCGGTGAAAGACGCGAGCGGCTTGGTATTGCCGGCCTCGTAAAAACCGAGCTGCTCGGACGGATTGTTGACCGTGGAATCGGCATTGTTGCCGGCCAGTTCCTTGGCAACCTTGCCGCCGCCCTTGTAAGGCACGTATTTCATTTTCAGGCCGTAGGCGGTGTTGAGGAAATCGGTCAACAGGTTGTCTTCCGAATTCTTGCCGGTGCCGGCCATGATCCAGTCGCTGCCCTTGGCCTTGGCGGCCTTGACGAAATCTTCGACGTTGTTGATGTCCTTACGGTCAGAATTTACCCACAGCAGAAAGGTATCTTCGGCCATGCGCGCAATCGGAGTAAATTTCTCGATATCGACACCGAGACCGGGCTGGCGCAGCGGTGTGGTGTAAAAACTGTTCAGCGTGAACATGATGGTGTGGTTATCGCCTTGCTTGCCTTTCAGGTAAACCAGCGCCTCCGCGCCAGAACCACCGGGCTTGTTGACGGGGGTGAAAGGTACCGGCGCCATGTTTTCCGAGGCGATGATGCTCTGAATGAACCTGACCGCTTTATCGGCGCCACCGCCCTTGCCCGCCATGACGACGAATTCGACCGGTTTTTGCGGTTCCCAGGCATGTCCCAGAACCGGCACACTCGCGAGAATGGCGCTAACGCCAAGCGCGAAGACCGCTTTCCTGAATGTGTGTTGTGTTTTAAACATTATAAAGTGCTCCTCATTTAGCAGACCTACTCGAGGTCTAATACTGGAATTTCTAAAGCCGCAGCGGCAAAAGAAACTGCTTATCAGGCCCTTGGATTTCGACCTGATTGCCAGATACCGAATCTCCGGTTCCGGGCAAACCCGTATATCACATTACGCGGTGATAGCGGATTATTTTTATAATTATCCGTCCCTAATATAAACGGGACCTTAATAAGTTTCAGCTTGGTATACAATATACCAGGCCGAACTTTATACCACTTATGGGATAGCTGTAAAGCGTAAATATCGCCAATCCGCTATCCCTGCATTGCTTCCTGCATCAGCTTGCCCATGTCCGACGGATTGCGCGTAACCCTGACGCCCGCGGCTTCGAGCGCGGCGATTTTTTCGTCCGCCGTGCCCTTGCCACCGGCGATGATCGCGCCGGCATGCCCCATGCGCTTGCCCGCAGGCGCGGTAACCCCGGCGATGAATCCGACCACCGGCTTGGTCATATTGTCTGCGATCCACTCGGCGCAGACCTCTTCGTCGGTGCCGCCGATTTCTCCGCACATGACGACGCCGTCGGTATCGGGATCGTCATTGAACATTTTCATGACATCGACGTGCTTGAGCCCGTTCACCGGGTCGCCGCCGATGCCGACACAGGTCGACTGCCCGAGATCCAGCTTGGTCAACTGATCGACCACCTCGTAGGTCAGCGTGCCCGAGCGCGAAACCACGCCGATCCTGCCCTTCTTGTGGATATAGCCCGGCATGATGCCGATTTTCAGCTCTTCCGGGGTAATGACGCCTGGGCAATTCGGCCCCACCAGGATGGTATTCGAGCCCTGCATACGATTGCGCGTAAGAATCATGTCCTTGACCGGTATGCCCTCGGTGATGCATATCACCACCTCGATCCCGGCATCGACGGCTTCGTCGATCGCCGCGGCGGCGAACGGCGGCGGCACATAGATGACCGAGACATTACAGTCGGTCGCGGCCTTCGCCTCGGCAACCGTGTCGAATACCGGTATGCCCTCGACTTCCTGCCCGCCTTTCTTCGGAGTTACCCCGGCGACGTAGCAATTCCTGCCGTTGGCGTATTCGATCGAGTGGTGCGTGTGGAACATGCCGGTCTTGCCGGTGATGCCCTGGGTAACGACGCGAGAATCTTTGTTGATCAGTATCGACATGGTTAAGCTCCCGCAGCGGCCGCGGCCACTTTCTCGGCCGCATCGGCCATCGTGGTTGCGCTGATGACCGAAATACCGGAATCGGCCAGAATCTTTCGCCCCTGTTCGACGTTGGTGCCCTCGAGCCGCACCACCAGCGGCACCGACAGGTCCACCTCGCGCGCGGCGTTGACCAGCCCCTCGGCGATGACGTCGCAGCGCATGATGCCGCCGAAAATATTGACCAGGATCGCTTTCAGGTTTTTATTCTTGAGCATCAGCTTGAAAGCCTCGGTCACCTGCTCGGTGGTGGCGCCGCCGCCGACGTCGAGGAAGTTGGCCGGCGAGGCGCCGTAGAGCTTGATGATGTCCATGGTCGCCATCGCCAGGCCCGCGCCGTTGACCAGGCAGCCGATGGTGCCGTCGAGCGAGATGTAATTTAGACCGAACCTGGAAGCCTCGATCTCGTCGGGATCCTCTTCGTCGAGATCGCGCAATTCTTCCAGCTCGGGATGCCGGTACATCGCGCTCTCGTCGAAATTGATCTTGGCGTCGAGCGCGATGACGCGCCCGTCGTCGGTGACGATCAACGGGTTGATTTCGGCAAGCGAGGCATCCTTGTCCCAGTAGGCCTGGTAGAGCGCCTGCATCAGGCCGCCCGCCTCGGGCACGAGCTCCGACGGAATCCCGATCTTGCCGGCCAGGTCCTGCGCCTCGGCCGCGGTAAGCCCGCTCGCGGGATCCACCGAGACCTTGTGTATCAGTTCGGGTGTTTTCTCGGCCACCGCTTCGATTTCGGTGCCGCCCTCGGAACTTGCCATTACGGTAACCCGCTGGGTCGAGCGATCGACGACCAGGCCGACGTATAATTCGTCCTTGATCGGGGCGCCCTCTTCGACCAGCAGGCGCTTGACCACCTTGCCCTCCGGGCCGGTTTGATGCGTCACGAGAGTCATGCCGAGGATATCGCTGGCGTGGCTACGGACTTCTTCGAGGCTACTGGCGAGTTTGACGCCGCCGCCCTTGCCGCGACCGCCGGCGTGGATCTGCGCCTTGACCACCCACTTGCTGCCACCGATCGCCTCGGCGGCGGCAACCGCCTCATCGACGGAGAAACAGGCTTTGCCGTTGGGCACCGCCACGCCGTATTCGCGCAGAATTTCCTTGCCCTGATACTCGTGAATTTTCATTAGTTACGGCGCTCCCCTCGACAAATTCTGGTATATCGTATACCAGATGAAAGTAAATGCAAAACCACCCCAACAGCGGGGTGGATTCTATCCTGCGCAGGCCGGCCGCTGGGAAGCCCGGCTCACCCCGACCGGATCAGACCGGCTGCCCCGCAATCTTGATTCCCGCCTCCTGAGCGTTTTTATGCAACAGGCTGACCAGCGCGTAAACCACGTTGATCGCCGGTGTCGGCGTATTGGTCTGCTCGCCGAGTTCGATTACGACACCGAGCATACCGTCGATTTCCAGCGCCTTGCCAAGCTCGAGATCCTGTAGCATCGAGGTTTTGTGCTTGCCGACCGCCTCGGCACCTTCGATGCGCCGTTCCAGCGAGACGCGGAAACTGGCACCGAGCTTCTCGGCGATTTGTTGCGCCTCGGTCATCATTTGCGCCGCCAGTGCCCGGGTTTGCGGGAACCGGCAGATATCGACCAGCGTGGCATGGGTCAGCGCGCTGATCGGATTGAACGAAAGATTGCCCCACAGCTTGAGCCAGATTTCGGAGCGGATATCCGGCAGCACGAAGGACTTGAAACCGGCCTCGACGAAAGCGTCGCAGATTGCCTGCACGCGCTCCGATGCGGAACCGTCGAGTTCGCCTACCGGAAAACGGTTACCCTCGATATGTCGGATCACGCCGGGCTCGTCGATGGTCGCCGCCGGAAAGGCGATACAGCCGATGATACGGTCGGGATCGATGGCGGCGGCGATCGCGCCGTCGGGATCGACGGTACGCACGATCCTGTCGCGATATTCGCCTTCCAGCTTCTGAAAGTACCACCAGGGAATACCATTTTGCAGCGTCACGATGACGCCGCTCTCGGACAGCATGCCCGTCAGCCTGTCCGCGATCGGTTCGATCTGGTGCGCCTTGACTCCCAGCAGCACGATGTCCTGTCCGGTAATCGATTCCATGTCGGCGGTTGCGAAGATATCCGTCACCACCGACTCGGCACCGTTTTCTATGTATTTAAGACCGTTTTTCCTGATCGCGTCCAGATGTGCACCGCGTGCGATTACCGACAATTCATGACCCGACTGGGCCAGCTTCACAGCCATCATGCCGCCGATTGCACCCGCTCCAACCACGCAAACTTTCATCGAATAACCTCAATAAATCCGGGGTGAAAAAGCCGCCGCATTCTAAGCCATAGACTGATTACAAGTCCACGCAAGGGGGCAAATAGTTGCGAATAAATTTCATATCCGGGTATTTGTCCTGTTTATCGGCCGGCGGCGATCAGCCGCATAAAAGGCCACCGATTTATGTTTAGGTACCGATGTGGTAAATTTCGCGCCCTCATAACTGCCTGGTCGGAATCAGATGACAAGTTGGGTACGCTTTAACTGGGAGCGCCGGACGCATCTCGGAATGCTCGAGACGGACGGCATTTCAGTTTGCAACAACGACCTGTTCGCCGATCCCGAGCCGACCGGGGAAACCGTGGCGCTGGCCGATGTCGAGTTGCTCGCCCCGCTGATCCCGAACTCGGTTCTCGCCCTGTGGAACAATTTTCACGAACGCGCCGCGGCCGAGGGCCAGACTATTCCGCAAACCCCGCTTTACTTCATGAAACCGGTTACCAGCGTAATCGGACCCAACGAGACGATCTACCGACCTCGCGGCCACCAGGGGCGGGTCATATTCGAGGCCGAGCTCGGCATCGTCATCGGCAAGCGCTGCAGCAATATCGGCGCGGACGAGGCCAACCGGCATATCTTCGGCTACACCTGCGTCAACGACGTAACCGCCATCGAATTCCTGTTCGAGGACAAGGCGTTTCAGCAATGGACCCGCAGCAAGGGCTTCGATACCTTTACCCCGATCGGTCCCTGCATCGACACCGCGATCGATCCGGCCGATCTCAGGGTGCTCGCCATCCAGGACGGCGAAACCCGCCAGGACTACCCCGTCGCCGACATGATCTACAGCCCCCAGCAAATTGTCGCGATGATTTCTGCATACCAGACTTTGCTGCCGGGCGACCTGATCTGTTGCGGCACCTCGGTCGGCGCACGCACGATGAAACCGGGTTGCGAAATTCAGATCTCGATTCCCGGCATCGGTACGCTGGTCAACCAGTTCGCCGATTTCCCCGAATAGGCCGGCAGCAGCTTCCTTCGTGGCTCTGGCAATCGGTATCGACCAGGAACTTTACAGTTTCCGCATGATCGGCGCCTCGCGGCGCGAGGATCGGATTCGCATTACCGCGCAATGGGTGCTGTCACAGTTCGACCAGTTCTATGCCGAGTTTCTTGCGGTTCCGTACCAGGCCAAAACGGCGTTCGAGCAACAGCATCACAGCACGTCGATCTGGCTCAGTCGCCACCGCCTGTCGCTTTACAGCTCCTACATCCATCGCATGGGGGCTTACCTCAAGGCGGTGCAGCCCGACGTCTCTGTCGATGCCAGCTTCCTCAACCAGCTCGAGGACATCTTCTGGCAAATGGTCGAGAAGCGCTACGAGGCCGACGTCGCTTACGCCTTCATGCACTCGGTACGGCGCTTTGTTTACCGGGACGAATGGAAGCCGGTCGAGTACTCTTTCTGGGGCTCGGCGGATACCTCGGAGGATTACC
>JAOTTY010000095.1 GCA_029864185.1 Gammaproteobacteria bacterium
GAGCGGCCGACGAACGGTTCGCCGCGGATGTCCTCGTCGTGCCCCGGACCTTCGCCGACGATCATCAGGCGCGCGTCGCGATTACCGACCCCCGGGACTTTCTGGGTGCAGTTTTGCGACAATTCACAGGCGCTGCAGGCATGAATGGCGTCGATGATCTGCTCCCAGGAATCGAGCACGAGCGGAGTCTTGCCCTGCACTGCCGCAGCATCGGCCACCGGATCCTCGATGACGCTCACGGGGGACAGATCCTGTTTTTCCTCGGGGACGCTCGCAGCAGGCGACGGATGCTCCGAAAAACGGGGTCTGTCCCCCGTTTCCCCCGATTCCGCGATCGCGACTGCAGATCCGGTCGCGAGCCGGTCGCCGGGGACGGATCCGCGCTCGCGCCATACCCGGATGCCGATTCCCCTGAGGCAGTGCTGTTGTCGGGCCGTCAACATCGACGCTTATACGTCTCCTAGCTGCGGGTGGGTGCGACCGGTCCTGTTGATGACCTTGTTCAGCGCGTTGATATAAGACTTGGCCGAGGCGATGACGATATCGGTATCGGCGCCCTGGCCGTTGACCACCTGGCCATCCTTTTCGACCCGCACGGTGACTTCACCCTGGGAATCGGTTCCCGTCGTGATCGCGTTCACCGAGTACAACTGCAGCGTCACCCCGGTCTCGGTGAGCTTTTCGATTGCCTTGAAACAGGCGTCCACCGGTCCGTCGCCGCTGGCGGCAGCCTGCTGCTCCTCGCCGTTAATGTTCAGTGTCATGGTCGCATTCGGGGTTTCACCGGTCTCGCTGCATACCCTGAGGCTAACCAGCTTGATGGTCTCGTTTTCGGTTTCGAAAGTGGCCTCGTTGACCAGCGCGAGCAGATCCTCGTCGAAGATATCGTGCTTCTTGTCCGCGAGGCTCTTGAAGCGGGCAAAAACTTCGTTCACCTCCTCCTCGGAAGCAAACTGGATATTCAGTTCGGCCATGCGCGATTTGAACGCATTACGTCCGGAGTGCTTGCCGAGCACCAGTTTATTGGTGCTCCAGCCGACATCCTGGGCGCGCATGATTTCGTAGGTCTCACGCGATTTCAAAACACCGTCCTGGTGGATGCCGGATTCGTGCGCGAAGGCGTTAGCGCCGACGATCGCCTTGTTTGGTTGCACCGTGAAACCGGTGATGCCCGACACCATTCTGGAGCAGTTCATGATTTGCGTGGTATCGAGGTCGGTATCGCAGGGAAAGATGTCCTGCCGGGTGCGCACCGCCATGACGATTTCTTCCAGCGAAGCGTTTCCGGCGCGCTCGCCGAGACCGTTGATCGTACATTCCACCTGGCGCGCACCGTTGAGCACAGCAGACAACGAATTGCCGACCGCAAGGCCCAGGTCGTTATGGCAATGCACCGAAAAGATCGCCTTGTCCGAATTCGGAATGCGTTCGATCAAATCCTTGATCAGCGCCCCGAACTGATGCGGCAGGTTGTAACCCACGGTATCCGGGATATTGATGGTGGTCGCGCCCTCGGCGATGACCGCTTCGATCACACGACACAGAAAATCGGGCTCCGAGCGCCCCGCGTCCTCGGGCGAAAACTCGATGTCATCGGTAAATCGGCGCGCCATGCGCACCGCGGCCACTGCGGCCTCGACCACCTGGTCGGGCGTCATGCGCAGCTTGTGCTCCATGTGGATCGGCGACGTGGCCAGAAAGGTATGGATACGGCCCGAATTGGCCGGTTTGATGGCTTCGCCTGCGCGCTCGATATCGATTTGCTTGGCGCGCGCAAGCCCGCAAACCGTGCTGTCCTTGATGATTTTGGCGACCGACCGGACCGACTCGAAATCGCCGTCGCTGGCGATCGGAAACCCGGCCTCGATGATATCGACCCTCATCGTCTCGAGCGCCCTCGCGATACGGATTTTTTCGTCGCGTGTCATCGACGCTCCCGGGCTTTGCTCACCGTCGCGCAGCGTGGTGTCGAATATAATTAACTTGTCTTTGCTCATGGCTATCTCGCTTTTCTAAACATTTTCAAAAATGGAGTGTTGCTTACGTTTACCCTCGTCAGGAGTTCTCTGGTCTGCCTTACGGCAGCAGCAGAACGAGCAGCAGAGATAGCAGCAGGTACGCAGGCAGGAGTTCCAGGCTGGCTGGAGACTTGGATTGACAATTAGCATACCGGGATTGCATGGACCTGAATATAGCCAACTAAAGCCGCCTTGCCAAGCAAAAAATCCGTATCACCCGGCAGCGCTGGCCGACGCGGATCACGCGCCTGACACGGCGCGGCGCCTAAAAAAGCCAGCCTCAGGTCTTAGGCTTTGCTTCCGTATCGGCCTCCGAACGACGGCTACGCTTGCGATTCCAGCGGAACAGCGAGATAACCGGTCCGGACATCATGTACAGGAAAAAACAGCAAAACAGCACGGTTGCGGTTTCGATCGACAGGAATACGAATATCAGTACCACCGCCAGCAGCGATACGAACGGTACGCGCTCGCGCAAGTCGAAATCCTTGAAGCTATAGTAGGAAAACCGGGAAACCATCAGCGCGCCGGCAGCTATGGTCAGCATCAGCGCGCCATAGGTAACGTCTTCCCCGGCGATACCGTAGGACTCGCAGAACCAGACAGCGCCCATTACCACCGCGGCCGCGGCCGGGCTTGCGAGGCCCTGGAAATAACGTTTGTCGGCGATTCCGATCTGGGTATTGAAGCGCGCCAGTCGCAGCGCCGTGGAGGTGGCGTAGATGAACGCGGCCAGCCAGCCCAGTTTGCCCATGAAGGGCGAGACCTCGCGCAGATGCACCAGCGACCACAGATAGACGATCAGCGCCGGCGCAATACCGAAGGAAACCATGTCGGAAAGGCTGTCGTACTCTGCACCGAAAGCCGACTGGGTGTTGGTCAGGCGCGCCACGCGTCCATCCAGGCCGTCCAGCAGGCCGGCCAGGAAGATCGCGATCGCGGCGATCTCGAAGCGCCCGTTCATCGCCGCGATAATCGCGTAGAAGCCGGCAAACAACGCAGCGGTGGTGAACATGTTGGGCAACAGGTATATACCCCTGCGCATGTTCTTGCGTGTCTGTTTCGGGTTAGCGTCGTCCATTAAGTTGTCCGCGCCCAGTAGGTTAGTTCCTGGATTTGTCCACCAACGCATTGGCGCTCAGCCACGGCATCATCGCGCGCAGCCTGGCGCCGACCTGCTCGATTTCGTGCGCCGCGTTGTTGCGTCGTTCGGCCGTCATACTCGGGTAGTTGGACTGGCCTTCCGCAATGAACTGCTTGGCGTAACTGCCGTTCTGGATATTTTCCAGGCATTCCTTCATCGCCCAGCGGCTCTCCTCGTTGATTATTTTCTTGCCGGTGTGGTACTCGCCGAACTCGGCATTGTTGGAGATCGAATAATTCATGTTGGCGATGCCGCCCTCGTGGATCAGGTCGACGATCAACTTGAGTTCGTGCAGGCATTCGAAATAGGCCAGTTCGGGCGCATAACCTGCTTCCACCAGGGTTTCGAATCCCGCCTTTACCAGTTCGATGGTGCCGCCGCAGAGTACGGTTTGTTCGCCAAACAGGTCGGTTTCGGTCTCGTCCTTGAAGGTGGTTTCGATAATTGCCGTGCGCCCTCCACCGATGCCGGCGGCGTAGGACAGCGCCAGTTCGCGCGCCATGCCCGAGGCATCCTGCTGGATTGCGATCAGGTCGGGAATGCCGCCGCCCTTGACGAACTCGGAGCGCACCGTGTGCCCCGGCGCCTTGGGGGCGATCATTATCACGTCGAGATCGGGGCGCGGCACGACCTGGTTGTAGTGAATCGCGAATCCATGGGCAAACGCCATCGCCGCGCCCTGTTTTATATTGGGTTCGACTTCGTTTTCGTAGAGATCGCGCTGAAATTCGTCGGGGGTCAGAATCATGACGACGTCTGCGTCGCGGATCGCGTCCGCGGTGTTCATGACGGTAAGGCCCGCGGCCTGCGCCTTGGCGGCCGAAGCCGAGCCCTCGCGCAGCGCGACGGTTACGTCGACGCCCGAGTCCTTGAGATTGTTGGCGTGCGCATGCCCCTGCGAACCATAACCCACGACGGTAACCTTCTTGCCCTGGATGATGGATAAATCGCAATCCTTATCGTAATAAATATTCATATCTGCCTCGTGTCGATATTAACTGTTGAATTGTTTTAAAAAGTACTGGCTGGCTGCTACAGGGTAAGCGCTTTCTCGCCGCGCAATATCCCCATGGACCCGGAGCGAACCACCTCGACGATATTGTTTTCATGTAGCGCCCTGATATAGGCATTTAGCTTGTCACCGGAACCGGTGAGCTCGATACAGAACGTGGTGTCGGTAACGTCGATGATGCGCGCGCGGAAAATATCGCACAGGCGTTTAACCTCGCCGCGCTGGGTATCGCCCTCGGCCTTGACCTTGACGAACATCATTTCGCGCTCGATGAAATTTCCCTCGGTAATATCCTGCAGTTTGACCACGTCGACGAGCTTGTTGAGCTGCTTGGTAATCTGCTCGATGATGCGATCCGAGCCGGTGGTGATAATCGTCATACGCGACAGCGTCTGGTCTTCGGTGGTGGCCACGGTCAGCGACTCGATATTATAGCCGCGCGCCGAGAACAGACCCGAAATACGGGACAGGGCGCCGGCCTCGTTTTCGACCAGCAGGGAGATTATGTGACGCATTAAACCAGTTCTCCCTTGGCCTTCAGCGACGCCTGCTTGGCTTGCTGCAGCGGAGAAATATCCATCTCGTTGTGCGCCTTTCCGGCGGAAATCATCGGGTACACGTTGGCTTCCTGGTCGGTGATGATGTCGACAAATACCGTCCTGTCCTTCAATTTGAAGGCTTCCTGCATGGCGTCATGCAGGTCTTTGGGATCGTCGACACGGATGCCGACATGGCCGTAGGCTTCAGCCAGCTTGACGAAATCGGGTAGCGAATCCATGTAAACATGCGAGTATCGCTTTTCGTAAAAAAACTCCTGCCATTGGCGCACCATGCCGAGGTAACGGTTGTTGAGATTGATGATCTTGACCGGGGTGTTGTATTGCAGGCAGGTGGACAGCTCCTGTATGCACATCTGGATACTGCCTTCGCCGGTGACGCAGGCAACCTCCTTGTCGGGGAAAGCGAGCTTGACCCCCATCGCCGCCGGCAGCCCGAAACCCATGGTGCCGAGACCACCGGAGTTGATCCAGCGGCGTGGTTCGTCGAAATGATAGAACTGCGCAGCATACATCTGGTGCTGGCCGACGTCCGACGTGATATAGGCGTCGCCGCCGGTGACCTTGTACAATTCCTCGATCGCTTCCTGCGGTTGTATCACACCGTCTTTCTTTTCGTAGGCAAAACTGTCCTGCGCCTGCCAGGCCTTGATGGTTTTCCACCAGGCGTCCACGGCGCTCTGGTCGACCTTGCTTTCGCTGCGGTCGAGCAGCTTCAACATCTCGGTCAGAACCTGCTTGGCGCCGCCGACGATGGGGATGTCGACATTGATGGTCTTCGATATCGAGGCCGGGTCGATGTCGACGTGGATTATTTGCGCATAGGGGCAGAATTTGCTGGTGACGCCGGTTATGCGATCATCGAAGCGGGCGCCGATACAAAGCAGTACGTCGCATTCATGCATCGCCATGTTGGCCTCGTAGGTGCCGTGCATGCCGAGCATGCCGAGAAACAGTGGATCCGTACCCGGGTAGGCTCCGAGGCCCATCAGGGTCTGGGTGATCGGATAACCGAGTTTGCGCACGAAATCCCGCAGTTCCTGGGAGGCGTCGTCCATGATGACGCCTCCCCCGGTGTAAATCACCGGTCGTTTGGCGCCTAGCAACAACTCGACCGCGCGCTTGATCTGCCGCGGGTGACCCTTGAGGTTAGGATTGTAGGAGCGCATCTCGACCTTGTCGGGATAGTGGTACGGGATCTTGATATGCGGCGCGGTGATGTCCTTCGGGATGTCGACAACGACCGGGCCGGGACGGCCGGTGGTCGCGACGTAGAATGCCTTCTTCAGGGTTTCGGCGAGCTTGTCCAGATCCTTGACCAGGAAATTATGCTTGACGCAGGGACGGGTAACCCCGACCGCATCGACTTCCTGGAAGGCATCGCTGCCGATCGCGTGGCTCGGAACCTGACCGGTTAGCACGACCAGCGGGATAGAATCCATGTAAGCGGTCGCAATCCCGGTAACCGCGTTGGTCGCCCCGGGTCCCGAGGTCACGAGGCACACCCCGGGTTTGCCGGTTGCCCGCGCGTAACCGTCGGCGGCATGGGTCGCGCCCTGTTCGTGGCGCACCAGTATATGCTTGACGTCATCCTGTTTTTGCAGTGCGTCGTAGATATGCAGCACCGCCCCGCCCGGGTAGCCGAAGAGATACTCGATCCCTTCGTCTTTCAGAAACTGGATTATTATTTCAGAACCCGATAATTCCACGCTGACCTCTTTATTCTTGAAAACGACTGTTGGTTTGCTTATGCCAAACCCAAAATTCTATTATGGTTAAAATACAAATGCACTAATAACAGCTTGGATTTATTGAAGAAATCGATAAAAATCCGGTAATTTTCCGGGTCCGGGCCGGGATTGGCGAAAAAAACTTCGCGGGAATCAATGCGACCTGGCAGGCCGGCCGGATCGACGCGATGGTCCGTGGTCAGGTTTTCTTTAACAGAAACACGAATTTCCCGCCTTCCTCACCGGAAGAAAGCAGGGGATTGTTGGTCTGTTTCGAGAAAGCTTCGAAATCCTTGACCGAACCCTGATCGGTAGAAATTACCCTTAGAACCTGTCCGCGTTCCATGCCGCCGAGAGTCTTTCTGGCGCGCAAAATTGGCAGCGGACAATTCAGTCCACTAGCATCAAGTTCGCGGTCGAAGTCCACCATTTTGATCTCCCGGGCCTGCCTGGCCGTGTCGACGAGGCATGCATTTATATGCCAGACCGGGATTAAAGGCAAGCTAGTCGATCACACCCTGGGGTTTCGGATCCAGCGCGTGGCCGCCTGAGGCCCACTTGACGACGCCGCCGCGCAGACTGATGACATTATTGATGCCCTGCTGGTTCAGGAACCGGCACACCTGGGCCGAACGGCTGCCGGTGCGGCAATAGATGACGATCTGCCTGGGCGACCCGGAGAAGTAGTTGAGTTTTAATGGCACCAGATGCATTGCCAGGGTCTTGGCGTTAGGCAGCACGCCACGTTCGATCTCGGCCGGGGTGCGGATATCGAGCAGTTCGAACTGGTCCTTTTTGCGCAACATCCGGTGAAGGTCTGAGACGCTTATTTCTTTTATTCGCGACATTAGGCTTCAATTCTGGAACGATTACTATACGACCGGGTCGATACTATTCTAATATAGCCGTGTTTCCAATCGAACAACCTCAAATGTTACCAAGCTTCCGTCAATCACAGGCACCCGGTGGTCCGGTCCTGTCCGTCATTGGCGCGATACTTCTGCTGGTCTCGAGTATAGCCTATGGAGCCAGTTCGGAACTGCCGGATCTTGGCGAGAGCGCGCTGCTGAATATCGAGCGGGAAACCAGCCTCGGACGAACGGTGTACGACAAGTTGATGGCGAAGGGGCTGATCGAGACACACCCGCTGCTGGACCGCTACATCAACGATCTTGGCTTCAGGTTACTCGCGGGACTCGATAACCGCGTGCGCGATTACCGGTTTTTTATCGTACGCGATGATTCGGTCAACGCCTTCGCGCTGCCAGGCGGCTTTATCGGCGTAAACCGGGGTCTGATCATGCAGGCGCGCACCCAGCATCAGCTCGCGTCGGTCATGGCCCACGAAATAGCCCACGTGCGGCTAATGCACGGGCTCGACCTGATGAAGAAAGGCAGCCAGATGAGCAATGCCGCCCTGTTATCGGTGCTTGCCGGCCTGCTGCTGGGTGGGGTGGATTCGCAGCTTGGCTCCGCGGTGCTCTACGGCGGCGCGGCGGGAACCCAGCAGGCGATGGTCAACTTTACCCGCGAAAACGAGTACGAGGCAGATCGGCTCGGTATCGAGCTGATGCAAAGTGCGCAGTTCGATCCCAACGGCATGGTTGAATTTTTTAGCATCATGGCGAATCTCTCCGGCACATCGGAACTAGGCAACATCGAGTATCTGCGCACCCACCCGGTAAACAATAATCGAATCGCCGAGGCGATGGGGCGGGTCAGAAAAAGCAGCCTGCGTGGCGAGAGGCTGGAAGACTACCAGTTGTTCAAGGATTACCTGCTGTACGCCAGCAGCGATCACCTGACCGACCGTGGGGGCAGTGAATACCTGCAGGCGCTGGTGCTGATGCGGGCGGCCAGGTACCAGGACGCCGACGCCAGGCTTGCCGAGCTGTATAGCCGCGATAACGAAAATATCTGGTACAGCATCGCATTTGCCGAAAACCTGGAGTATCTGCGGCGTGAAGACGAGGCCGAGCTGGTTTATCGCAGGCTGCTGGATATCTTTCCCGAAGACTACGTGCTTTCGATGCGGTTGCTGCGCCTGCTCAAGCTGGAGGGCCGCAATCAGTCGGCCCTGGTCATCGCGCGTAGCCTTGAAATCCAGTACCCCGATGACAAGCAGGTGTATTTCGAGCTTTCCGAGATCTACCAGTCACTACAGCGTCCGGCGCTGCGGATGATGGCCCAGGCCGAGTTCCATCGTATCGCGGGCAACCCGCAACAGGCTATCCGGCTTTATGACCAGGTGCTCGATTCACCCGATACGGACATCGCGACAGAATCCAAGGCGCGCGAAAAACGTCTACAGCTGCTGCAACAGCAAAAATAACGATCGGCTTTCAAGCTTTACCGGTGGCGGCCGATACAGGGCCTGCAGGGATTCCCGGAATTAGCAGGTAGTCGATTATGAAACGCAGAACTTTATTGCAGGCAGGTATTCAGGTAGGCCTGGGCGCAATCCTGTTTCCGCGCTCCGCGATCGGCGCGTACCCGAGCGGGGCTTTTCTGGCAAAAGAATTGCCGGAGGCCCTGCGTGAAGCCTTCGGCAGCGCCGACATCGGTGAAAGTGACAGGATCGAGATCGAGGCGCCCCATATTGCGCGTGATCCCGGCATGGTGCCGGTCAGGGTCAGGTCCGGGTTTGACAACACCGAATCGATTGCGATCGTCGTGGCCGGCAACGAGTCGCCTTTTACCGCTCACTTCAGGCTATACGAAGCGCAGGAATTTGTGTCGACTCGCGTGCGCATGTCCGCAACCGGTGATCTCGTGGTCATCGTAAAAGCCGATGGCGTCCTGCACGCCAACCGACGGCCCGTCAGGGTAGGCCGGAACAGCTGCGGGATTTGAGTATGGGCAGCTCGATCAAGATACGCGCGCACGAGATCGACAGTCAGGTGACGGTCAAGAGCGTCATCAGTCACCCGATGGAAACCGGTGACAGAAAAATCAGGAAAACCGGCAGGAGGATTCCCCCGCATTACATCAGGGAAATTATCGTCAGCCGCAATCGTCGTATCGTCATGGAAGCCTTCTGGGGCAAGTCGATCTCGAGAAATCCCTACCTGTCGTTTCAGATTCCGGGACGTCGGGGCGACACCATCACCATTTCCTGGCTCGACAACCGCGGCAACTCCGACACCGCCACCACCAGGGTGCGTTGATACCCCTTGATGTTGCCGTTCTGGTCTCGGCGACAGCATTATTTGGCTCGCGCAAGAATCCCGCTTTCGCGGGATGACGTCTTGCGGTGAACAAATCTGGCAGAGGAATTTATAAAAATTCCTCTGCCAGATTTGTTTTCTTGTTAGAATCCGCGGACTTTTTGTGACGGTAATCGACGAGTGTTTATCAATTTTCAGGCGCTAGGCTGCCGGCTCAACGAGGCCGAACTCGAAACCTGGGCCAGTCAGTTCATGCAATACGGCCACCAGGTGACCAACGATGCCGGCGAGGCCGACATCGTGGTTTTCAACTCCTGCGCGGTTACCGCTCAGGCGGACCGCAAATCGCGACAGCAGATCGGTCGCCTGCAGCGCGCCAATCCCGCTGCCCGCCTGGTGGTCACCGGCTGTCATGCCAGCCTGCAGCCGGATGCGGTGAAAAACTACCTCGGTGTCGACCTGGTCATCGATAACAAGTCCAAGGAACAGCTGGTCGATCGAACCCTGCAGCTGATTGGCGACAAGGCGGGCGCGGGCGCAAGCGTCGAGCCGGATTTCGACGGCGCGCTCAACGCCCTGCTGCAGCGCGGCCGTCACCGCGGCTTTATCAAGATTCAGGACGGCTGCCGCTACCGCTGCACCTACTGTATCGTAACCCTGGCGAGGGGGGACGAGCGCAGCCGCAGCGAAGCCGAAATCCTGGCCGAGATCAGGCGCCTGCACCGTCAGGGCGTGCAGGAAATTGCGTTGACCGGGGTGCATGTCGGGGGTTATGGCAGCGATATCGATTCCAGCCTTTACCGGCTGCTAAGCGAGGTTCTCGAACACAGCGACATCCCCAGAATCCGGCTAGCGTCGGTGGAGCCCTGGGATCTGCCCGACCATTTCTTCGAACTTTTCGATAATCCGAGATTGATGCCGCATATGCATCTGCCGATCCAGAGCGGTTGCGATTCGGTGCTACGGCGCATGGCACGGCGCTGCAGGACCGACGAGTTTGCGCGCCTCGTCGATAAGGCCCGCGGCGCGATATCCCTGTTCAATATCACCACCGACCTGATCGCCGGTTTCCCTGGCGAAAGCGAGCAGGAATGGCTGCAGACGATGAAATTTATCGAACGAGTTGGCTTCGGGCATATACATATATTCCCGTTCTCCGCGCGCGCCGGCACCAAGGCGGCAGGCCTGCCCGGGCAGGTCGACAGCGCCACCAAAAAAGCGCGCAGCCGCGAAATGCACGAACTGGCGGCGCAACTCAAGCACCGCGAGTTGCGTCGACACCTGGGGGGTCGGGTGCAGGTCCTGTGGGAGCGACAGTGCGGCGGTGACGGGACGCAGTGGACCGGTTACACCCCGCATTACCACAGGATCGTCTCCCATGATCCGCAACTGCGCGCATCCAGTATCAGCACGGTGACCATCGATGCCGTTTCCGCCGATGGCGCCGTGCTTGTCAACCGGGCGCTGCAACCGCAGGTAACGCTTGCCGACTTCGGGCGCCATGCCGCGCGCGGTTAGACTGTCGGATTGCCTCCTCCTGCAGCAACAGGATGACGGGCGGGAACTGAAACGCGAGTATTTCGACGCCGCTTACTGGCAGGGTCGGCCCGGATACAGCGCCATCAGCGGCGGCAGGGGTGGCAGCATTCGCATCGAACTGGACGGCAGAAAAGCGGTTCTGCGGCAGTATCATCGTGGCGGCATGATCGGCAAGATAATAACCAACCAGTACCTGTGGCTGGGCAGGACAATGACGCGGCCCTGGCGCGAATGGAATATCCTCGAACACGCCCTCGGTGCCGGTTTACCGGTACCGCAGCCGATCGCCGCCTGCGTCTGCCGCTCGGGTCTGAGTTATCGCGCGGCAATAATTATCAGCTACCTCGAGGACACCGAGACGCTGACGCAACGCCTGCAAAGCGGCGTGCTCGAGGCGGCGAGCTGGCAGCGGCTCGGACTGCTGCTGAAGCGGATGCACGCGGAAGGCATACGCCACGCAGACCTGAACTCCGACAATATCCTGATCGACTCGCGCAACCGGTTTTCGCTGATCGACTTCGACAAGGCTCGAGTCATGAAGCAGGTCGACGACTGGCAATGGCGCCCCCTTTACCGCCTGCAGCGATCGATCGAAAAGAGAAACCGCAAGCGCAGGCTGAATTTCGGGGAAGAGGATTGGCAGGCGCTGATGGACGGTTACCAATCCTGAGGCCGGCATCGATTTATGGCGAGGCCGGCTCCTGCCGCAGGTAAGGCTCGATCGCCGCCAGGTACTGCTGAACGATATCCGGCTGTTGCGCGAGCCGCGACCGGGCCTCGCGTCCCAGCGCCTCCGCGCGAGCGGGATGCTCGAGCAGCTCGGCAACGGCGCGCCAGCAATCGGCCATGTCTCGAACCTGCAGCACCCCTTTGCCGGGCCCGAGCAGCTCGATATCCCCGGCGATATTGGTATCGGACGGGCCGGTTATGATCGCGCGCCCGAGACTCGCCGGTTCGATCAGGTTATGCCCGCCGGTGCTATCGAAGGATCCGCCCATCACGACGATACTGGCGTGCGCCAGCAGCGGCTTGAGCTCGCCCAGCGTGTCGGCCAGATAAACCTCGGTGTCCGGGCCGATCGGTTGCGCCTTGCTGCGCACCGAGTAGCGCAGGCCGAGGCGCTCGATCTGGGATTGAATCTTCGCGCTGCGATCCGGATGGCGCGGCGCGATCACCAGCAGCATGTCCCCGAGTTCCGCTGGGCGAGCCTCCAGCCACTGTTGTTCCTCGCCGGCGTGGCTGGAGGCGAGTATCAGGTAGTCACGCTCGATCAGACGATCCTGCTGCTGCATCGGCTCGACCCGCGACTTGAGATTGCCGATGATCTCGATCCGTTGCGCGCTCGCGCCGAGGCTTAGCAGGCCCTCCCGGTCAAGGTCGCTGCGGGTCAGGATCCGATCGAAATAGCCGAGCGTGGATGCCAGCAGGCGGCGAATATAGTCACCGGCCTGCAACGACTTGCGCGACAGCCTGGCGTTGATCAGCAGCAGCTTTATGCCGCGCCTGCGCGCCTGGAACAGCAGTTCCGGCCACAGCTCGGTTTCCATCACCAGGCCCAGTTTGATCGAGTGCCGGGTGAAAAATCGCGCGCATTGCCACCCGTTTTCCAGCGGAATAACGCCGCTCGATACGCTGTCGCCGAGGTCGCGACGGATGGCCTGGTAGCCGCTCGCGGTGAAGCAGGTGAACAGCACTTTTTCCCCCCGTGCGAGCAGCGCTTGCACCAGCGGGGTTACCGCCCGAACCTCGCCCACCGACGATGCGTGCACCCAGACCTGGTTCGCGTCGGTACTGTGGAAACCGAACAGACGCATCGACAGGTAGTTCGGCAGCCGGTAGCTCAGGCCATGTCTCAGGCCGTGCAGAATCCAGAAAAGATTTAGCGGTAGCGCCAGCAGGCGGTATCCGATACCGGGCGATTTCAATCCTGTTTGCGGATTCATTGATAGAAGGGTGGTTCGCCAGGGGGGCGGGTCTTGAAGCGCTGGTGAATCCACATGTAGCTTTCGGGATACCGGCGCACAATTTTTTCGATGGTGTGGTTGATCGCCGTGGCGTCCTTAAGATCGTCTCCGCTCGGAAAGTCTGGCAAGGGTGGTTCGATTCTGAGCAGGTAGCCCGAGTCGTCCTTTTTTCGCACCGGGTAGAACGGCAACATCGCGGCGCCGGTCGCCGCGGCCAGGCGTGATCCCGCGGTGATGGTCGCGGTTTCGATACCCATGAAGGGTGCGAATACGTTGCGTTCGCGGCTGAAATCCTGGTCGGGCGCATACCAGGTGGGAACGCCCTGCTTGATTCCCCGGATCAGCTGCCGCGTATTCTTGCGGGACACCGTGTTGACAAAGTAGCTGTTGCGCCTGGTAAACAGATAACTGTCGAATAATTCGTTGCGCTGGGTGCGGTACATTACCTGCATTGGCACCGACAGTACCAGCAGGCGTCCACCGATTTCCAGGCTGGTGAAGTGACCCGACAGCAGGATGACGCCACGGCCGCTGTCCAGCACCGCGTCCAGGTGTTCGCGGCCCTCGATCTCTACCAGCCGCTCGAGCTTCGATGGCGGCCACCACCAGCACATCGCCAGTTCGATGATCGATATACCCATGTTCTGGTAATACTCGGTCTTGATTCGATTTCTTTCGGCAAGCGACTTTTCGGGGAAGCAACGCTCGAGGTTGATATCGACGATGCGCTGGCGTGACCTCGAGAGCAGAAAGACGAGGCGACCGAGCGCGCGACCCACCGCGAGCCCGGCAGGATAGGGCAACAGGGACACCAGGCGCAGCAGCCCGATGATGCACCACATGGGCCAGAATCTAGGGGAGTAGTAATCGCTCGCTTTGAAAGGTACGGAGCTTTGTTGGCCCATCGATTACTGCGGGACCAACCACTGGTTGATTGCAAACAGGTCGTCTTCCTGCAGAATCCCGGCCGCCTGTTTGAGCCGCAGATTGTTGAGCAGGAAATCGTAGCGCGAGCTCGCGTAGTCGCGTTGCGCACGGTAGGTTTCGCGCAACGATACCAGCACGTCTACCGAGGTGCGCGTACCGACCTCGAAACCGGCCTGGGTTGCCTCCAGTGCAATATTGCTCGAATCGAGCGCCTGTTT
>JAOTTY010000357.1 GCA_029864185.1 Gammaproteobacteria bacterium
GACCCCATTCGTGTGACCCCATTCGTGCTGGATTTCCCGAGGAAAGCCCGGTGTCCCATCGCTTCACTGCCGCTCCGGGGGCGGATCGGCCTCATGGCCCTCGGGCACTACACCGGGATTCCCGGGCGCAAAGCTCGCCTCGACCGTCGGCATGATGCTGTGACGGGCATTGACGACTTCGCGGTAGGCGATGTAGATCCCCGACACGATGATCAGCGCCATGCCGACCAGGGTATTCCACGCCGGAACCTCGTCGAAAGCGAGGTAACCGAGTGCCGCCGCCAGCGGCAGGTAGGCATACTCGAACGGCGCCACGGCGCCGACGTCGGCAATCTGGTAGGCCCGGGACAACAGCGTCCAGGCGACCATGCCGACAGCGCCCAACAGGAAGAGCCAGGGCAGGGTGCCGTAGGTAAACGCCTCCCAGCTCCAGCGCAGGTGCGCGGCCTGCGCGCCGATATCGAACAGGGCGTTGAGCGTCCAGCCGAGCGGCAACACGAGCAGCCCCGCGAGGATGATGGTGTAGGCACCCGCGACCATGGCCGTCTCGCGGTGGCCGATCCGTCGCGCCAGCATCTGCGATGTCGCGTAGCTGCAGGCGCAGATCAGCGGCAGCACCGAGGCCCACTGAAAAGAGCCCGCGCCCGGTTTCATCGCGATGATGACACCAACGAAACCGAGCACCAGCGCGCTGATCCGATGGATGCCGATGTGCTCCTTCAGAAACACCGAGGCAAACACCGCCGTGATCAGGGGCGCGGCGAAAAAAATCGTCGACACCGCCGCCAGAGTCATGAACGGGAACGCCGCGTAGTAGAGCGAAAAGCCGAAAGCGAACAGTACGGCGCGCGCGAGGTGTAGCGGCCACAGCGGTGTCAGAATCCGGTGTGGAGGCCCGAGATACAGGATCAGCGGCACCATGACCAGCGAGCAGACGACCGCCCGCACCAACAGCAGCGGCCAGACCGGGAAAGCGCCGAGCAGCGACTTCATCATCGCGTCCTGGAACACGAACAGCAACATCCCGAGAATAATCGCGGCGATGCCCTGTGGCGTGCGGCTGGCCGGTGTGTCCGCCGTGGTTGCGATTGTGCTCAAACCCGATTCCTCTTTGCCTTGTTTCTGCGCGGCGCACCGCGCGACGTGGCAGCTATTAGTACTCGATTCTCCCGGTTCTACCAAACTAAAGATATCGATCGACCCGATCGAACAATCCGGATGCCCGAGAATAGGCGCTGCATAAGCCGGCCCCCGAAGACTGAATCGACCACGAGTGTGGATCCATTGATCGGCCCCGGAATTCTCTAATCTATAACTTGTTCCAAAAACCTTTCGAGCAATCTCGCAACGACCTCCAACGAGCTATTTAATGGATGATCCCCCGCTGATCAGGTGCAGCGTGCAGTCGGCCTCCTTCGCGTACCTGATGGAGTGCTCGACAGGTATCACGTCATCCGACCAGCCGTGCACGATTTCGATATGTGAACATCGAGAGCGATACTCCTGCCGCTCATAGCCCGGGATATACAGCGCCGGTGCCATCAGAAATATGGCCTGCGCGTGCACCTCTTGCGAAGCCACCAGGGAAACATACCCGCCCATACTCGAACCCACCAAAACGAACTCGTCCTGTTCTTTGGCCAGCACACCGAGCACGCGTTCGACGCGCAGATCGGGGTAAATCGTGTCTGTGTAGTCGATACTTTCGACGCCGCAGCCCATGTTTTCGGCTATTTTTGCGAGGCGCTTTATCTTGGTTCCACAGGGGCCACTTTCCTTGCCGTCCGAAAAGTATACTTTCATAGTAAGAATATTATCGGAGCGTATAAAACCGGGACAGGTTTATTTAATCGTTGTAAATTACCGTTTTACCGGTTCTCAGTTGGATATATGGCATTTTGGTCGCGACGCAGGCGCCTTGCCCGGACGCGCGTTTCCCGGCTCAGGCGGTTGCTGCGCTGGAGTGGGCTGGTATTGCTGCTTCTGGTCATTGCCGATGCGGCTTACCTGGCTTCGATCTGGCCGGACTGGGCGGCTTATCGGCATGGCCCGATTCAGCGCTCGCAGTTTATCCGGGACTACGAGCGGGAACGCCAGCAGCGAACTGACTGGCCGAAACTGCGCTGGCGTCCGGTTGCCATCGACGGGATTCCGAAACACCTGATTCGCGCCGTGATCGTTGCCGAGGATTCCCGTTTTTACGAACACGAAGGCGTCGACCTGGAAGCGCTTAAAGAGGCCATGGAATACAACCTGTCGCAACAGCGTCTGGCCTATGGCGCCAGCACGCTGTCGCAGCAGACCGTGAAGAACCTGTTCCTGAGTCCGTCGCGCAACCCGCTGCGCAAATGGCACGAACTCGTATTGACCCTCGGCATGGAACGCAGCCTGTCGAAGCGGCGTATCCTCGAGTATTACCTGAATGTGGCCGAGTTCGGCCGGGGCATTTATGGCGTCCATGCCGCCGCGCGATATTACTGGGATGTGCCGGTTTCGAGGATTAGCGCGCGCGAGTCGATCGAACTCGCGGCGACCCTGCCGTCGCCGGTCGCGAACAATCCACGCAGCAATACGCGTGCCTTCCGTAAACGGGTCGACAAGATCCGGCGCTACTTTCGTCGCTGAGGGTCGAGCCCCCCGGAAACCCCCCTCCGACGCGCGGCGGCGTGCCGGCCAGGTAACCCCGGGGTTTCGGCGCGATATTTTGCATATAATTCAGATAATTAGATCTGTCCCAGTTTCTGTCACATGTAGTCACCATGCGAAGTGTGTGTCCCATGTAGTCATCATCGGATTTTCAAACCAACGACCGGCGCCGGCGGCGGCAATCGAGCCGCTGCAGACCATGCTTCGCGGCCAGGTCGAGCGCCTGCTCGTACTCGTCATGGCTCAGTGACCTGTCGAGCGGCGGATAATCGCCTGCCCGATAGCAGGGGTGATACTGATCCATCAGGTTCAGGCAGGTGTGCCTGGAAACGTCGTTGGCGAGAAATGCGATCACGGCCTCGGTGCCGGCGAGATCGTCCGGCAGCACCAGGTGACGCACCAGCAGGCCGCGCTGCGCGATACCGTCCGCGTCGAGTCGTAGGTCGCCGACCTGGCGATACATCTCGCCCACGGCGGCGAAGTTGATCTCGACGTAATCGCGCACGTGGGAATATTGGTGGGCAAGCACGGAATCGCCGTATTTCATGTCCGGCATGTAAATATCGATGATCCCGTCGAGCAGCGTCAACGCCTCGGGGCTGTCGTAGCCGCCGGTGTTGTAGACCAGCGGCAGGCGCAATCCCCGGTGGGCGGCAATCTCGACCGCGGCAACGATTTGCGCGACGACGTGGCTGGGCGTGACGAAATTGATGTTGTGGCAACCCTGCGCCTGCAGCTGCAGCATTATCTCGGCGAGTGCTGGCGGCGTGACCTCGTGACCGGCGCCCTTCTGGCTGATGTCCCAGTTCTGGCAGAAAACGCAGCGCAGGTTGCACCAGCTGAAAAAATCGTGCCCGAACCCC
>JAOTTY010000358.1 GCA_029864185.1 Gammaproteobacteria bacterium
GAATTGATCACAGTCGATGTCGGCGACAGGAACATCGAAATCGTCTGGGAAAATCGCGTCGATATCGACCTGGAAATTCCGGGTAAGCTCGAGCAAATCGTCTACAACCTGCTGAAGAATGCTATCGAGGTTTTACCCGGTGATGGCCGGGTCGAGTTCAGAATGTATCTCGACAATTCACACCTGAATATCGAGGTCAGCGATAACGGGCCCGGTATAGCTTCTGAAATCAGAAACCAGCTGTTCGATCCGTTCTTCAGCACCAAGCCCAACGGTACCGGACTCGGATTATGGGTGGTCTATCGCCTGACACAAAATCTGGGGGGCATTATCGAGATCGATAGCGGCAAGGATCGCGGTACAACCTTTTATGTTACGGTTCCGGTCAGGACACCGAAGGCCGCCTGATGCAGCACAAGGCCGAACGAAAAGCGGATCGCGAGGACTATGCCGACTACCGGATTTTGCTGGTCGAAGACGATGCCATTATGCGCATGTCACTCGAGGATCGTTTGCGCTTGGAGGGCATCCCGACGATCGCCGTGGGCGATGTTGCCAGCGCCAGAAGAAATCTGAAACACGGCGATATCGACCTGGTCATCACCGATATTCGCTTGCCCGACGGCACCGGCCTCGAGCTTTTCGATACGATTACAATCCATTTTCCCGGCACGCCGGTGATTTTGATGACGGCTTTTGGCGATATTTCCGATGCGGTAAACCTGGTCAAGGCTGGCGCACTCGACTACCTGACCAAGCCGTTCGATATCAACGATTTTATAAGCAAGGTGGGAGATCATTTGGCACGGATCGCCGACAGCCGACTGGTGTCAACAAATGCATCCGATGAAAATAGCTTCAAGGCCGGTAGCGGACAGCTCGGTAAGAGCCAGGCGATGCGAATAATCGAGCGCCTCGTCGCGAGGCTGCAGGAAAGCGACAGCTCAGTTTTGATCACGGGCGAGTCGGGTGTCGGCAAGGAAGTTGTCGCCACGCTGATCCACTACAACAGCCTGCGCCGGCAAGGACCATTGGTCAAGGTCAACTGTGCCGCGCTATCTCCGAGCCTGATCGAAAGCGAACTCTTCGGACACGAAAAAGGAGCTTTTACCGGGGCTACACAGCAGCGTATCGGCCGTTTCGAGCAGGCTCAGGGTGGAACTATTTTTCTCGATGAAATTGCCGAGGTGTCCCCCGATATCCAGGTTAAACTGCTGCGCGTTCTGCAGGAACGCGAGATCGAGCGCGTCGGCGGAACCGACCCTGTCAAACTCGATGTGCGTATCATCGCCGCAACCCAGGCTGTCCTCGACGAATCGATCGAACGCCAGCAATTCAGATCCGACCTTTACTGGCGCCTGAACGTCATTCACATTGAGGTGCCGCCGCTGCGCGAACGAGCCGAGGATGTTTTATATCTGGCCCGACAATTCGTTAGTAAGGAGGCCGCCAAAATGGATAACCCTGTTCTAGGATTAACCAATGAAGCCGAAGCGTTGCTGCAATCGATGTCCTTTCCGGGTAACGTGCGTGAGTTGAAAAACATTATCGAGCGCGCGGTGGCGCTATGCGACGCGCCGTGGATCAGCCCCGTGGAACTGGTCCCGGAGAAAGCCGAGGATATGGAACCCGGCGCGGCGACATTGAAGGAATCGGTCGCGGAAGCAGAACGTCAGGCTATTTCGCGGGCACTTACCGACAATGACAACAAAATTAACCAGGCAGCGGAAGCGCTCGGTATTTCGCGCAAGAACCTGTGGGAAAAGATGAAACGTTACGGCATCGACAAAGGACGCGAATGAAACGGCTGCAAGCGCCGCCACCTTTGTAGTGGCTAACAGCAGCCATATGCGCCAGCGCAGACAATAAGTTCGATTACCGTTTAACCGCTTCGTTTGACGGAATTTTACTCGCTGACAATCCCTTCCTGGCGACCACGACCCCGCGCCTCGACCGCCAGTCGCCCGGACCATGAGCAGGCCTCGAACTCGGCAAACCAGCGATAGTCGCTGTCATAAACAAGCTGCCGCAGGGCATGGCCGTCCACCGCAAACCCAAGAAGTAATAAGTTTAAAAAAGAATCAGGAAATAAAGCTCGGGATAAGCTTTGTCGAACCGGAATTTTTACGGGTGATTGATTCGATCGAGGCGAATTTTCGACATGCACGTTACCTGAAAGAAACCTCCGACCATAGATCCGGTTACCGTTTGGTAACAGCCCGAGTGTCAAAGCGATAAGGAAAGTTTGATAGTACTGACAAATTTCCAGGCTGGCGTGAATTTTGCTGCCTGAGTTGTGAGCGTTTCGGGTTGCCGGAAATTAGCCGTATGAACGCTATTTCCCGGAACTAAGTTTTTTAACGGCCTCTTGAAATGGCCTGAGAAAATAATCAATGGTCAACGCAGTGAATATCGCCTTTCTAACCAGGTCTGGAATTTGCGACTTGAAAGAGGTCATTTCAGATTTGGACGCGATCGAAATGAATTCACGCTGGCAAAAATTGTTTATCTATATTTCAGTTGGACCTGCTAAAAATGTTTGCGACCAATCCTGATGCGTTATTAATAACCCTGTACTTAATGGCCGTCACTTTTTTTGTGGTCGCCCTGATTTACTCCTCTGTAGGCATGGGTGGCGGCTCGAGTTACACCGCATTAATGGCGATTTTCGGGATTAACATCCTGGCGGTTCCACTTATATCTCTCATCCTGAACCTGATGGTTACCTCCGTAGGCAGCTACAACTTCATTCGCAATAATCACGGCCGGTTCAGACTGATCCTGCCGTTTCTTTTTTCATCGATACCCATGGCATACCTGGGCGGGTCACTCGAGATACCCGCACAACTTTTTTACTGGGTATTACTGATTTCACTGATATTTGTCGCTACCAGAATATATTTATGGAAATCGGTATCCATCAACCTGAATCTGTCCAGTAAAGAAAAATTGATTATTTCCATGATTGTAGGATCCTTACTGGGGCTTATTGCGGGCATCGTCGGAATTGGTGGTGGCATATACCTCGTCCCGCTTATCATTGTTCTGGGTCTCGGATCCGAAAAAGAGGCAGCTGCCTGTGGAGCTATTTTCATCTGGCTAAATTCGCTTTCGGGATTAGCCTCCAGAATCCAGTTTAATCAAATTAACATCATCGAATACTGGCCGCTACTACCCGCGGTCCTCGTGGGCGGAATGATTGGTTCCTACATGGGATCGTTTAGATTCTCATCTAAAAAAATCGATCAGATTCTTGGATTGGTCGTAGTCGTTGCTTCCGTTTTACTAGTCAAAAAGATAATCTTTTAAGGTCGAGATCACAGTTTTTAAGATATCCGAGCTGCATTGAGCGTTTTTACCGGATTTGAAAGTCAGGATAAATGGTGCCCAGGGGCGGAATCGAACCACCGACACGAGGATTTTCAGTCCTCTGCTCTACCGACTGAGCTACCTGGGCTTGGGGGGCGGAAGCGCGTATTAAATAGTCGAGCGCGGCCGGAGTC
>JAOTTY010000359.1 GCA_029864185.1 Gammaproteobacteria bacterium
CGCAGGCGCTGGCGCTACGCCGACGCCGACCGCCGGGACGGATACAGCGTCGTGCTGTTCGGCGCCCACGGCGTGCCCTACCGCCACCCCCCGGCCAGCCTGGTCGACGAGATCGCGGCCCGCCCCGGCGTTACCAGCGTGCAAATCACATTCCACGAGGACCTGCCGCCCGAGCAACACGCGATGCCGCCGGGCGGCTTCCGCCTCGCGATCGTCAACTGCTGGCAGCTCGAAGCGGGCCTGCGCGCGCGCGAGGATCTGGCGCTGGCGTTCTGGTCGACGCAGTCGCTCGGCACGCAGCGGCACGCAACAGCGCCACCTGCTGGCTGACGCGGTTTCCCGATGGCAGCCACGCAGCGGCACCCCCTGCCCCGACCGGTTCGTGAAATCGAGAACCTTTTCATCCCGCTGGCCGACGGTACGCGGCTGGCGGCGCGGCTGTGGCTGCCGCAGGACGCGGGACAGGACCCGGTGCCGGCCATACTCGAGTATATCCCCTACCGTAAACGCGATTTCATGCGCCTGCGCGACGAGCCCATTCACCGCTACTACGCCGGGCACGGCTACGCCGCGGTGCGCGTCGACCTGCGCGGCTCCGGCGACTCGGACGGCGTACTCGACGACGAGTACCTGCCGCGGGAACAGCTCGACGCGATCGAGGTCATCGCGTGGCTCGCCGCGCAACCCTGGTGCAGCGGCAGGGTCGGTATGACCGGCATTTCGTGGGGCGGTTTCAACGCATTGCAGGTCGCCGCACACCGCCCGCCCGCGCTCGGGGCCATCATCACGCTGTGCGCGAGCGACGACCGCTACTCGGACGATGCGCATTACATGGGCGGGTGCCTGCTCAACGAAAATCAGATCTGGGGCACGGTGCTGTTCGGGCTGAACGCGCTGCCTCCGGATCCGGCGCTGGTGGGGGACCGCTGGCGCGACCAGTGGATGCAGCGCCTGCAGGCCAACAAGCCATTTCCGGCGCACTGGCTGCGCCATCAGCGCCGCGACGCCTACTGGCAGCAGGGATCGGCATGCGAGGATTTTTCCCGTATCCGTTGCCCGGTCTACGCCATCGGCGGCTGGGCCGACGGATACTCCAACGCCGTGCCGCGCCTGCTCGACGGGCTCGACGGCCCGCGCAAGGGACTGATCGGACCCTGGTCGCACAACTTTCCGCACAACGGGGTTCCGGGTCCGGCCATCGGCTACCTGCAGGAAGCGCTACGCTGGTGGGACCACTGGCTGAAGGGCATCGACACGGAGATCATGGACGAGCCGATGCTGCGCGTGTGGATGCAGGAATACGCCGCGCCGGAACCTTTCCTCGAGGAAAGCCCGGGACGCTGGGTCGCCGAGCAAACCTGGCCCAGCGCGCGCATATCGAGGCGGCGCTGGCACCTCAACGGCAGCGCCGGGCTGCAGAATTCCCCCGCCGCCGCGGTTAGCCTGAATCTTTGTTCGCCGCAGATAACCGGGCTCGGTGGCGGCGACTGGTGCGGCTTCGGCAGCGAGGGCGAGGCGCCGCTGGATCAGCGCAGCGACGACGGGCGCTCGCTGGTGTTCGACACCGCAGCGCTCGACGAGGATATCGAGATACTCGGCGCTCCGGAGGTCACTCTTGGTTTGCGCAGCGATCGGCCGGTGGCGATGCTCGCGGTGCGACTTAACGAAATCGCCGCCGACGGTTCTTCGACAAGGGTGTCCTTTGGCATCCTCAATCTCACGCATCGGCACAGCCACCAGCACCCCGAACCCCTGCTGCCGGGTGAAACCACCACCGTCACGATCGGGCTGAACGCTATCGCGCATCGCTTCCGCGCGGGTCATCTGATTCGCTTAGCGATTTCGACCGCGTACTGGCCGATGGTCTGGCCCGCGCCCGAACCGGTAACGATCGAACTGGACACGGCCGGGAGCAGCCTCGTTCTGCCGCTGCGCCCGGCGGACCCGGCCGACGACTCGCTGCCCGCGTTCGCGCCAGCCGAGGCAGCGGAATCGACGTCGACGCACACGCACCTGGCACCGGCCAGCTACAGGCGCTCGATCGAGCGGGATCTCGTCAGCAACGAAGTGGTTTACCGGCTGATTAACGATGGCGGCGACCTCGGCGCGGCGGCGATGGTGCGCATCGAGGAAATCGGGCTCGAGCTCGGGCACAAGGTCGAGCGGCATTTTCGTATCGACGAAAACGATCCGCTCAGCGCCAGTACCGAGATCAGCGAGCAAATGCTGATGCGCCGCGATGACTGGGAAATTCGCGTCAGCGCGCGCACCCGCCTGTTCGCAACACGGGAACATTTCATCCTGCGCGCATGGCTTGCGGTGCACGAAGGCGACGACGAGGTTTTTACCCGGGAATGGGAGGAGCGGATCGAGCGCGACCTGGTCTAGCGCCGCCGTAGCCGCGTAATCCGCGTCAGGTTTTGCCGAAGCAGCGCCGGCGCGCGGCCTCGATGATCATGCGCAGCATCCCGCTGTGACGCAGGCCCTTGAGCTCCGCCATGTGCGCGAGCTTGCCGTCCCAGCACCAGGCGGGATTCGGATTGATCTCCATGAGCCTGATCGCGCCCCCGGCGTCGGCACGAAAATCGAAACGCGCGTAATCGCGCAATCCGAGGCGCAGGAACAATGCCTGGCACCAGTCGCGCATCTGCTGCTGCACCGCCTCGTCCAGCGCTGCCTCCCTGAAACGAATATCTCTCCAGTACGGCGAATCGGGATCGGTCTTGGAAGAATAATCGAGCAGCCGCGGCAGCGACGCATCGAGCGCGGAGTAATCCACCTCGAGCACCGGCAGTAGCGTGAAACCATCCACCGGGTTACCGATGATGCCGACGCCGTACTCGTCCCCGGAGAGAAATTCCTGGACGATGATGGCGTCTCCCGGCAGCGTCTCGCGCAGCTGTTCTAGGTAGGCCCCCGCGCCGGCGCGGTCATGCGCCAGGCTCGCGGTGGTAATGCCGAAGCTGCCGTCGCCGCGGTTGGGTTTGATGAATGCCGGAAATTCGAGCCGCGGCAGCGCGTCGCCGGGGAGCAGCAGAATTTCGCGCGGTACCGGAACGCCGATCGACTGCGCCGCCGCACGCACCAGGCCCTTGTCGTAACACAGACCCAGCGGCACCGGCCCGCTACCGCTGTAGGGAATGCCCAGCATCTCCAGGTAGGACGCGACGTGGAGTTCCAACGCGGCATTGTTGCGGAACCCCAGGTCGCAGAAGTTGAGCGCGAATTCCGGCGGACGCGCGCGCAAATCGTCGAGCAGCCGCTGGTGGTCGTCGAGGTACTCGAAGCGGTAATCGCCGAGTTCCGCCAGCGCCGCCTTGAGGCGCGCGACCTGGTCGAAATCGTCGGGCGTAAATCGCCCGCCCGGCTTGCTACGATCGGGCAACCGCGGATCGCCGAGTAATACTGTAACAACGGGTAGCTTCATGCTTGCCATTCTTGAGATTAACGAATTACGGGAACTATGCCAGCTAACGCCCGCGCCCGCC
>JAOTTY010000096.1 GCA_029864185.1 Gammaproteobacteria bacterium
CGATGCCGGCCGTGTGGCGCTGCCCTCGATGCTGCGTGACCTGGCGTCGCGGGGTATCAACGAGGTGCATACCGAGTGCGGTCAGACCCTCGCGGGCGCGTTGATCACCGAGCGACTCGCCGATCGGATCATGCTGTACATGGCGCCCCATTTAATGGGCAGCGGCGCGCGCGGCAGCTTCGACCTCGGCGAAATCAGCACGATGGCGCAGCGCAAAACCTGTCGTATTTGCGATATTCGCCAGGTCGGCGAAGATTTACGCTTAACACTGGATCTCGAGCAGGACTAAACGTGTCGACGATAGTTGCCGTAGTAAAAAACAATATTGCCTGCATTGCTGCAGACAGCCTGACCAGTTTCGGTGAAACCAAACAGGCGGCGCAATACGTCAGCGATTACGAAAAAATAATCGAGTTTGCCGATCGTAACTACATCGGTATCGTCGGCAGCGCGGCCCATCACCTGGTGATGCAGAACCTGTTCGAGAAGCATGCCGAAAAAATTGATTTTTCCGATCGTTTCAGCATATTCGAAACGATGCGCCAGCTACATCCGATACTGAAAGACGAATACTATCTGAACAGCAAGGATGAGGACGACGACTCGTACGAATCTTCCCGCGTGGATGCCCTGGTCATGAACAGGAACGGCATATTCGGGCTCTACGCGCTACGCGAAGTCGACCAGTACACACGCTTCTGGGCGGTCGGATCGGGCGCCGGTTTTGCGCTCGGTGCGATGCAGGTAGCCTACGAGCTGCTCGACGATGCTACCGCGATCGCGCGCGCCGGCATCGAGGCCGGCGCCAGTTTCGACACCGGTAGCGCCTTGCCGATGAGCCTGTACAGCCTGGAGCTGAACTGATGTTCACCGGTATTATCCAGGCGGTCGGTAAAATAAGTCGGAGCGAGGACCGAGGTGGGGATATCAGACTCGGAATCGACTGTGGCGAGCTCGACCTGTCGGGGGTGCGGCTCGGCGACAGCATCGCCGTCAACGGCGCCTGCCTGACCGTGATCGAACTCGCCGGCACGACCTTCGGCGCCGACGTGTCGGTCGAGACAATGAACAAGACGAGCCTGGGTGATCTCGCGGCCGGCAGCCCGGTGAACCTGGAGACGGCCCTAACCCTGGACACAGCGCTGGGCGGGCACCTGGTCAGCGGCCATGTCGACGGCGTCGGCAGCCTGGTCGAAATGCAGCCCGAGGCGCGCTCGGTGCGCTACCGTTTCGAGGTCGCGCCCGATATTCAGCACTATATCGCGGCCAAGGGTTCGGTTACCGTGGACGGCACCAGCCTGACCGTGAACGCCGTCGACGCCAACCGTTTCGATGTGAACATCGTGCCGCATACCCTGCAAAAAACGATTTTCGAGCACTATCGGCCCGGCACCCGGGTCAACATCGAAGTCGATATTATCGCCCGCTACCTGGAACGGCTGCTGCAGGGCCGGGCCGCGGGCAACGCAGACAAAGACAAACAGATGCTCGAAACCCTGATAAACTCCGGATTTATCAATCATGAATAAGCCAGTTAAATTTGACATGACGCTGAATTCGACCCAGGAGATTATCGACGATATCAAGGCCGGCAAGATGGTCGTGATCATGGACGATGAAGACCGGGAAAACGAGGGCGATATCCTGATGGCCGCCGAGGCGGTGACTGCCGATCATATCAACTTCATGGCAAAGTTCGGTCGCGGCCTGATCTGCCTGACGCTGTCGGAGCAGCGCTGCAAGCAATTGCGGCTGCCGCTGATGGTTGGGGACAACCGCGCCGTGATGGAGACCAATTTCACGATTTCGATCGAGGCGGCCGAAGGCGTCACCACCGGCATCTCGGCGGCGGATCGGGCCACCACGATACATGCCGCAATCAATCCTGATGCGACTCCGGAAAGCATCGTGCAACCCGGACACATTTTCCCGGTGATGGCGCGCAAGGGTGGCGTACTGTTTCGCGCCGGGCACACCGAGGCGGGCTGTGACCTGGCTAAACTCGCGGGTTTCGAGCCGGCCGCGGTCATCGTCGAGATTCTCAATGACGACGGTTCGATGGCGCGGCGCAAGGACCTGGAAAAGTTCGCAATGCAGCACGGCCTGAAAATAGGCACCATCGAGGACCTGATTCGTTACCGGATCGAGAACGAGCACACCGTCGAACGCATCGTCGAATCCCGCTTTCAGACCGACTTTGGCGAGTTCAAGTTGTATGCCTTCGAGGACAGCATCGCGCAGCAACTGCATCTGGCCCTGGTCAAGGGTAATATCGATCCCGAAAAACCGGTGCCGGTGCGGGTGCATGTGCAAAACACGCTGACCGATTCGCTGGCGGGCACGCAGGGCCGGGGATGGCCGCTGCGCGATGTCATGCGGATAATCGACAAGGCCGGCGAGGGCGTCATCGTATTCCTGCGCCAGGCCGAAACGCCCCGGGACATGGTCAGCATGATCGAAGCGATGATCCAGGGGCACGGCGACGAAGAACATGGCGACGATCAACGGACATACGGCATCGGGGCACAGATTCTGGCCGATCTCGGGGTGCGCAAGATGAGCCTGCTGAGCGCGCCGAAGGTTTTTCATGGCATCTCGGGTTTCGGCCTCGAAGTGGTCGATTATTTTTCTGATCGGGGGTAACACTATGGCAGATCCCAACAAAGTCGATGGAGACCTGACGGTAAGCGAGGCCAGGATCGCGATCGTGGCCGCGCGCTGGAACGGCTTCATCGTCGAGAGCCTGGTGAACGCCGCGCTCGACACGCTGCAGCGCGCCGGGATCGGCGCCGGCGATATTACCGTCAGTCACGTACCCGGCGCGCTCGAAATCCCACTGGTGGTGCAGAAATATGCGGCTGCCGGCAAACACGACGCGATCATTGCGCTGGGTGCGGTAATCCGCGGCGCAACCCCGCATTTCGATATCGTCGCCGGCGAAAGCGCGAAGGCGCTGTCGTCGCTGGCGCTGACGCATTCGTTGCCGATTCTAAACGGTGTGCTCACCACCGATACCATAGAACAGGCGATCGAGCGCGCCGGCACCAAGGCCGGCAACAAGGGCCACGAAGTGGCCATGAGCGCGATGGAGATGATCAGCCTGTTGCGAAAAATCAAGTGACGCGATGGGCTCCCGGTGAATGACAAGGCGCGATTCGTCAAGAAACGCAGGCATGCGCGCGACAAGGCGATGCAGGCGCTTTACCAGTGGCAACTCTCCGGTGAGGACCTCGACTGGATAAGGGATCATTACCTGCAGGAGCAGGGTATTGCATCCGGCGACGAGGCGTATTTTCTCGAACTGTTGTACCAGATCCCGCCGCGGGTCGATGCGCTCGACAGGCGTTACCGCAAGTACGTCACCAACTTCGTGGATCATCTCGATCCGATCGAAACCAATATCTTGCGCATCGCGACCTACGAACTGGAAAACCATCTCGAGATTCCTTACCGGGTCGTCATAAACGAAGCAATCAATCTCGCCAAGACCTACGGCGCCGACGATAGCCACAAGTTCATCAATGGCGTACTCGATCCGCTATGCGAGGAGCTGCGCAAGGTCGAAGTGGCCGGTTGATCATCCACCCCGGGAACGGTGCCTGTGAACGAATTCGCGATTATCGAGCAGTATTTCAGTAATATCGGTCAGGATTGCGGTTGCACCGTGCTCGGTATCGGAGACGATGCCGCGGTAGTCGAGGTGCCGCCCGGTCAGCAACTGGTGGTCGCGCTAGATACCCTGGTCGGAGGGATTCATTTCCCAGATAACACCCGGCCCGCTGATATCGCCTACAAGGCGCTCGCGGTTAATCTCAGCGACCTCGCGGCGATGGGCGCGACCCCCGCATGGTTTCAGATGTCCCTGACCCTGGCCGACGTCGATACGCACTGGTTGTCCCAGTTCGCCAATGGGTTGAAGCAAACCGCCGATACCTTCAGGCTGCAGTTGATCGGTGGCGACACCTGTCGCGGAGCGCTCTCCATCAGCATACAGATCGCAGGGCTGGTACCGGTGGGAAAATACGTTACGCGGGGAGGCGCCGCGCCCGGAGACATCATCCTGGTGTCGGGGGAGCTTGGCAACGCGGCGCTCTGGCTAGCGCAACTCAGAGGCGAGATCGAGCTACCGCAGTCGCTGCGGGCAAAATGCGCTCTGGCGCTGAATCGCCCGCAGCCACGGCTCGAGCTGGCTTCTTTTCTGCGCGAATTCGCCAGTGCGGCTATCGATATATCGGATGGACTGGTCGGTGATTTGAAACATATCCTGGACGCCAGCAAAAGCGGTGCGCGGATCGCGCAGATTGCGTTGCCGGTAAATTCGTGGATCGAACAACAAAACGCCTACCACTACGCGCTCGATGCCGGCGATGACTACGAAATATGCTGCACCGTCCCGCCCGCGCATCGCGGCGAAATCGAAACCTGGAATCGAGAGCATCCGGAAAGCCGGCTGGCCCCGATCGGAGAAATTACCGAATCCGGGTATCACCTGCGAGTCGGCGAACAAAGCATCGATCTGGACGGCCACAAGGGCTATCGTCATTTTGACTAGGATTTCTCCCGGTATGCTGCGTAATCCGCTGCACCTGTTGTCGCTGGGTTTCGGCTCGGGGCTGGCCCCGGTGGCACCGGGCACCTGCGGAACCCTGGTCGCGATTCCGCTTTACCTGTTGATGGCGCAACTCGATCCGGCCTGGTATATCGTCCTGGTTGCGCTCAGCTTCGGCGGCGGGATTTATTTATGCCAGTACACCAGCAATGCGCTCAAGCTGCACGATCATCCTGCTATCGTCTGGGACGAGTTCGTCGGTTTCTGGATCACGATGATTGCCGTGCCCACGACCTGGCAATGGATTCTGCTCGGGTTTGTGCTATTTAGGGTTTTCGATATTATAAAACCCTGGCCGGTTGGGGTGGCGGACGCAAAGATGAAAGGTGGTTTTGGCATCATGATAGACGACGTACTGGCCGGGCTCTACGCCCTGGCCTGCATGCAGCTGGCGCTGCTGGCGGTGGGGTCCTGGTGAAAGCGACTGCCGGCATAATCGCTCTGTTGCTGGCTTTGATCCTCGGTGCTGCATTCGCCGAAGAGGGCAAGGTCAGGGTGATCGCGCTTTTTGCCAACAAGGCGCTGCTGCAGGTCGGGGATAAACAAAAGATCGTCAAGAAGGGCGAAACCTTTGAAGGGGTACTGCTGCAATCTGCCTCGGGGCGGGGCGCGGTCGTCGTAATCGACGGCAAGGCCGTCGAGCTCGGCATCAACCAGGCCATCGCCGGGAACTTCAAGAAGGCGCAGCGCAGCGGCCTGAGAATTTACCCCGATTCGCTGGGGATGTATTACGTCGAAGGGGAGATCAACGGCCAGTCAACCCGTTTCCTGGTCGATACCGGTGCTACCTTCGTCACGCTGAGCGGCGCCAAGGCTCGCAGTCTCAGGATCGACTATCGCAAGGGCATCGCCAGCACCGCACAAACCGCGTCTGCCATCGTGCCGGTCTGGCAGATCAGACTCGATTCGGTCAGCATCGGCGGCATCCAGGTCAGCAATGTCGATGCCACCGTCATTGCCGGTGACCAGCCATTTGAGGTTTTGCTCGGTAATTCTTTTCTGCAGCATACTCGTATCCAGAAAGCCGGGTCCATGCTCGAGATCGAGAAACGCTTTTAGGTCGCAAAATATACAGACTCCGCCGCCGATATTCCGTTAAAATACCGCGCTTCTCAAGTCCAGTCCGTTTTGCATGATTAAAACCCGATTCGCCCCGAGCCCTACCGGAGTCCTGCACGTTGGCGGGGCCAGAACCGCTCTGTTTTGCTGGCTGTTCAGCAGGAAGACGAAGGGTAAGTTCGTGTTGCGAATCGAGGATACCGATCTCGAACGCTCGACACCCGAGTCGGTACAGGCCATCCTGGACGGCATGGCCTGGCTCGGCCTCGATCCCGACGAGGGCCCGTATTTCCAGACCAGACGTTTCGATCGATATCGCGAGGTGATCGCACAACTGGTCGACCAGGGCGACGCTTATTATTGCGAGTGTTCCAGGGAGCGCCTCGAAGTGCTGCGTGAAAAGCAAATGGCGAACCGCCAGAAGCCGCGCTATGACGGCTGTTGTCGCGAGCTGGGGCTGCATCCCGAACTCGGAAAACCAATGGTGGTGCGCTTCAAAAACCCGCAACACGGGGTCGTCAGTTTTCACGATCACGTCAAGGGGGCAGTCAGCGTCGCCAACCAGGAACTCGACGACCTGGTCATTGCGCGCAGCGACGGCAGCCCGACCTATAATCTGTCGGTCGTGGTCGACGACATGGACATGGATATTACCCACGTGCTGCGCGGCGACGATCACGTCAACAATACCCCCAGGCAGATAAACATTCTGCGTGCACTGCGGGCGAAGATACCGGAGTACGCTCACGTGCCGATGATCCTCGGCGACGATGGCAAGCGTCTGTCCAAGCGTCACGGCGCGGTGGGTGTCATGGAGTATTTCGAGGCGGGCTACCTGCCCGAGGCGATGCTGAATTACCTGGTGCGCCTGGGTTGGTCCCATGGCGACCAGGAAATTTTCAGCCTGCAGGAAATGATCGAATACTTTTCGCTCGATGCGCTCAACAATTCGGCGGCTTCTTTCAATACCGAGAAGCTGAACTGGATCAATCAGCAATACATGATGAGCTTGCCGCTGAACGATATCGTCGCGCTGGTCAGGCAGAGGCTGGACCGCCTCGGCATCGATTACGATCACGAACTCGACTTTGCAACGGTAGTCGATTTATACCGCCAGCGGTCGGTAACGATAAACATGTTGGTAGATAGTATCGCTTACTGCTTTCAGGAATTCGATGCATACGATGCGAAGGCGGCGGCCAAGGTGTTGAAGCAGCCCGCCCTGCAGCCGCTGCAACGCGCCCTGGAACTTTTCACAGGCCTGCAGGTCTGGGAAGCGGAAAGCCTCCACGCCGCGATCGAAGCGATAACCGAGGAGTTCGGCATCGGCATGGGAAAAATCGGCCAGCCGTTGCGGGTTGCGGTGACCGGAGGATCATTTTCGCCGCCGATCGACCAGACCCTCGAACTGCTCGGCAGGGAGCGCAGTCTGGCGAGGATTGAGCGCGCAATCGATTATATCTCGACAACTCTGACAACATGATTCTTCATATTATTCAATAACATGCTATATAAACCTCAACAAACAATGGAACAGTCATGCTAGACTCCGTCGAAATAAATTACGTCTTTCGTCGGGGTTTGGTAGCGAGTATTCATTCAGGCTGTCTTATCAGATCCTGAAAATGGCTCCGAAAGGATAATCCAAGGCAACAGACAATGCGGGAACCGGTTTAGTGGCGCGTGAAACTATCAATTGCGTGGTAATGTTTGCCGACGTCGCCGGTAGTACGGCGATGTACGAAAACATGGGTGACGACCTCGCGCGCGAGCGCATTTCCAGGGCCCTGAACACGCTGATCTCGATTTCCCGAAGCCACAATGGTCATCTCGTAAAAACGATCGGCGACGAGATACTGGTTTACTTTAACGATGTCGACATGGCGGTGCACGCTGCACGCACGATACAGGAAACCATGGAGGATGACCGCACGCCCGAAACCATTGGCGTGTCTATCCGGATCGGTATGCAATACGGCAGCGCCATTCTCGAAAACGACGATATCTTCGGCGATACGGTCAACGTCGCGGCGCGCATCGCGAGCATGGCCAAGGCGCGGCAGATTCTATGTACCCAGGAAATCGCGTTCCTGGTCAAGAGCGGAGATTTATCGAATAACATGCGACCCTACGATCGCCTGCGCATCAAGGGCCGCAACGAGCCACTCGACGTCTACCTGTTCACCTGGGAGCAGGAAAGCGATATCACCAACATGGCAACCGCCAGCAGTTTCACCAATCCAGCCCGCTACGAGCAATCTAAAATCCTGACGCTGGAATGCGAGGGCAAGCCCTATTCGCTGACGACCGATACGACTTCCTATATCCTGGGGCGCGGCAAGGATTGTGAATTGATCATCAAGGGTGACCTGATTTCCCGATATCATTCGAAGATCGAGCATCGGCGCGGAAAGTTCATCATCACCGACCAGAGCACCAATGGCACCTTCGTGCGCACCTCGCTGGGGCAGGACATATTCCTGCGACGCGAGGAATTCACGCTGTTCGGGTCCGGGTATATCAGCCTCGGCAAGAAAGTCGATCCAAAGGACAAAAATACAATCCATTTTCTTTGCGAATAACGCGATATAATTTCCGCATGCCAATGCAGGAGATTCGTGATGAAACCCGGTAGCAACAGCTTCGGTACCCTGTCAACGCTCGCAATCGATGGCCAGGAATACCAGTACTTCAGCCTCGAAAAACTCGCCGAACAGGGTTTTCCGGAAACCCGCAATTTACCCTGCTCGCTAAAAATCCTGCTCGAGAACATTCTGCGATTCGAGCAGGGTAGCGACGATACCGCTGGCGATATCGAGGCGTTCGATCGCTGGGTCGAGAATCGCAGTTCGCAGCGTGAAATCGCATTTCGACCGGCGCGGGTGCTGATGCAGGATTTTACTGGAGTTCCGGCCGTGGTCGACCTCGCGGCAATGCGCGACGCCGCCTCCGATGATCCGCAGCGCATAAACCCGCAGATTCCCGTCGATCTCGTCATCGATCACTCCGTGATGGTCGATGAATTCGCGACGCCAGGTGCGTTTGCAGCCAACGTGGCACTCGAGGTGAAGCGCAACGACGAACGCTATCGATTTCTGAAATGGGGCGCGCAGGCGTTCGCCAACTTCCGCGTCGTGCCGCCGGGAACCGGAATCTGCCACCAGGTGAACCTCGAATACCTCGCCAGGACCGTATGGCAGCATCAATACGAGGGCAGGACTTATGCCTTTCCCGATACCCTGGTCGGTACCGATTCGCATACGACGATGATCAACGGTCTCGGCGTGCTGGGCTGGGGGGTTGGGGGTATCGAAGCCGAAGCGGGTATGCTGGGACAACCGATATCGCTGCTAATCCCGGAAGTGGTCGGTTTCCGCTTCACCGGGCAGCTGCGCGAGGGCATTACCGCCACCGACCTGGTGCTGACCGTGACCCAGATGCTGCGTCAGCAAGGCGTCGTCGGCAAGTTCGTCGAGTTCTACGGCGATGGTCTCACCCAGCTGCCGCTCGCGGACCGCGCAACGCTGGCCAACATGTCGCCCGAGTACGGCGCCACCTGCGGATTTTTTCCGGTCGACGACGAAACCATCCGCTACCTGCGCCTGAGCGGCCGCGACGAGCAAACCCTGAAACTGGTCGAGGCCTACTGCCGGGCACAGGGCATGTGGTATCAGGCCGACACCCCGGATCCCGTGTTCAGCAGCAGCCTGACGCTGGACCTGTCCACGGTCGAGGCGTCGCTTGCCGGGCCGAAGCGGCCGCAGGATCGTGTCGCACTGTCGGGAATCAAGGCGGCGACCCGGTCGATCATCGGTGACCAGGTTGCCACGAAACGCGCTTCCGACGACCAGCTGCTGGATGGCGATGTCGTGATCGCGGCGGTGACCTCCTGCACCAATACGTCTAATCCGAAAGTAATGATGGCGGCGGGACTGCTCGCCAGGAATGCCCGGGCGGCCGGGCTTACCACCAAACCCTGGGTCAAGACCTCGCTGGCGCCGGGATCGAAGGTGGTTACCGAATATCTGAACGCCACCGGACTGCAACAGGAACTGGATGCGATCGGTTTCAACCTGGTTGGCTACGGTTGCACTACCTGTATCGGTAATTCCGGGCCCTTGCCGGAGGCGATCGAAAAACAGATCCGTGACAGGAACCTGACCGTCGCCAGCGTGCTCTCCGGTAATCGCAACTTCGAAGGTCGCATCCACCAGCAGGTCCGGGCGAACTGGCTGGCATCTCCGCCGCTGGTTGTGGCCTACGCGCTCGCCGGCAGCACCCGTATCGATCTGACCACCGAGCCGCTTGGAGTATCGTCCGACGGCAGGCCGATATTCCTGCGCGATATCTGGCCCAGCAACAAGGCCATCGCCGACGAGGTCATGAAGGTCAACGAGCGCATGTTCAAGGAGCAGTACGCCGACGTATTCAGCGGCGATCGCAACTGGCAGGAAATCGAAGTCGACGATACCAGGACCTACAGCTGGGACGATAGCTCGACCTATATTCGTAATCCGCCGTATTTCAGTCTCGATAACAGCAGGCAGCTCGAGCCGATCATGCACGCGCGCATTCTGGCTATCCTCGGTGATTCGATTACCACCGACCATATATCACCCGCCGGCGCGATTTCGGTCAATAGCCCTGCCGGCAAGTATCTCCTGGAACACGGCGTCGATCGCGGCAATTTCAATTCCTATGGATCGCGCCGCGGCAACCATGAATTGATGATGCGCGGCACCTTCGCCAATATCCGCATTCGTAACGAAATGACGCCCGACGTCGAGGGCGGCGTAACGCGCTTCATGCCCGGCGGCGAGCAAATGAGCATTTACGACGCGGCGATGAAATACCAGGCCGCCGGAACGCCGCTGGTGGTCATCGCCGGCAAGGAATACGGCACCGGCTCCAGCCGCGACTGGGCGGCCAAGGGTACGCGCCTGCTCGGGATCAAGGCGGTGGTCGCCGAGAGTTTCGAGCGCATTCACCGCTCCAACCTGATCGGCATGGGCGTATTACCGCTGCAGTTCATCGACGGATTCGATCGCAAGCAGCTGAACCTGACCGGCGCCGAGAAAATCAGCATCAGCGGCATGCAGAAAGGATTGCAACCGGGGCAGAAGCTAGAGCTATCGGTGACCGACCATACCGGTAGCATACTGTCGGTCGACGTGCTGTGCCGCATCGATACCCGGGACGAGGTCGCCTATTACGAAGCTGGCGGCATTCTGCAGTACGTGCTCGATAAGAAATGAAGGGGAACCGATATGCTAATCACCTTTAAAACCCGCGCCTATGCCAATATCACGATGTTCGGCGATATCGGCCGCAGGATGCTGGAAATGATGAAATTCGGCACCCGGGTGCCGGGCGCGATCGACGCCGCGGATGTACCCGCGGCGCTCGAAAACCTGCAGGCGGCGCTCGCCGGAATGCCGCAGCAGGTTCAGCCCGCCGGCGATGACGACGACGATCAGCCCAGGGTCAGCCTGCACACCCGTGCCGTGCCGCTGATCGAGCTGCTGCGCGCGGCAATTGCCGACGAAACCTACGTGCGCTGGGAATAGAGCCGGGGGCGGCGTGGACTAGTCCGCCGGCTTCACCATCGAGTCGACCACCGCGGTCCAGCCGTGCGCGATATTATCATGGTTGTATCCGCCGCCGCCCATCGCCAGCATCCGACCATTGCAGTAATCATCGGCGATCTTGCGCAGCCGTTCCGCGGCGTAACCGTGGGAAGCCGGGCTGAATTCCATATTGGTTATCGGGTCACCCTTGATGCTGTCGGCGCCGCACTGCATCAGGATGAACTCGGGCTCGTGTTTGCGCAGGTAATCTTCCACGATTGGCCAGACTTCCTGGAATACCGCGTCGTTCGAAAACGGCGGCACCGGGATATTCAGCTTGGTGCCCTCGGCCGCACCGGTGCCGGTTTCGTTGACGAAACCGGTGCCTGGATAAAGCGTGCGCCCATCCTGGTGGATGTCGGCAAAGATAAGGTCGGGGTCGTCCTCGAAACTGTAGAAAACGCCGTCGCCGTGGTGTGCGTCGATGTCGATGTAGGCTACGCGCCTGATTCCGTATTGCTCGCGCAGGTACTCGATCGCGATCCCGCAGTCATTGAATACGCAAAAGCCCGCCGCGACGTGCCGGCGCGCGTGGTGTAACCCGGCAATCGGTGAAAATGCACGCCGGAATTCGCCTTTCATGATCCGGTCGATCGCGTCGGTGACCGAGCCCGCGACGTGGCTTGCGGCTTCGAACATGCCGACGAAGGAGGGCGTATCGCCGCCGTCTAGGTAACCATGCCCGCTGACCGAGTAGTCGCGTACTTTCTCGATGTAGTCGCTGGTGTGAAACAGCTGTAGCCGATCGCTGCTCGCCGCCACCGGTGTCTGCAGGGACAGCTGCTTATCCAGCCCTAGCCTGATCAGCTCGGCCTGGAAAACGTCATGGCGCTGCGGGCCGAACGGGTGCCCGTCCTTGAAGCCGTAGTCGGCGAGGGCCTGTCCGAGGTAAATGCAGGTTTCTTTGGATGACATGACTGGATACCGGATGAGTAAACACCGCCATTAAAGACTATCTGGCGTGGGTGGGTCAAATGCCAGCATCGGGAGGGCGGGTTATGCGTCGTCCTGACCGATTACCCACTGGTGGTCGCATTTATTGCAGCGCGCGTAAATCGGCCAGGCACCGACGCGCACCTCGAACAGCCCGTAGCTACCGCAGTTGTCGCAGGTTGCCGAGCTGGCGCAGTGCTGGGCAAACGAGAACTGCATCCAGAAGCGGCGAAACAGCTCGATTATGGCGATTCCTATGCCGTACAGCACGATGAGCGTCAGGATCGAAAAAATGCCTGAAAAGTTGATGCCGACGAACTCGACGATGGCGGCAAACAGGAATCCGCACAGCAGGCAGCTCAACAGCCAGGCGAAGCTTCCAAACAATTGTCGTTCGTGCCAGCGGTTGAATTTGAGTTGCTGCATGACCCTGTTTTGCATGAACACATCCCAGACAATAATTATATTCCTGTTATCGGGCAGGTTGCGAAATAATTTAAGCTACCGGTCGAGTGGGTTTAGCGGCGGCGATGCCTGAATTTTCGTGCCGTTCGGAATCTGCCTGCCGCGGCTATTCGTTGTCGGCAAGCCGCTTTTCCAGCAATTTACAGGCCTTGCGCCAGGGCCCGAAGGCGTCCTCTGATTCGAGCAGCTCGAGACCGAGCCTGGAGAAGGTTCCTTCGGTGGCAATGGATTCCGCGATTTGGCCCGGTGACCTGTCGCGACTGGCAAGCGCCAGCTCGGCCGCGCCCTTCGCCATGCCCATGACCAGTTCGGCCGCGACGTCGGCCGGCAGCCTCGGCCCCTGGGTTGCCTGGGTCAACGCCTCGAACAGCGCGAAAAACCAGCTGTACACGCAGGCGAGAATGCTGCCCTGGTTGAAATAGTCTTCGCGGTCGACGCAGATTGCGTTGCCGCAATAAGCAAATAAATCACGTACATAAGCGTGCTCCGGGTAGATCAGCGTCGGGCTCGCGGCCGCCTCGGCGCTACTGACCGGCATCGCGCGCACTATTTTCAGATTTTCGTTCAGCACCCCTTCGAGCCGGGCGATATCGACCCCCGCGACCACGCTGATCAAAACCTGGCCTGGCCTGAAACGCAGTGCCGCAAGGGTTTCCAGGCAGTCCTCGGGACGGGTGGAAATGACGACGAAATCGCTGTTCGCGACGACCGCCTGGTTATCTTCCTGCACCTGGCAGTCGAATTTCCGTTGCAGCAGGGCCGCTTTGTCGCGGTTGCGTGGCGACAACAGGATGGCGCCGTCGTAACCGCCGCGGCGCAGGCCCTTGATGGTATAAAGCGCGAGTTCGCCTACGCCGATAAAGCCGAGTGTCTTCACTCGTGGCCCCGCGCGAAATCGTTGCGCCCCGATCTGTCCGTGCCGCGTAGCAGGAACAGCGCCCGGTTCGAATAACCATGCGGCGAACCCGCGTCCTCCTTGATCTTGCCACTGTTGTGGTTGTAGAAACTGGTGGCCGGCATGATGCGCAATACCAGGCCCATGCGCCGCCTGGAGGATCGATTTGCGTCCGACCCGTGCACCAGGTAGACGTCGTGTAGCGATATCTGTCCCGGTTCGAGCACGATATTGCGCGCCTGGTCCAGGTCGACCTGGTCATCGTCGATGACCTGTGCCAGGGTATAGTCGTCGCGATGCTCGAAATGATGCGAATAAATCCTGTGCTCCCGGTGCGAACCCGGAATGAACCTCATGCAGCCCTGCTCGGGTGTCGATCCATCGAGCGATATCCAGACGCTCAGCGTTTCCAGCGGTTCGATGGGGTAATAGTCGCCATCCTGGTGCCAGGGCGTGGCCTTGCCGACCCGCGCCGGTTTACCGAATATGGTCATCCCCCAAAGGATATAATCGGGGCCGATCAATT
>JAOTTY010000097.1 GCA_029864185.1 Gammaproteobacteria bacterium
CTACGGGAAGGGTGATGGATCATATGCGTCGCGGAAACATTAAGCTCGATCACTTGAAAACCCTGGTGCTCGACGAAGCCGACGAAATGCTGCGCATGGGATTCATCGACGATGTGCAATGGATTCTGGAACAGACCCCCGAACGACGCCAGATTGCGTTGTTTTCCGCAACCATGCCCGCGGCGATACGAAAAATCAGTATCCGCCACCTGCAAAATCCGGCCGAAGTGACGATCAAGGTAAAAACCACCACCGCGGAAACGATTCGTCAGCGCTACTGGCCGGTGAGCGGGACGCACAAGCTGGATGCACTTACTCGAATTCTCGAGGCCGAAAGTTTTGACGCGATGCTGATTTTTGTGCGTACCAAGACCGCGACTCTCGAGCTTGCCGAGAAACTCGAGGCGAGGGGATATAGCGCAGTAGCGCTCAATGGCGACATCGCGCAGAAAAACCGTGAGCGCATCATAGAGCAGTTAAAAGCGGGCAAGCACGATATCCTGGTTGCTACCGACGTTGCCGCGCGCGGGCTCGACGTTGCCAGAATCAGTCATGTCATCAATTACGACATTCCCCACGATACCGAAGCCTATGTGCATCGCATCGGTCGCACCGGCCGGGCAGGGCGCGACGGCGACGCAATTCTGTTTGTCGCCCCACGTGAAAGACGCATGCTGCAGGCGATCGAAAAGGCGACGCGCAAGGAAATCGAGTTAATGGAATTACCTTCGACGGATATGGTCAACAACCGACGCGTCGAGCAATTCAAGCAGCGCATTAGCGCTACGCTAGCCGACGAGGATCTGAGCCTGTTCAGGGAGCTGATCGAGCAATACCGGCAGGAAAATCCGGTGGATACGCTCGACATCGCCGCGGCGCTGGCAAAACAGGTGCAGGGTCGGGCGCCATTTCTATTATCCGCCAAAGCGGCGGTTACGCCGGCCCGCGAACCGGAAGGCGATAGGACCCGAGCGCAAAGAAAACCGCGCCGCGAAAGTCAGACTGACGTTGCCGATGCTGAGCGGACGTCTCCTCGCGACGAGATTAGGCCGAGGGGTCAGAAACGAGAGGCGGGAATGGATCGCTTTCGCATCGAAGTTGGTCATCTGCACAAGGTAAAGCCGGGTAACATCGTCGGCGCGATCGCCAATGAGGCCGATATCGACAGTAAATACATCGGTCGCATCGAAATCTTCGACGATTACAGCCTGGTCGATCTACCCGAGGACATGCCCCGGGAATTACTCAAAAAACTCAAGGATGTCCTGGTTGCCGGCCAACGCCTGAATATGTCGCAGCTCGGCGGTAACAAGAAAAACGCCAGGAAAAAACCGGACGCGAGCAAATCTCCCAGGACCAGGCCTAAAAACAGGGTCAGGGATAACAAGAACAAGGGTAAGCCAAAACGCACGCAGCGAAAATAGAGTCCAGGTGATCTTTCTTCGGACGGCATCCACTATCCGCGAGTGAAATCAGATCAAGGTCAGGGGCAGGCATCGGGATCGGGCCTCGGCGCAGGTGCGGACAGTTGCATTCGGAACTTCGGATATCTACAGGGCAGGGCAATCCGCGTGTTCAGTAAGGGGGCGCCAGACGCCGGAATCCATGTGCCAGTACGATCAGTATGAACAACAGGTTGCGGGCTAACGCGAAGGGATAAAACACGTATTTTGGTCTTTGCCTGACACCCGACTCCCGGCACTGGCTTAGCTGATCGCATAACGACTCCATCCATTTGACCGAACGAGGCCAGTCGTTCAGGCAGCGCAACCAGTGTTGCGGTAAACCGTGCCTGCCGGTCCTGGCGCCGACCATGCCGCCTACAATGGCGGCGACGGTATCCGTGTCGCCGCCGCAGCGGACCGCCTCGGTAATCGCGGTTTCCGCATCGTCGTAATGCCGGAACCAGATTTGCAGCACCACGGCAAGCGTGCTGTAACAAAAGCCGGACACGCCCTTGCGCATATCGTTGTCGACGCAGAATTGTTGCGCGCTCTGGTTATCCGCTGCACTTTGCGCCGCCCTTTGCAGCAGTGCTTTCAGCGCCTCGTCGTTGCGCGCCCATTTTCCGAAGTATGACTCGGCTCGTGCGGGCGAAATCGTTTCGTTGTCGAGCGCCAGCGCGGTTGCGCACGCAATCACCTGTGCCGCACGCTCCGCGCGCGCGTCGGAGTGCGTAATCCGGCTGCTGACGGCGACCAGGTCTTCGCGCAGGCGATCGTCTCCACCCGCATAGGCGCCGATGATCGCGCTGCGCATCATCGGTCCGTTACCGGCGCTGCGCGCGCCGCTTTGGTGATAGGGAAATCCGAGCCAGAGTTTGATCGCGCTGCGCAGCGTACCCAGGCCGATCCCCGCGGGCAGGGTCGCTAACCACCAGCGCAGCCGCCAGGCCATGTTACGCCCGAAGGCCCCTGCATCGCCGCCGGAGGCGATCAGCGCCTGGGCCACTATGCAGCTGTGCTCGGTATCGTCCGATATCATGCCATATCCGAACAGGAGCCGTTGCCTGAGCGGCCCCGGATTCAGGCGTCGGATTCGTCGTGCCGAAATGCCCTCGAACGGCAACCCTATGGAGTCTCCGAGGGCGCAGCCGAGCAGGGATCCGGTCACGGCGTCGCTCGCGCCGGAGCGGAATTCGTTGTTGTTACGGGTAGAAGTCATCGCCTGATTGAGCATAGTCGATTCGAATGAAGTTGTTTTGCCGGGGCGCATCAACACACCAGCACGCCCCGGGTGTCGGATACGTCAATCCTGGCGATACAGCCCGAATTGAAGGCTATCGCGTCGTCCTCGATGCCGTCGGAGAAGATGACGCCGTATTCCGGCATCAGCGATTCGATGGTCAGGGGCCTGTTGCCAGAAACCTCGCCGAACACCAGCCTGACGCCGGTGGTCTGACTCGGAAAGGGTTCGCGCACCGCGAACTGGAGCCGTTCTGCATCCCAGGCAAAGCCGCTTGCCATCGGATGCGACTCGAGGCCGGCAACGCCGACGGCGCCCGCCAGCACCGACTGGAACCATCCGGTCGAACCGAAACCGGTCGATACGATTATACCCGACGAGCTTTGCAGTTCGACCTGGCCGTTCCAGTCGATGTGGTAGCGCGCGGAGACGTGTGATTTAGGCCCGATGAACAGGTCATTGACGGCCAGCATGCGTTGCCCGAGGTTGGTCGAGGCCTCGGCGAAGGTCACGCTCTTGCGATCCCCCCGGCCGCTCAACGTTTGCGCGAGCGCGCGCTCGATATCGCCGATCTCGAACGGCAACAGCTTGCCGTCCCAGCGATCGGGATCAGGATTGATGCCGATCACCGGTTGCCCGTCCAGGTATTTCAGGGTATTGGCGACGAGGCCATCCTGTCCGATCACGACCACGATATCGTCCCGGCCGAACTGGTAGTTTGGCAGGAATCTCCGCTCCAGTTTCTGCACTGGGCCCATCGAGCGCAGCCTCGACTCCGCCTCGTGAATGCGCTTCGAGTAAAGGTCGTGTTCGTCCAGGTAGTCCTGCGCGTCGACCTGGTTATGCTCGAGGTAGAATCGCGCCTGCGGCCAGGTGTTGAAACGCTCGATCAACTCCTGCAGGCGCGTTTTGCGCGTTACCAGTATGAAGCGGTGTTCGACTGCGCGGCTCATTTGGCCCGAGCCTTTTTCATCATCTGACCGAACAGGTCGGGCGTAATGTTGAGCTCGCCGATCTTGCCGGCATTTTGCGCCAGTGCCTCGAACGCGATTGCCATCAGCTGTTCCGGCTGCATGTTGGCGAGCGCCATGGCCTTCAGATTTTCCACCGGCAGCTCGGTAAAGGCCCTCATTTTACTCGCCATCGCGTAGGCCTCGGCGTCGGCTTCCTCGCGGCCGTTGGCGACGACCAGGCCTACCAGTTCCTTGCGCTGGGTTTCGTTATCGATCTCCGACTGGATACGCTCGCGTTCGGTCTCTGCCTTGCCGCGCAGCAGGTTGCGCTCGTTCAGAATACGGGATTCCTCGATTTCCTGTTCCTTTTGCTGAATCTCGTGTTTCGTTTGCAGTTCGGCTTCCTGGATCGTGCGTTCCTGCTCGACCGAGGATTTTCTGCGCGCGTAGATCGCGTCGTCCGCCTCTTTCAGGATCGCCTCGCGGGCTTCGGCCTCGAGGGCCTGGCGTGTTTCGGGCGTCGGTGAAATTGCGCTGACCGTGGTTTTGAGAATGGTAATGCCCATCGACTGCAATGACCCGTCTGCGGCCATTTGTTGCCGGATCTCGGCGGCAAGACGAGTGTGGTCGGCCAGCGCCAGGCGCAACGGCATGGATAGCACTCGTTCCTGCACGATGGCCTGGGCCGACTGGATGACGCGATCGCCTAGTTTCATCGGATCGTCGGAAACATGGGTCACGCCATCCTTGCCGATGGCGAAATTCAGCATATCGGCAATCTTTTCCGCTTCATCGATACGGAAGGTGATTTGGCCCTGGACCCTGATTTCCTGGAAGTCGGCGGTCTGCAGTCCAAAGATGAATGGCGCCTCCTGAGCGTTGATCGGAATCGCCGCGATCGAGGTCTTCACGGCGTTGTAGAAAAAGCTGAGCCCTTTGCCTTTTGCCAGGATTTTCCCGTTCGAGGTTTTAATGACGAAAGTCGAGGGATCGGCCTTGTAGTAGCGTATTCCAAACATTTTCTGCTCCTTTGTGACTATTAGACACTAATGGATAGTGGCCAATAGACACTAACTTGTCAAATAGTAAGTGACAAAAAGTCACAAAATGCGAACTTTTTACGTTAGAATAGCCGCGTCCGAACCCAGGAAATAGGTATGACCCGACAGGCGAAAAGCTCCCGGCGGCCCGGGCACGGCATCGAAACGCCGCTTTTGACGGTCGATTCGGTGCTGTTTACCTACCATGAGAGAGCGTTGAAGCTCCTGCTCGTGCGCCGCTCGTCCGAGCCCGAAAAGGGCAAATGGGGGTTGCCGGGCGGCATCGTCGATATCGATATCGACGATGATGTGGAAGCGACCGCGCGACGGAAACTGGTCGAAAAGACCAGCGTCGAGCCCCCGTACCTGGATCAGCTGGAAACTATCGGCAACCGCGAGCGCGACCCGCGAGGCTGGTCGGTTACGGTCTGCTACACGGCGTTGATCGCACACCAGGCCTGCGCGCAGCACGTGAGCACGGTATCCGACGTCCGTTGGGTCGAACTGGATGCCGCGCTGAAAATGAAACTGGCTTTCGATCACCACAAGATTATCGGCATTGCGCGCGAGCGCCAGCGCCAGCGCGCCCTGTATTCGATATCCTCGGGCTACGCGCTGGCCGAAGAATTTACGCTGGCCGAATTGCAGCACCTGCACGAGTTGCTGATCGGCAAACCTATCCAGAAACGATCGTTTCGCCGTCGTATCGAGCAGGCGAAACTGCTGATCGATACCGGCAGGAAACGCCAGGAAGGGGGACGTCCCGCGGCGCTTTACCGCATGAAACCGGAATCCATTACCTATCGGTTCGTCCGCAACCTCGAGGCTTCCTAGCCCGAATCATGGAGAGCCACGCCTGATGTCAGATAATAATCTTTGACCCTGCCTCCGCGGGGTATGGATTCATAATAAACAGCGGCCAGGGAAATCATGCATCTTTCGAAGTCACAGTATATGAGAGGTCTTCAATGCCCGAAGGCCCTATGGTTGTTTAAAAATCGAAAAGACCTGGCGGCTGAACCCGATCGACGAAGGCTGAATCTGTTTGCAACGGGTCATCGTGTCGGCGACCTCGCTAAACAGTTATTTCCAGGCGGAGTCGAAGTTGAATATCGACAGTCCGATTACCAGGGCATGATCGACGAAACCGCCCGGCTGATCGGGAGCGAGAAGGTCATCTACGAAGGCTCGTTTGCCAGCGGGGGCGTATTCGTCAGGGCTGATATCCTGGTCCGGAACGGAACCGTATGGGATATCTACGAAGTAAAGGCAACCGCCACCACCAAGGCTGTGCACAAGCCCGATGTGGCAATTCAGTGGTATGTGATCGGAAACGAAATACCACTCGGCAGGGCATATCTAGTTCATCTCCATACGGGTTATGTGCGCGATGGTGAGCTCGATATACGAAGCCTGTTTGCTATCGATGACATCACCGAGGATGTTCAGGCCGAGCAGGCCTCGATAGAAAGCAATCTGGACAACCTGAAGGTGGTTCTCGCTGGTAGTGAGCCCGATATCCCGATCGGTACGCATTGCAATAATCCCTACGAATGTGATTTTCATGGCTACTGTTGGCGGGATGTGCCTTATCCTTCCGTGCTGGATCTTTGCCGTTTAAACGGTAATAAAAAGTTTGAGTATTATCACAACGGGATCGTGACTTATGAAGATGCGAAGAATCACATTGACCTGAATGCCGTCCAGACTTTGCAGGTTAATACGGCACTCAACCGAGAGCCCCACATCGACACCGAAGCCATAGCCGACTACCTTCGAGATGTCAGCTACCCCATTAACTTCCTCGATTTTGAAACCTTCCAGGATGCGATTCCCCGGTTCGATGGTCAGGGTCCATATAAGATTATTCCCTTCCAGTATTCTCTCCACATCCTGCATGAAAATGGTGACCTCGAGCATAAGGAATTTCTTGCGGATGAAGCTGAGGATCCGAGGCTCAGGCTTGCGCGACATTTGCTGGAAGACATTACCGCCAAAGGAACCATATTCGCTTTTCACCAGTCGTTTGAAATCGGTGTTATCAATGGGCTGGCCAGGCATATCGATCGATATGCAGCGCAGCTGACGGCAATGATCGGCAGGTTTAAGGACCTGGAAATCCCGTTTAACAGGTTGATGTATTATCATCCTGATTTTCACGGCAGTTTTTCCATCAAATCCGTCCTGCCCGCACTTTTCCCTCGCGACCCGGAGTTGGATTACAAGAACATGGATATCCAGAGCGGCGATGTCGCGATGGATATTTTTCCCCATTTGCATGAAATCGATAACCCCGATGAGAAAGCCGCTATGCGGGAATCGCTGCTTGCATACTGCCGTCTCGATACCCTGGCGATGGTCAGGATATGGGAAAGCTTGAGCAAGACGACGGATGGTGCCGACAAGTAAATATTGCCGGGAAAAAGGGGACAGAAATCAGGCGTCGGAATGCAAAGTCGCTTACCTGATGCAGGATAACCAACTTCGAGTCATTCCAGCGAAAGCGGAGATATTTTAACGATTGATAGCTGGCGATTACGAGATTCCCGCTTTCGCTGGAATGACCGTCTTAAGTCGGTACCATTCGTGTCGGAGGCCGATTTCTAATTCTCCGACGCCGATATTCCTGGCAGCTATTTTCTCTCCAGGGCTAAAGTGTCGAATGTAAGCCCTGACGCTTTAACCTCATGTTGATCCCGCAATTCGAGGCACCCCCCTTCCGTGCGATTTGCGTTATCATGACGCGTGATAACGGCTTCGAGGGATCGCGCGCCGGTCGATACCGAGCCGTGTGGCTGGCGCGATTTGTTAGCAGGAAAATCGGCCCGGATCTATAAACTGGCTCCTGTCTTTTTCCGCCGCCAGATTACAGGCCGGTAGACCGGCGCGATCCCGAACGTCGACCGGGTAAGTCGCAATAACAGACAACTCGAGTGGTGTTGTTTCGATCAACCATGACAAGGAGGACTGCAAATGCCAGATCCAATCGAGAAAATGCCGAAGGCAGCGTCAAGGCCCCAACTCCAGCCGCCGCAGGTATTCGATCATTCCGACCTGCTGAAGACGCCGGTACAGCGTGCCGCTTACAGCGATCGTACCGCCTGGATTATGGCGGCGATGTCGGAACTGGCGTATTTTCGTTTCGAGGGCGGACAGGACTTCGTCGCGCTCGCGCAGGACCTGGTGTCGATTAAGAGCGCCGACGATATCAAGGGGCGGCTGCGACGGTTTCTCGAGGAAATGGATACCGATGCCGAAGACGGGCGCTCCGCGCTCGCGAGCTGCCTCAAAGCAGCCGGATTCGATCTGGTAAACGTCTACAATCTCGCAGATACCCAGGCTTTCCTGGCGAAACGCAAGGCGGCCGCTGGTAGCCGAGGCATGCGCGTGCTCGTGTTTCGCGGCACCGAGCAGAAACTGGCCGACTTCAGAACCGATTTAGACGCGGCCTTGATTCGTGCGCCGGAGGCTAACGCCGAGGAACTCATTCACAAGGGATTCTACGAGTCCTTCGCATCCGTGCGTGATCTGATTTATAAAGACCTGAAAAAAGACGAACAGTTGCCGCTCTACGTTACCGGGCATTCGCTCGGCGGGGCGCTCGCCATTGTCGCCACCCGTTTCATCGCCAAGGACAGCCTCGGCGCCTGTTACACCTTCGGCGGGCCGCGCGTCGGTAACCTCGACATGGGCTTCGTGTTCAGGACGCCGATTTACCGCGTCGTCAATTCCTCGGATATCGTCCCGCGCACACCGCCGGCGTGGCTGTTTACGCTGGTTGTCACGCTGCTGAACTGGCTGCATCTGCCCCAATCGCTGATCAACTGGCTTGCCCGGTTCCAGGGATACGTGCATTTCGGCGACATGCGCTACCTGAATCACGTCGAAGCGGGTCCCGACGACAGCTTTGTGAATCTGAGACTAATTTCAAACCCGTCGCTGCCGCTGCGTGCCGGCTGGGTCGTGTCCCGATGGATCTCGACCTACGGTCGCGCCGGCATCGAGGATCATTCGATATCGCTCTACCGGCGCAAACTTCGAGCCTACGCTCTCCATCGAAACTAGTCCGTCCCGCGGGGGCAGCGTCCTGGTATCGCATCAACGCCCCGCAGGTGTATTCAAGATGGCGGTTGACTTAGCTTGAAACGGCTACGTATTGTGTTAACCCTCACCTAATGGCAGAACGCGCGACTCAATGGTAGAGCAACTATCTTCAGGCGCGTTTCAGCCAGCCGCGTGCGTACTTTTCCTGCGAAGGGTCATTTTCCATGATCTCGATATAGCGCGCGCCTTGCTGAATATTCATTATTTTCAACAGGGCATCCGGTTTCCGGTCCAGTTTAAGGTACTGCTTGAGCACCTTCAGCGAGCCTTGCCCCAGCCAGCCATCCACGACCAGGTCCTCGAAATCGCGCTGATTTCGATTGAGTAGATTCAGCGCATTCTGCAAAAAGCGCGCGGCGCTACGCACGCCCATGTTGACGCCGGTGTCGTAGAGCTCGTTGGCTACCCGTTGGTCCGGAATCTGGTCACCGAGGAAACGGTCCCAGTACTTGCGCTTGTAAAAACTCTTGACGCTGGTTTGCAGAGAAGTGTCCGCATCCAGCGTTGCGGGGAAGCCGCGTCTGGTTCTGTGCGCATCTATTTTACTCCAGCCGCCCCAGCTCGGGTGATGCACGCGTGATATCCCGCGGTAGGTTTCGCCGCCTCGATCGGTGGGATCGTTCACGTAACCACCCTCGTGCGCCGAGGTGAGATCGTAGGCCTCGCTGAAATTCGCCATGTACAGGGTCCTCCTAGTAATCCAGTGATTCGCGCGTAAACGGCCTGGGGGGTTGTGCATTCGCACCGAGACCAAGAATCGTTTTGAGTACGCTATTCATCGTCGCCACGTCGTTGTCGAATCCGCCGTGGGTCGAACTGTTGCTGTTTCCGGTATTGGTCGCGCTGCTGTAATGCACTTTAAACCTGTTGCCAAGTTTTTTGATGTCGGATTCCTGCAGCAGAGGATCGGTATATTTCTTCATGCCCAGAATCGCTTCGGGCGTGTCTTCCTCGAATGCCCGTGACACCAGGTAGAGCAGCGATTTGCGATAGACCTGGCCCACCTGGTCGTCGCGCTCGAGCCGGTCGGTCAGGTTGAAAACCTGCATTTTATCGATACCGAACTCGCTTTTGCCCGTTACCAGATAGGGATAGTAGTGGCTGCGAAACAAATCCACCGAACAGGCTGGTGCGAGCAGGGAGCAACTGCCGAGACGCAATTCGGGCGCAAAACCTTCCATTGCATTGAGCAGATGTGCGAGCAATATCCCGCCGGTGCTGTGGCCGACGAGATGCACGGTCAGATCGGCGTTTTCCGATGCGGTTAACGCATCGAGGAAGATTTGCAGCGTTTGCGCACCCGCCCGGTTCGGTCGGAACGGCAGTTCGGCCCCGGTTTTCATTTCACGCCACAGCGCGCGCCCGGGGATACGGGTTGTCCATTCGATCAGGCGATCGGTCCAGTCGCTAACTGCGCCGGCCCGCGTCTCGACTTCCTGCTTGCGCCGAAAGATAACATCCTTCAGTTCCTCCAGGATTCCGGTGTCATACATGAAGTGGTAGGGGTAGATCCCGTTTTCCTTGAACGTGTTTTTCATCGCTGCGATGCGCCGTGCCGAGGCCTTCGGTGAATTCAGGCCACCATGGGCATACAGCAATAAATGCTTGTAGCCCTTTTTATTTTCGGCCAGTCGCTCGGCGGTGGTACGCACGTCTTCGGCATTACTCCAGTAACGTCCCTGGGCGTGAAAGTTTCCATCGTCGACGTGTATGAAATGGCCCGCGATTTCGCTGCGCGGCGGCGATGGCTGCAGCGACAGGCCGCTGCGATTCTTTTCCATCTGGTCGGGCAGGTGCCAAATCTGCGGCGTCGACAGGGCCAGCGCGAATACCCAGGCATCCATCAGGTTTTGCTGCCAGTCTTCGTACAACCACAGCGCCAGGCCCTTGTCGCCCCAGGTTTTACCCCAGGAATTCTGCACCCAGAAACCCTTTTCGTCGTAACCGACGATGGCGAAGGCGTGACCGCCTCGAGGCACCTGGAGAAACTCGATGACGTGCTCGGTCTTGCCTTTCGTTTTATTTTTTACCTTTTGAGGTAATTGCCAGCCGTCGTGAGTTTGCGCGGAACAGAAAATGGCGCCACCCTCGTTGATCGCCGCGTGAAAGTCGGAGATGCGCGGCTGTACTCGATAGTAGGCGCCGATGGTGTTTCTACGCGCCTGCCGGGCCCGCTCCACGGTTAGCGAATCGGGTTTGTTGGCAACGTACTTCCATTCCGAATCGTTACAGACCCCCATGTTGTACCATCCCTTGATCGCGCCCCGGCAGCTCGATCCGGCGTAACCTTCGCCCGGCCACTCGTCGTGCAGCTTGGCCATTTCATACAGCATGCGGGGGCTGACCCTGACCTTTTCGTTCCTCTGTCGATTCAGCAGGTTGATAATCGCGGCCAGGCCGAAGCCGGTACATGCGCCCTCGTGCTTTTGATCGAGTATCGTTAAACCATTCGGCGGGCCGACCTCCTTTTTCAGTTTTATCAGTGACGGCTCGAACGGAAAATCTCGCAGGTCTGGAGCATCCTGGATGGCGCTCAGCGGGTAGCCGCTACCCGTCGTTTCTATGTCGCGTGTTTTCATAATTGCGATCCCGGCTGGTGGGTGATGAACTGGTTGCTATCCCGGCTTACCATAGCATGATGCCCCCCTGGCCAACGCCGGTGGAGTAATAGAGACGCAGCCTGAGGTAGTAGCTGCGGCCGCTGATCAGCCTGGTTTCGATTTTCGAGTTGTAGTCGGTGCCGCTGTCGTCGTCTCCGTCGAGGTAGATGGGCGTACCGTTATCATCCTCGAATAAAACGATGACGGTATCCATCGTGCCAAAGGTTTGAATCGTGTAACGCCGGCTGGCCTCCGGCCTGATTTCATAGTCAAGCTGCTGCCCGGCCCCGAGCCTGACGATATGCGACAGGAAAGGTTTTAGCAGGGGCAACTTTTTCTTGCTCGGCGCGGGGTAAAACTTGCGCACCTCTGCCTTGTCCATATCGGAAAGGCCGGCCTTCGGAATCAGCGCCTTGTCCTGGTATTCGGTCGGAACCTTGATCAGGCCCTTGCCGAATCGATAATGCATGATCGAATCCCTGTCCCAGGTCGAGCCCGCGACTTCGGCTGGCGCGATTTTGCGGATGATATTGTGATAGATTTTGCCTTCGTCCCAATTGTTCGGCGGGCCGCTGAAATAGTCGTTAACCGCATCGATGTCCCAGACGATTCCGGTATGGGGATTTTGATGCTCGTGCGGAAATCCGAGCGCATGCCCGATTTCGTGTAATGCCGTATCGCGGCCGTATGGCGTGGTCAGGTCCCAGCCAAAATTCATCGTTCGCTGGCTCGGGTTGCCCGCGATATCAATTGAGTCCCGGCCGACATAAGACCAGGATCCGCCTGGGTCAAAACCGATCCGGATCTCGGCGTCGCTGGCGTTGGCGACTTCCTCGAACTGCAGACCGATGCCGAGATTCTTCCAGGTCCTGAAAGCGCTTCTGACCGCGTCTTTTTGGTTGTCGGCGCCGCGCCAGCTCGCGGGGCTATTAAAAAAGTAGTAATGCAGGACCGTGTTGTTGACCCACTTTTTCTCGATGTAGCGTATAAGAAACACCCTGCCAGGATCGACATCGCTCTCCAGCGCGCGATCGGGTATGACCGGTAGACCGCAATGCGCGAATTGTTCGGGTTGTTTATTTCGTTTCCTGGACTTCTTTTTCCTGTCTGCCATCTCATGCTCCCATCAGTAAGTGATTCCCAACTGCGATCAGTTAATTATCGCTATTCCCCGCGGCGCGATTGAACTGCAGCCCGGCCGTTGGCGCGTGGGGCGCGATCGGTAAATGAGCGTCATGCCGCATGGTTTTTGGAAGTTCTACAGTGATTCGAAGTGCGTCGATCACGATGCGACACGTCTGCGTACATGTTTACCGGTTATAGTTGCTGGCGCGCATGACCGGACAAATCATGCCGGATGCCAACGTATACAAAGAAGAGGATGATATTTCGCGCTACTCAACACCTTCCCTGATTCCATGTGTTATTTAGACGAGCCAAAACCCTACCCCTAAAGAATTCGAAATGCAACTGCAAGGGTGGGCGTGTTGCTGGGTCAGGGAACCTGCGTCTCCAGGAGCTGAAAAAGGAGTAGGCGACAGGGATACCAGGCTCGACATGTTAGTCGTTTTCCCTGCAATCGGTTAGCTTCGATCAGGCATTTTTCAGATGCCCGCCAGTCAGACGGCAAACGCCATCTTCCGGCGTATGAAGGCAAGTTGCGTGGACAAGGGCAATTCCTTGGGGCAGATATCCTCGCAACCCAGCAGGCTCATGCAGCCGAACACGCCGTTCTCGTCGCCGATCAGTTCGTAGTAATCAGCGTCGCTGCGGGTATCACGCGGGTCGAGGCGAAAGCGCGCTATTTTGTTAAGGCCGACGGCGCCGACGAACTCCTCGCGCATACGCGCCGTGCCGCAGGCGGCGATACAGCAACCGCATTCGATGCAGCGCTCGAGTTCGTAGATTTGCTGCGCTAGTTGCGGTTCCATGCGTGCCTCGAACGCGTTCAGATCAGGCTCGCCATCCTGCGTATGAATCCAGGTCTCAAGCCGTTCGCTCATGCCCCGCATCCATTTGCCTGTGTTCACCGACAGATCGGCGATCAACTCGAACAGCGGCAAAGGCGCGAGGTAAATATCCGTTTCGAGATCCCTGGTCAGCGTGCGGCAGGCGAGCCCCGGGCGGCCGTTGATCAGCATGCCGCAGCTGCCGCAGATACCCGCGCGGCAGACGAAGTCGAACTGCAGGTCCGGGGCCTTCGTTTCACGAATTTCGTTGAGCGCGATAAACAGGGTCATGCCGTCGGCTTCTTCGATGTCGAAAGCCTGCATGTGCGGCTGACTGGCCGGGTCTTGCGGGTTGTGCCGCAGCACGTGTATCCGCAGCCGGCGACATTCGGATTTCGTCTCTGTCAGTCCCATGGCGTTGTCTCGCCGAGACGGGCGTTGCGACCCCGGTACCGTTGTGGCAGCAGATGTTCATAGGGCATCAGTGCCTGTTGTAGCGCGAAGCGGTCCTCGGCCGGAACCTGCCCCGTGATCGTCTCGATGGCGGCCAGGCGTTGCGGCGTATCGGGATGATCGATGTGATCCCTGGCGCCATAACCGCGCCAGCCCGGCGGCAGTTCCATGTGCATGACGTCGAGCGGTTCGTAGGCCAGCCGTGGCAGGTTTGCGTCTTCATCCGGCCAGCTTGCCAGTGTCCGCCGCAGCCAGTCGTTGTCGTTGCGCTGCGGGAAA
>JAOTTY010000360.1 GCA_029864185.1 Gammaproteobacteria bacterium
CGTGGTGGGTCGGTTTTTGCCGCCCAACGAAAATATTTGGGCGTCCGCTTTCGGGAAATCCGTAAAATCCCCTCGAATCACGCTCGAGGAGCGGCCAAAGACTAATAGTCTATGGGTCTCGGAGTCGAAATGGAGGTAACTGATTGATCTGAAGAAGAGAAGTGACTCCCGGCCGGGACTCGAAGTCATTGATTTGATGACAATTTCGGCGCAAAAAAAAAGCCGCCCAGAGGAATCTCATGAGCGGCTTTCATTTTGTTTGGCTCCCCATCGTGGACATATATCGAACAATTTGCTTTGCACCCACACAAGAGGTCAGGGCGGTTTTCGAAGGTATCAAAGAATTTCAATTAGCCTGAATTTGGCTCGCAAATGATCCCCTATATGCTGTTGTAATCGTGTAGATTGAATCTGCCCAAATGATCAACGCACAACGCCTGAAACGAGTCTTTAATATCGATACTTCGCTCTGTGAAGTATGCGGTGGCGCCGTCAAGCTCATCGCCAGCCAATATTGAAGTCCCGGGCGTAATCAAGCAAATACTTTCCCATCGGGAACAGAAGGCCGTCAGTCCGGTTTTCAGCTCGTTGCCCGAGAGTCGGGCGCCGCCGCCCGTATCCCTGCCGGGCTTGCGATAGCCAACATCAACACCTCTTCACCCCTGGCTGCTTCTAGACTAAAGCAGCCAGGGTCGGCTTGGCCCGGTGGTCGGGAATGGACAGAAGGGGTGATCGAAAAGGTGGATTTTCGTCCGTGGCCACCGAATTGATTCAAAAATTCATTGCGATAGCGGCTCAAAATCAAACGCGATACCAGTGCTGTTGTCAATCGATATCCTTGGATATTAATGGCTTCATTGAAAACAGGTGTTTATTCTATGTTCTACGACAAGCTTGCTGCGATAATCGGTTGCGATCTGGCGCGAAAACTAAAATACAAAAATGAAAAACGGGTCGACCTGATAACCAGGCTGGATTTCGTCATATAGACGACGCGGGCTTCAGGCGGGCAATTTCAATCAGCATAAAAAATGGCGGGCAGGCGTATTGTCGGTTAAGCTTTCACGCTGAAATATTCGAATATGGTCACTAGTAAAAACATAGTTATCACCGGCTGCTCTTCAGGCTTTGGTCGGCTTATGGTCGACAGGTTTGCCGGGCTGGGTTGGCGCGTAATGGCGACAACCCGGCATCCGAAGCAGTTGCATCCCGTAGCCGAAAACGTCTGTGTGTTGAATGCGAACGTGGCGAGCGTGGAGGGTTCCGACCGGGTAATTGACTATGTCGAAACCAACTGGTCCGGAAAAGTCGATTGCCTAGTCAATAATGCGGGCTACTGCCTTAGCGGTCCGCTCGAAATGCTGGCGGTCGAACAGATCCGTCAGCAAATGGAGGTCAATCTTTTTGCTGCCGTGCTGCTGACCCGTGAGTTGTTGCCTGGACTGCGCCGCGCCGGAGGTAAGATCATCAACCTGTCCTCGGTGCTTGGATTCACCGGAATGCCGCTCATGAGCCTTTATTGCGCCAGCAAATTTGCGCTCGAAGGCTGGAGCGAAAGCCTTTATTACGAACTCGAACCACAGGGGGTACAGGTTGCCCTGGTTGAGCCCGCCGGTTACCGCACCGGATTCGCCCAGCACATGGAATGGCCCTCGCAACAGGCTGGCGAGGGTTTACCCTACGACGCGCAACTGCGGGGCTTCGAGAGTTTCCGAGCCCGGCTGGCGCAGCCGCAGCGGGGTAATCCTGCTGACGAGGTGGTTGACAAGGTGGTCGGACTTACGCGCCGGCAAAAGATGCCGTTGCGTAACCGGGTCGGCGGCAATTCGCACGCCCTGTACTACCTGCGGCGCCTGCTGCCGCAGACATTGTCCGATTCTTTGATCGGCAGAATTTGCAACAGGCTAATGCAGGAAAAATGACAAATATTCGCATCGAGAACAAACTCGGCGCCGTGCATGCCGGCAAGGCTTCGCGGTTGTATCCGCTGATCACCGCCAAAACCCGCCGTATCGACGGCAATGCCGCGGCGGCGAAAACAGATATGCTGTGGCCTGTCGAATGGTGGGGGCTGGAGCGCTGCGAGTTGTTCGCCAGACTCGGTAAAAACGAACGGCACGAAGCTCTCACGGCCTGTAATCGCGGCATCTTGAACGAAGCCTATTTCATTGAGAAATCGGGTCTGGCCTATTGCGCAAAAATGATGTTGCTGGCGGATAGCACGGATAGCGCCCAGCTCTTCGCGCACATCGCTGCCGATGAAGCGACGCACCTCGCCTGGATCGAGCCATATATCGCTGAACAGGATAAAACCAGCCCGCAAGGCCAATTCCTGTCGTTTCTCTCCGGCCTGATCGAGGAGCATCGACCCGAACTGCTGATATATCTGGTTCAGGTAATTCTCGAGGGTTGGGGGCTCGATCATTACAAGCGCTTGATGAAGAACTGCCAGGATCCTGCACTGACCAGGGTGTTGCGCAGGATTCTCAAAGACGAAGCCCTCCATCATCACAGTGGCACGCTACTGCATGACGCATCGAAGTTCTCGGCACGGGATCGCGGCACCGTGGCGGATGCGATGAAATTTTACGCCGAGCTGGTGCGCGTCGGTCCGCAGGCGGCAATCGCTGCGCTGGATCAGGTAGCCGGCGGGTTGTCTCGGCGCGAGCTGATTGAAGTCATCACCGCGATGGATCACCCGGCCGAATCCGCGCGCAAACTCGACCTGCTGCGCAAGCTGATGTTACAGCCGGGCATGGAGGGAATTGTCGGGGCACTTGAGGAGTCGGGATACCTGGTTCCGTATTCGGCGGCCGACGCCGTTTCGTTTTATCTACAGTGGCGCTAGCGATGAGACTTGCGCAGCTTGTCGAAAGCCTCCGCTTGTTGTCACTGTTATTACTACCCTCGAGGCGATGCCAACCGGAAAAAATCTACGATATCCTGTCGGACCACAATAATCTTGCAGAACATAGCCTTTATCTAAATCTCGGTTACTGGAAGTCGGCGTCGAGCTATGATGCTGCCTGCGAGTCGCTCGCCGAACTTTTGGGAGAGTATGCGCAGTTGCAGCCGGGAGACCGGGTGCTGGATGTGGGCAGTGGATTCGGTGACGCCGACAATTACTGGCTGCATCGGTTTGGGCTTTCTAGCATTACTGCGATCAACCTGACCCGCAGCCAGGCTCGCGCGGCCAGGCAGCGATTTTGCGATGAACGCCTGCGCTTCATCTGCGGCAATGCGCTGGCACTACCCTTTGACGCCGCGGCTTTCAACAAGTTACTAGTGCTGGAGTCGGCGTTTCACTTCGAACCGCGCGACATCTTTTTTAACGAAGCGGCAAGGGTGCTGGAACCTAGGGGCAGGCTGACTCTTGCCGATGTCGTAATCCGCTACTCCCCGTCCGGTGTGATCGCTAACTGGATAGCGAAAAGAGGCCGCGCGTTGTGGCAGACGCCAG
>JAOTTY010000361.1 GCA_029864185.1 Gammaproteobacteria bacterium
CCAGATTGTCACTGCGGCATGATTTAACGTCTCAGGAATATCGAAAGAAGGGTCGAATGGGTTTGGCATTGATGGTTAGATCGCAAATTATACAGTCGTTCGTGGCCCGGATCTGGGTCGAGCGCGCTGACGATGCAGATCCGGAATGGCGCGGGCATATCCGGCATATCCAGGGCTGCGAGGAAACCTATTTCCACGACCTGGAGGAAATGTCCGAATTCATGCAACAGGTCAGCGGTATTCCCGGAACACTGGCGCCGGTAGACCCGGACAAGGTCGTCACCATCGAGAAAGGTAAAAAGCTGGCGGCCAAGAAACATAAACCGGGGAAGGGCGATGATTGATCCGGGCGATATCTGTCGGGGCAAGCGATGACAGATCAGCAGGAACCGGCCGCCAACAGGGCTGGCCCCGCCGGCTTAGGTGCGAACTGGGGTGCCTGGTTGTTTTACGGCACGCTCGTCGTGACACTGATTTTCTTCTGGTGGTTGCTGATCGATTCGGGCGGCGTCTCCGGGCATCACGGGTAAAACCTATGGCATATCCATCGAGCGCATCGCTGGTTGCATCGAATCCGCCGATCTGGCGTCGCCTGCTGCCGCTGCTACTGATCATTTGCGTCGGCCTCGGCGGCGCCGTGTCTGGCGGCGGTGCGTCGGCGGCAACTCACGCCGCGGAAGCACAGACCGCCATGGCCGACAGCGCAACCGGCGATGAACCCGCGGCGGCGGAGGCCCTGCCTGCTCCAAAACCCAGGCGCGGCGATTATCCCAATATCGGCGTCAGTAGTCGCGGGGTCGTCTGGATTTTCGCGCAAATGCATTTATTCTTCGGTGCCCTGGTGCTGGCGGTGCCGATCTTCGTCCTGGTGATCGAATTCATCGGCTTCAAGACCCGGGACGATCGCTATGACGACATGGCCCACGAATTCATGAAAGTCAGCCTGACCGCCTACGCGATCACGGCGCTGTTCGGCGGCACGCTGGCGTTGTCCCTGTTCCTGCTGTATCCGCAATTCATGTCGTACATGATGCGGACCTTCGGTTCACAGGTCCTGATTTACGCGCTGCTGTTCTTCCTCGAAAGCATGCTGCTCTATATTTACTACTATGGCTGGGATGCGTTGCGCTACGGCAACCGCAAGTGGGTACACCTGACGCTGGGATTGCTGCTCAACGGTGTCGGCACCACGTTGCTGGTGGTGGCCAACTCGTGGTCGACCTTCATGATGGCGCCATCCGGCATCGACCCGGCCAGCGGCGCGATCACCGGTAACCTCTGGGAAATCATGAAGGGTCCCCTGTGGAATCCGTTGAACCTGCATCGTTTCCTCGCCAACATCGCCTTCGGCGGCGCGGTGGTCGGCGCCTACGCCGCTTTCAAGTTTCTGGCGGCGAAAACGGCGGCCGACAGGGCCCACTACGACTGGATGGGGTATACCTCCAACTTCGTCGCGATCCTCGCGTTCCTGCCGCTGCCGTTCGCGGGCTACTGGCTGATGGCGGAAGTGTATGCCTACTCGCAACAAATGGGGATACTGGCAATGGGCGGCATTCTCGCCTGGCTGTTCGTGATCCAGGCGGTGCTGATCTGTACCATCCTGCTGGCGGCCAATTACTACCTCTGGAACGGCATGGCGCGCACCGACGGTGGCGAGCGCTATCGCTGGATGATCAAGTATATCGCGCTGGTCCTGATCCTCGGATTCCTGGTATGGGTGACGCCGCACAACGTCATTTACAGCGGCAGCGAGCTCGCCCGCCTGGGCGGTGGCCACCATCCGGTGCTCGGCCCGCTCGGCATCATGCCGGCGAAGAATATCGCGGTTTTCCTGATGCTGGTAATGACCTTTCTGTCGTTTCAGCTTTACCGCCGGGCGGACAAGGAGATCACCGTCGGCTGGAAGCACTGGGGCAATGCGCTGATGATCGCGATCTACGTCGTCGCCTGCGCCAATATCGTATTCGCCGGGGTCTACTACGGCTATTTCACCAATACCGTGTACAAGGTCGGTTCCAGCGTACTGCAGGTCATGTCGACCGTGGTCGTGATCCTGTCCGGCGTGGTCATCGATACCCTGATGTTCAAGGGAGCCAAAAAACTGCCAGTCCACTGGGGCGAGGTTTCGAACCGCTCGCAATACGCGCTGTTCGCGCTACCGATCGCGTTCACGTGGTTGATGGCGCTGATGGGTTATATCCGCTCGTCGGTGCGGACCCACTGGCATGTTTACGCGGTGATGAAAGATAACTCGCCGGATAATTTCATCCCGCCGCTGGCCACGGTCGGCAACATGGTCACCGGTATTACGCTGCTGTTCCTGGTATTCGTGCTGTTCATCTTCTGGATTGCCAACCTGAGCGGCACACGACAGCTGCCGCCGCAGCCCCATGGCGAGGTCGCGCTCGCGGGCGGTGTCAAATGAGCGCGCTGTTCAGGGCGGTCGGTTTCAGCGTAGCGATGATTCTGATGTTCGCGTCGGTGACCTACGTGTTGCCGCAGGTCAAGGGCGAGGCGCCCGAGGAAGAGGAGATGGATCTCGGGGAACTGACCATGGACAGCTTCGTCGAGATGGGTGAAAAGCTTTATCAGGGCAAGGGAACCTGTACCCTGTGTCACAATAGTCTCGGCCGTGCGCCCGATTTGCTGACCTACAACGTGCAGGCGGTATCACTCGAACGCATTGCGGACGACCGCTACCAGGGAAAGGCCGGCGATGCGGAGAGTTACCTGCGCGAGTCGATGAAGCAGCCGAGCGCATATGTCGTCGAGGGGTTCGGCAAGAAGGGTAGCAATGACACCGAGTCGCCGATGCCCGCGGTCGACCAGCCGCCGACTCAGCTCTCCGATATCGAAATCGACGGTATCATTGCTTTCCTGCAGAAAAAGGATGGCAATCCGGTCACCGTGGCGTTGCCGAGCGCCGATGCGGCTCCCGCCGTCGATACGGGGCCCGCTGCCGCGCCGGCGCTCGCGCAAACTGCGGAGGAGGCGATCGCCAAGTTCGGCTGCGCCGCATGCCACGCAATCCTCGAAAGCGTCTCGCCGGTGGGTCCTAGTCTAAAAGACGTCGGCACGCGTCTCCCGCCTGACAAGATCCGTAGTAGTATCATTGATCCGAAGGCCGATATCGCGCCGGGATTTCCACCGATCATGCCCGAGTTTCCGAACATGGCGCTGGCCGAGCTGGAGCTGGTGGTCGAATTCCTGTCACGGCAGACCGGATCTCAACCGTGAGAATACGCCTTCCCGCTTTCTGGCAAGCGGTGCTCGTACTGGTCGGCGCCTGGCTGATTTTCGCCTTCGCCTTCCCGCCCTTCATGCCGCGTTCGCTAATGATCAGTTACTCGATCATCGTTCTGGTCGGTCTATTCCTTTACTTTTCCAGCGACGACGACCGCTGGCGGGAATTCAAGGCGCCGATCGTCGCGATCCTGCGCGACGACAACAGGGCGCTGC
>JAOTTY010000098.1 GCA_029864185.1 Gammaproteobacteria bacterium
TATGCAGGCATTGACCGACATCGCAATGCAGGACCGATATTATTTGACCAGGGTGCGACGCCAGATAAACGACCTGTCGAAATCAGGGTCTCCTGCTATGAAATCACGGGGCAGGAAGCTGTTAGACGTACTGTATGAAGGGTAAGCCCGTTAAGCCGCTGCAGTTGGTAGAAAATCTCGCTACGCGTGTATTATGCCGCCGGGTGAAGCCTGAGGCGTCACGTGCCAGGTCATAAGAAAATTGAGAAACCGTCCGCTGGGGACGGTCATTGGTCAGGTCGGGTAACCGAGACAAGCGATGCTCTCGATTTGCGGGCCGGTGTGTTTACGCTCGCCAGTCCTCGGGAAATTGCGCTATCGCTCAAAAAATCGGCGGACACCAGCCAGCGTCGTAAAACCGAACCTTTCCGTTCCGCGATGTCGATGCTGACATTTTATATCAATCGGGCCGGTCGGCATCTACCCCGAGAGCGGCGAGATCTCTTGGAGCAGGCGAAGGATGAGCTTAGAGATCTCTATGGGAGGCCAAGGCAAAATCCGCGCCATGAGAAAAGAAGCGGTAAGTAGACCCGGGCGTCTGACGACAGGGGCATGCATAGCGAACCGCAAGCCGCTGCGCAGATTCGTGGTGACGGTTGAATTAATCACCGTTTAAACAGGTCCGAATAACCAGGCTGGCGGTCACCCTAGATATCTCCGCTGGGTCCGGGATTTTTGTTAAAGGAGAAGCAAATGACGATTCTAGTCGTCGGCGCCAGTGGGGCTACCGGGCGCCTCCTCGTGGAACAGCTCCTGAATCGCGGACAAAGCGTCAGGATCGTGGTTCGACCAGGCAGTCATGTCCCGGATAGCATCATGAGTCATGAAAATATGTCGCTGATTCGAGCAAGCATCCTGGATCTCAGCGATTCCGAGCTGGCCGGGCACGTCAGGGGATGCCACGCGGTTGTCTCGTGCCTGGGACATAACTTGAGTTTCAGGGGTATTTTCGGGCGCCCTCGCAGGCTCGTAACGGACGCTACGCGCCGTCTATGTCGCGCCATCCGTGCCAACAAACCGAAAATACCCGTCAGGTTCGTGCTGATGAACACCGCGGGCAATCGCAACCTGGATCTCGACGAACCGGTATCATTCGGCCAGAAATGCGTAATCTGGCTGCTGCGAATGCTGGTGCCTCCGCATGCGGACAACGAGGATGCGGCGAATTTCCTGCGTACCGAGATCGGTCAGCATGACGAATCGATCGAATGGGTCGCGGTTCGTCCGGACACGCTAATCGACGAGTGCGAGGTAACCGCCTACGAGACGCACACTTCGCCGGCCAGAAGCGCAATTTTCGACGCGGGCACGACCAGTCGTATCAATGTAGGCCACTTCATCGCCGACCTGATCACCGACCGGGACACGTGGCGAAAATGGAAAGGGCAAATGCCGGTGATCTACAACATTAACTCTTCGGCTTCTGTTGCCGAACGATGAGCCTCACCAGGATAAGTCGAACACAAATCCCTGAAGCCTTAACTCAGATCAAGGAAGCAGGAAAGACTTGTCCAGCATGACAGGCGAAAGCAAGCAGAGCCCGGCCGCTTATTGCCAGAAGGGCTTGTTACGTTTTCCACTTATTTGACGCAGTTGCAGGTACAGGTCTTTCTCCTCCCGGGTCGGTTTTTCAGGGACATGCAGCTGCAGGCGGATGTTCATGTCGCCACGCATCGGTGCACCGAACACCGGCAAGCCCTTGCCTTTGAGGCGCAGTACCTCGTCCGGTTGCGAACCGGCCGGCACGCTGACTTCCACCTGCCCATCCAGAGTCGGGATGCTAACCCGGCTGCCGAGCACGGCATCGGGGATTTCGATGATTTCGCGGCGCCAGAGGTCGGCGCCGTGACGTTCGAATCTCGGGTCGGGCTTGCTGTATACGATGACGAAGAGGTCTCCGGGTACGCCGCCGGTTTCGCGGCTTGGCAGGCCGTGGCCCGGGATACGCAACGCTGTGCCCTCATCGACGCCTTCCGGAATGGTGACTTTCAGCCTGTCGTCTCGGTTGATTTCACCGCGACCGCCGCATTGCCTGCAGGGATCATCGATAAAGATACCCTGGCCGTTGCAGACCGGGCATATCGTTATCTGTTGAAAACTGATGGAACCCTCGTCCCTGGTCTGTTGCCGTGTCGTCACCTGCTTGCCGCTACCGCCGCAACTGCCGCATTGGCGCGGTTCGGTACCTTTTTGAGCCCCTGAGCCGTTACAGTCCGGGCAGCTCATGGGGCGGTTGAAATGCACGATTTCCTCGCCGCCGGAATTGACCTTTTCGAGTGGAATTTCGAGCCTGACTTCGAGATCGCCGCCCTTGGCGGGTCCCCGGGGCCGGCGATGCCGACCGAAAAAATTGCCGAACAGGCCGCCGCCGCTGAAATCGAAACCGAATCCCGTATCGCCGAAAATATCGCCGAAATCGATATTGGAAAACAGGTCTTCCGCGGAGAAATCGGCGACCCCCGCGAAACCGCGGGAATCGTAATCGGCGCGCTTACTGGGGTCCGACAAAATCGCGTAGGCCTCCGCGATTTCCTTGAAACGCGCCTCGGCCTCGGGCGCCTTGTTGCGATCCGGGTGATACTTCATAGCCAGTTCGCGAAACGCGTTTTTAATCGCGCTCGCATCCGCGTCGCGCGGTACGCCTAGCACCTCGTAGTAATCGCGCTGCCCGGCGGCCATCAACTGATTAGCTGGTTTCGGTATAGTCGGCGTCTACCACCTTGCCACGCGGACCCGCGCCGGAGGGCTTGGGTTCACCGCCGGCGCCGCCCATATCGGGAGCCGCGTGATGCGCATAGGGACCGGATTTCGGTGCCCCGGAACTCTGCGAATAAATCACGATACCAGCCTCCCTGATTACTTTTTCGAGTTCATCTGCCTTCTGGAGGGCAAGCTCGGGATCGTCCTTTTCGATCGCCTCACGGGTCTCGCGCATGCCGCTTTCCAGCTGGTTTTTAATTTCATCGGTCAACTTGTCTGCGAATTCGGCCAGCATCTTTTCCGCCTGGTAACAGGTGCTGTCCGCATTGTTCAGCTTGTCTACCCGGTCTCGGCGCTTCTTGTCTGCCTCGGCATATTTTTCGGCTTCGTCGATCTGGCGCTGCTTTTCGTCTTCCGAGAGACGCGTCGATCCGGTAATACTGATCGACTGGGATTTGCCGGTGGCCTGATCCTTGGCGGTAACATTCAGGATACCGTTGGCGTCGATATCGAAGGTTACGTCCACCTTCGGGATACCTCTCGGAGCGGGAGGCAGGCCTTCGAGATTGAATTCGCCGAGACTGATATTATCTCGTGCCATCGGCCTCTCGCCCTGATAGACATGGACAGTGACAGCGGTTTGCATGTCAGCCGCCGTGGTGAAGGTTTCGGTATGCTTTACGGGTATAGGCGTGTTGCGCGCGATAAGCGAGGTTGCAACGCCCCCCAGGGTCTCGACGCCGAGCGTTAGCGGGGTAACGTCGACCAGGACGATATCGCCGACTTCACCGCTGAGAACACCCGCCTGAATCGCAGCGCCACAGGCAACGCATTCCATCGGGTCGACACCCATTTCAGCCTTACGACCGAACAGGTCCTCGAAGAATTTTCGCACCACCGGCATGCGCGTCGGGCCCCCGACAAAAATGATTCGATCAATGTCCTTCGCGGTAATGTTGGCGTCGTGCAGTGCCTGCTCGATCGGCCCCCGGCATTTTTGCACAACATCGTATACCTTACGCTCCAGTTCGGTACGAGTCAGATCCATTTCCAGATGTTTCGGTTCTCCGGACACAGCGGCGATATAAGGCAGGCTGATGTGCGTTGTGGTGCTGGTAGAGAGTTCGATTTTGGCAATTTCTGCCGCTTCCCGGACACGCGCTATCGCCTTTTTGTCTGTGCGCACATCGATTCCGGTATCGCGCTTGAAGCTCTCGGCGACGTAGTCGACGAGGTTTTGATCCATGTCGGTGCCGCCGAGCTGGGTATCGCCGCTGGTGGCCCTGACTTCAAACACCCCCTTGCCGAACTCCATGATGGTAACGTCCAGGGTGCCGCCGCCAAAGTCGATAACGGCGATGCGCAGTTCCTCGCCGGCGCGATCCAGCCCATAGGCCAGCGACGCGGCCGTGGGCTCGTTGACCAGGCGCCTGGCTTCAAGTCCGGCGATGCGGCAGGCATCCTTGGTGGCGCTACGCTGGTTGTCGTCGAAATAGGCAGGTACGGTGACGACCGCCTGGGTTACCGGTTCGCCGAGAAAGGCCTCGGCATCATCCCTGATTTTTTTCAGCAGGAATGCAGAAAGCTGTTCGGGGGAAAAATTTCTGTCGCGTAAGCTTACTTCGGTGCGCTGCCCCATCAGACGCTTGAAGGCCGTTGCCGTTCCTTCCGGATTGGTCGCGAGCTGGCGGCGGGCGGGCTCTCCAACCAGCGTTTGTCCATCGGCGGTAATCGCGACGTAGCTTGGAAATGCCTTGCCGCCAAGACTTATACCCTCGGCGCTCGGGATGATTACCGGGCGTCCGCCGCGTAACACGGCGGCAGCAGAATTGGAAGTGCCCAGATCGATGCCGATGATAGCCATTGTGCGTTCCTGACAGTCGTTCGTAGAGTGCCTTTTCTATAGATTTCTTGTCGTGTGAATTCAGCTCCTGGTATTTAAACAACTCCTCGAATCTAAATGAATCTAATTAATCGCCACAGTTGACCTGCATCAATTGAGATCGGTAAATTGACGCAATGGCCCAGCGCGAGGGAACTGCGGACAGGATTTACCGGGACGGCGCTCGAGCAGGATATTCGCCCCGGCCAGAGCTTCAAAGCAGAACCTTGATCTCGTCGAGGACCGCCGGATCTTCGATGGTCGACGGCACCGTGTATTCGTCACCATCGACCATCGCGCGCAGGGTTTTGCGCAGTATCTTGCCGGAGCGGGTTTTCGGTAAGCGTCCAACCACGAGAGCCTGCTTGAAAGCGGCGACCGCGCCGATATCCCGGCGCACCATCTGCACCAGTTCTTCGACAATTTGCTCGGGCTTCGCGCCCTCGGCGTTTTTCAGCACGACAAAGCCCATCGGCATCTGTCCCTTCAGTTCGTCGCGGCGTCCGATGACCGCGCATTCGGCGACCATCGGGTGCTTGCCGACCACCTCTTCCATTTCCCCGGTGGACAGCCGATGCCCGGCGACGTTGATGACGTCGTCGACCCGGCCCATGATGAACAGGTAACCATCATCGTCGAAATAACCGCCATCGCCGGTGGTGAAGTAACCGGGGTAGGCCTGCAGGTAGTTTTCCTTGAAACGCTCGACGTCGCCCCAGATGGTCGTCAGGCAGCTCGGCGGCAGCGGCAGCTTGATCGCGATGAAGCCCTGCTCGTTGGGACCGAGTTGCTTGCCCGATTCGTCGAGTATCTGCACGTTGAAACCGGGCACCGGCACCGTCGACGAGCCTGACTTGACCGGCATCGGTTCCAGGCCGTGCATGTTGGCCGCAATCGCCCAGCCGGTCTCGGTTTGCCACCAGTGGTCCAGTACCGGCACCTTGAAGGTCTGTGAAAGCCACTCGTAGGTCGGGGGGTCGAGGCGCTCGCCCGCGGCGAATATGGTTTGCAGGCAGGAGAGGTCGTAGCCTGCCGCCAGTTTGCCTTCCGGGTCTTCCTTCTTGATTGCGCGAAATGCGGTCGGCGCGGTAAACAGCGCCTTGACGCCGTGTTCGGAGATAACTCGCCAGAAAGCGCCGGCGTCGGGGGTCATGATCGGCTTGCCCTCGTACAGAACCGTGGTGCAGCCGTGAATCAGCGGGCCGTAAACGATGTAGGAATGCCCGACGACCCAGCCGACATCGGAGGCTGCCCAGAATACCTCGCCGGGCTCGATATCGTAGATCGCGCTCATGCTGTATTTCATCGCGACTGCGTGACCGCCGTTTTCGCGCACCACGCCCTTGGGCTTGCCGGTGGTGCCGGATGTGTAAAGAATGTAGAGGGGATCGCTGCCCCGGACCGGCACGCAGGCTGCCGGTTCGGCAGCGGCCACGGCCTCGTGCCAGTCGATATCGCGACCGGCCTGCAATTCGGCCCGGGCCTGCGGGCGCTGCAATACCACGCAGGTATCCGGCTTGTGGCTGGCTCTTGCGATGGCCGCATCTACGATCGGTTTGTATTCGATCACGCGGTTGATCTCGATGCCGCAGGAGGCGGTCAGCAGCACTTTCGGCGTCGCATCGTCGAGGCGCACCGCGAGTTCGGGTGGTGCGAAACCGCCGAATACGACCGAATGCACGGCGCCGAGGCGCGCGCAGGCGAGCATCGAAATCGCGGCTTCGGGGATCATGGGCAGGTAAATGACCACGCGATCGCCCTTGCCCACGCCGAAGCTCTGTAGCATACCTGCGCAGCGCGCGACCTCGTCCTGCAGCTCTGAAAAGGTGAATTTCTGCTGTTGCTGGGTCACCGGCGAATCATATATCAGCGCGATCTGGTCACCGCGGCCGTTGTCAACGTGATAATCGAGCGCGAGGTAGCAGGTGTTAAGCTCGCCATCGGCAAACCAGTGGTGGATGCCGTGCTCGTCGATGCCGAGCACTTTGCTGGCGGGTTTGTACCAGTCTAATTGCTGCGCTTTCTCGGCCCAGAAAGACTCGGGATCGTCTATCGATGCCCGGTATTCGTCTTTATATGACATGTTCTACCCCCTCGATCTGCGATTTTTTGTCTGGCATTTAACATCTGCCGAATATTATTACGGAGTCGAATTGTAGACAATACCCGTTTCTCAATGCCCTATATTGCGAAAAACAATGCTGATTAGCAAATAATTGTCAACAATCTTCTGATTAACCTCGGAACGACTAACTTTTATCCCTGCCAAAACATTCATTCATGATTTCGATGAAGCGTTGCGATGGCGCGGACAGAAACTTGCCCTTGCGCGTTACTATACCGTAGCTGCGTTTCGGGAAATACTGGTCGACCGGGATGACGCACATCCTGGCGCGGTCTTCCTCGGTGATGCAGACATCGGTTACGATCGATATTCCCTGGCCAAGACTGACGTAACGCTTGATCACTTCCCAGCCGCCGGCTTCCAGTGTAACCCTGAAATTAACGTTATGCTGCGCGAATACCATCTTGACGATATGCCAGGTGCTCAAATGCCTGGGTGGTAGAATCATCCCGTACTGGCCGATGTCGCTAAGGGTTATTTTTTCCATCTTTGACAGTGGATGATCCGGCGGCGTTATGACGACCGGGTTGTAGGTTACGATCGGGTCGTAGACCAGGTCGTCGGGGACCTCGAGCATCGATCCCACCGCGAAATCGACGCTGTCGCTGCGCAGCATCTCCATGCCGTTGCGGCCGGTTTCGTTGGCAAGCCGCAGCTTGATCGCGGGGTACTGGTGCGAAAATTTACCGACCGGTTCCGGCAAAACGTAGAGGATAGTCGACTCGCCTGCGGCAATATTCAATTCCCCGGAAGTCAGGTTACCGCAGTGTGCGTCGAATGTTTCCTTGAGACGATCGATGCCCTGTACATGCGGCAGGCACAGATCATAGAGTATGCTGCCCTCGGTCGTCAGGCTGAGCCTGGGCCCGTTGCGCTCGAACAGGGTTGTATCCATTTCTTCTTCGAGCGCATGAATCTGCAACGATATGGTCGGCTGGCTGGCGAATAACGATTCTGCGGCCTTGGTCATGCTGCCCAGTTTTGCGGTCTGACAGAATGCGCGTAATTTTTTGAGATGATTCTGCTTGTAGTAGGTGTTTGCCATAAGTCTCGCCTCAGGCCACAATTATTTAACTATTCAATGAAAAAATCAAACAAGATGCATTAATTCAATATATCGGACTCGACCGACCGGCGAATGCGTGCATGACGGTCGGCTGAATAGCCTGATATGTCGACCAGTCGCTAGTTAGCTGGTGGATTCGAAGGCAAAATTGGCGAATAATGGAAAAGAGAGCCTCCATTGTAAAAACCAATAGACTGGATTGAGTAAATTGGGTTTTTAAATAATTAGACAGGGGTATATTGCCCGGTAACCCGATTCCTTCAGGACTACTTCAGTTAAACCGTGTTACGAGAGATTGAGACGAAATGACAAGAGACAAGCAAATTGCCGCACTTGAAAATGAGTGGCAGGAAAACCCTCGTTGGGCCGGCATCAGCCGGGGTTACAGCGCGGCGGACGTGGTGCGGCTGCGCGGCTCGATACAACCGGAAAACACGCTGGCGCGACTCGGCGCAGAAAAACTCTGGTCTGCTGTAAACGGCGGCGCCAGCAAAGGATACGTAAACAGCATGGGCGCGGTTACTGCCGGCCAGGCCATGCAGCAGGCCAAAGCCGGCATCGAGGCCATTTACCTGTCTGGATGGCAGGTTGCGGCCGACGGCAATACTTCGGAAACCATGTATCCCGATCAATCGCTCTACGCCTATGATTCGGTTCCGTCCATGGTGCGTCGTATCAACAATACTTTCCGCCGTGCCGATGAAATCCAGTGGAGCCGGGGCGTGAACCCGGAGGACGAAAACTACGTCGATTATTTTCTGCCGATCGTGGCCGATGCAGAAGCCGGCTTTGGCGGCGTTCTCAACGCTTTCGAACTGATGAAGAACATGATCAGCGCCGGCGCCGCCGGGGTGCATTTCGAGGATCAGCTGGCCGCGGTCAAGAAATGCGGTCACATGGGTGGCAAGGTTCTGATCCCGACACAGGAGGCCGTGCAGAAACTGATCGCCGCACGCCTCGCCGCAGACGTCATGGGCGTGCCCACCGTGGTGCTGGCGCGTACCGATGCCGAGGCCGCCAACCTGCTGACCTCCGACGTCGACGATAACGATAAGCCGTTCCTGACTGGCGAGCGCACCGCGGAGGGCTTTTACCTCGTCAAGAACGGCCTGGAGCAGTCGATTTCTCGCGGCGTATCCTACGCCAGATATGCCGATATGGTATGGTGCGAGACCGGTACGCCGGATCTCGGATTTGCGCGTGAATGGGCCGAGGCGGTGCGCGCGGTGCATCCTGGCAAGCTGCTGGCCTATAACTGCTCGCCGTCCTTCAACTGGAAGAAAAACCTCGATGACAAGACCATCGCGGAGTTTCAGGACAGGCTTGCCGAAATGGGTTACAAGTACCAGTTCATCACGCTCGCCGGCATTCACAACATGTGGTACAACATGTTCGATCTGGCTTACGACTACGCGCGTGGTAAGGGTATGAAGCATTATGTCGAAAAGGTGCAGGAACCCGAATTCGCCGCGGCCGACAAGGGTTACAGTTTCGTTTCGCACCAGCAGGAAGTCGGTGCCGGCTACTTCGACGACGTGACCACGACCATCCAGGGCGGCATGTCATCGGTTACCGCGATGACGGGCTCGACCGAGGAAGAACAGTTCTAAAAAAAAGCAAAACCGGGGACAGTTTACTTAATTCTCGAGGGAATTAAGTAAACTGTCCCCGTAATTCGTAGCGAAAATCGGAATCCTGAGAATGACATTCAAGACGGCGGATCTTTGCGACGCTAGCGAGGGCAGGGTGCAGGTTGTCCAGCCTGGACTGATTAACTTCGGCGGTCGGCCGCGGTTTCACGGCGAAATGGTCACGGTGAGGGCACTGGGCGACTTTTCCCGAGTGCGCGAGCAGGTCAGGTTACCCGGGAACGGCAAGGTGCTGGTGGTCGATAACGAAGCTTCGCTCGCCTGCGCGATGCTCGGTGACCTGTTAGCCGCCGCGGCCAGCGAAAATGGCTGGCAGGGCGTCGTAATCAACGGTTGCATTCGCGATGCCGCGGATGTCGCGAGCATGGATATCGGCGTCAAGGCGCTGGCGACTAATCCGCTGCGAGGCGCCAGGGATGGCGGGGGTGAGATAAATGTCGAAGTCGAGTTCCTGGCAGCAGTATTCCGTCCTGGTGAATATCTGTACAGCGACGAGGACGGTATCCTGCTCTCGCCGACGAGCCTTTTCTAACGCTCGAAACGGATCTTCTGCGGGTACGGAAATACGTCCTCGTAGATGCCGGCCCTGATATTTTCCTGCTTGCCGGTCCAGAAGTCGGCATCGAGCAGATCGCGATGGTACTTCAGAAATGCCTGGCGCACGCGGTTGTCGGCGAACAGGAAGGTCACGAATTGTTCCGGGAAAACGTCGTTGGCCGCAACGCTGTACCAGGGCTCAGAAGCGAACTCGTCCTCCGGGTAAAGCGGTTCCGGAATCCTGCGGAATTTGCACTCGGTCAGATAGCAGATCTCATCGTAGTCGTAGAATACGACGCGCCCCTGACCCTGTCCGGTCACACCGAAGTTTTTCAACAGCAGGTCTCCGGGGAAGATATTGGCTCCGGCGAGTTCCTTGATGGCCTCGCCATAACCCTTCATCAACCTGTCCAGGTAATAATCGTCGGCCTGTTGCACCGCTATATTCAGCGGCGTCATGCGCCGCTCGATGTAAAGGTGCTTGATGACGACCTGATCTCCTTCCTCGCTGATACTGTTGGCGCAGGTTTCGTAAAGCTCCTCCAGCAGGTCCGCGGCAAAGCGATTACGCGGCAGCGCAACGTGCGAATATTCGAGAATATCCGACATCCGCCCAACCCGGTCGTGCATCTTGACCAGCCGGTAGGTTTCCAGGACTTCCTGGCGCGTGGTCTTTTTCGGCGGCGGAAAGCGGTCGCGAATCACCTTGAACACGTACGGGTAGGAAGGCAGCGTGAATACCGCCATGACCATGCCCTTGATACCGGGCGCGAATATCAGTTCATCCTCCGAGTGCTTCAGGTGGTGCAGGAAATCGCGGTAAAAGACAGTCTTGCCCTGCTTGTGAAACCCGATCGCGGAATAAAACGATTCCTTGCTGCGCGTCGGCATCAGGCGGCGCAGGAAGGTAACGATCGACGAGGGCACCGGGTGGTCGACCATGAAGTAGACGTAGGAAAATTCGAACAGGCGGTTCAGTCCCTGCTTGCCGATGATGATCGCATCGCAGTAAATCGTCCCTTCGCCACTGTGCAGGATCGGAATCGCGAACGGCACCGCCTTGTTGGAATTGATGGCACGCCCGACGATGTAGGCGGCCTTGTTGCGGTAAAATACGGCGCTGATGACCTGGAACTGGAAGTTCAGATGAGCGCGCCGCGGGCGTGGGAAAGTACGCTTGATCAGGGCCTTGGTGATGTGGCGCACGTCGCGACCGATATCCTCGAAAGGCAGATCGATACTGGCATCGAGCAGGACCTGTTTTATCGACGCGCGGAAACCGCGCCTGGCGGGGTAGTAAACGTGATAGGAAGGCTTTTCGGAATCGATGAACTCGGTCGAAACCGCGCTGCGCACGAAAATGTAATCGTTACCAAAGTAATCGCGATGGAACAGGGCACAGAAAACCGAATTGTAAAAGGTCTCGGCGAGTTCCGGCTGCAGGTGGTCGCTGATCAACTGCACGTATTCGCGCTTGACGTCGAACCAGAGCTGGCTGTTGAAAGGTTCCAGGTCGAAGAGTTTCTGCAGGTCGCGGATCGCATCCTTGACCCGGATGTCGTAAAACTTGATGCGTTCGCGTGAAGCTTCCCGCTCGGCGTGCCAGTCGGCGCTCTCGAAACGTTCCTTTGCGCCCTTGGTAATCTTGCTGAATATCATGAAATGTCGATTGAAACCATTCAGGATGCTGGCCGCAATCTGAATCGACAGTCCCTTGACCGGTGTATCCATCAGATGGCTCCAGTTTTATTGTTGCTTGCGAGATGGAATATCAAGGCGTTGCCTTTTTTCCCACAGGTTCTTGCGGCTGATTCCGAGCATGCGCGCGAGCTCTGTTTCGTTATATTGCGGCTGGTACTTCTTGACGAAACTGATGAAATAGTCGTCCAGGGAAAGACGATTTTCGAGCTCGTAAAGCGGCAGCTGGTGGCCGGTCTCGACATTGTTCAACGCCAGGTCGCCTGCCTCGATACAACCGTTCTGCTTCAGGATGACCGCGCGTTCGATGACGTTCTCGAGCTCGCGCACGTTGCCTGGCCACGCGTAGCGAAACATCTGCTGGTATGCGCTGTCGTCGAAACTCATCGCGTTGCGGTGGGTACGCTGCGCCATACGGGTCAGGATTGTTTCGGCCAGCAGCCTGATGTCGTCGCCGCGTTCCCGTAGCGGTGGCAAATTGACCTCGTAAACGTTGAGCCTGAAAAAAAGATCCTCGCGAAAAGCTTTTTCCTCGACCATCCGCGCCAGGTTTTTATGGGTCGCGGCCAGTACGCGCACGTCAACCTTGATTTCCTTGTTCGAACCGACACGCCTGATTTTACCGTCCTGCAGAACTCGCAACAGCCTTCCCTGGGCCGCCAGCGGTAAGTCGCCGATCTCGTCGAGAAACAGCGTCGCGCCGTTAGCCGACTCGACCAATCCTTTTTTCATTTGCAGCGCGCCGGTGAATGCGCCGCGTTCGTGGCCGAACAGTTCGGATTCGATCTGGTTCTCGGCGAACGCCGCGCAGTTGACGCTGACCAGGGCATGCTTGCGGCGTTTACTCTGCGAATGAATTGCACGTGCGGCCAGCTCCTTGCCGGTGCCGGTTTCGCCGTTGATCAACACCGTGGTGTCGGTCGGCGCCACCCGTCGAATGCGGTCTACCGCGTCCAGCATCGGTTCGCAAGCGGCGATCATGCCGTCAATCGGGTAATACCTGGCGACTTCCTTCTTCAGAATCGAGTTTTGTTGTTCGACCCTGGACTTTTCCAGTATTCGCTTCACCGTCAGGATCATTTCGTCGTGGTTGAAGGGTTTGGAAATGTAATCCACGGCGCCCTGTTTCATCGCCTCAACCGCCGACTGCACGGTCGAGTAGCTGGTCATTATCAGCACGGGGATCGACGCAGCACGCGCTATCAGCTCGGTTCCTGGCTTGCCCGGCAGGCGCAGATCCGAAATGATCAGGTCGTACATGTTGATCGAGTTTTCCTCGGCTTCGGCAACCGAGCCAACGCCGGTAACGTCGTATCCCTGGCGTCGCAACAGGCGCACCAGGCTTTCCTGGATTATGGGTTCGTCCTCGACGACCAGGATATTGCTCATGCCTGCGCCACCATCGTCGCGGTATTCACGGGCAGGATGATATCGAACCGGCATCCACGGCCCACCTCGCTGGAAACGGAAATAGAACCGCCGTGTTCCTGGATAATGTTATAGGTCAGCGATAATCCCAGGCCGGTTCCCTCGCCCACCGTCTTGGTCGTAAAAAAAGGTTCGAAAATGCGTGGCAGGTCGGCCTCGGATATACCCTTGCCGTAATCCCTGACCGAAATCAGCACCTGGTTTCCGCTTGCCGTAGATTCGATCGTAATCACCTGTCCAGGCTCCGAGGCGTCGGTTGAATTGGCCAGCAGATTGACGAAAACCTGGATCAGTTTCTGCGCAAAGCCGGACAGCACGATAGCGGTATCGCAGTTGTTGTCGTATTGCATTTGCTTGCCGGCGCGACTCAGCGATACCAGCTCGATGGCCTCATCGACGATCCGATACAGGTAAACGCGTTGCGCCGGGTATTCGTCGGGTGCCCCGACATGACTGTAATTGGAGAGCGAGCCGACGATGCGGCTGATTCGATCGGTCTGGGTCAGTATCTTGTTCAGACCCTCGCTCGCGCCGGGCGTGGTCTCCAGGTCGCTGCGCAAATCCTGCGCCAGGCAGGCGATGCCGGTTACGGGGTTACCGATTTCATGCGCAACACCGGCGGCAAGCTGGCCGATAGACGCGAGGCGCTCGCTATGCGCGAGCTTTTCCTCCAGCGAGTACCGTTCGCTGTGGTCTTCGATCAGTATCGCGATCCCACCGGTCACTTCCTTGTCGGTACTCACCATCGCCTTGAACAGGTTGAGCACGCGGGTCTGCCCTTCGATCGAGAGCTTGATCTTGCTGATCATGAACTCGTCGCTGGCGATGAACCCGGCAAGCAGCTCGCGCCAGGGCGTCTCGAGTTTGTCGACAGACCCTCCCACGGCTTGCTGTTGC
>JAOTTY010000362.1 GCA_029864185.1 Gammaproteobacteria bacterium
CTTTCTGAGCGACGCGGCGGAGGTGCGCGAGCTAGTTGTCGGCCTGTCCGATGGCGTACCGGTGCTATTGCGCGATATCGCGACCATCGAAACCGAGCCAACCCAGGCCGAGCAGCTGGTCTGGTTTGGCACCGGCCCTGCGGCGGCCGACAAGAAGATCGAGGCCAGCGGGCGTTTTCCCGCGGTGACGATCGCCATCGCCAAGAAGCCCGGTAGCAACGCGATCGAGGTGGCGGACCAGCTGATCGACCGCATCGATCAGCTCAGGGGGATCGTCATTCCGGACGACATAGAGGTTACGGTCACGCGCAACTATGGCGCGACCGCGAACGAAAAAGCCCTGACGCTGATCCAGAAGCTGATTTTCGCGACCGCGGTGGTGGTGTTGCTGGTCGTCGTTACGCTGGGCATGCGTGAAGCCGTAATAGTCGGGGTTGCCATCGTCGTGACGCTGGCACTGACCCTGTTTGCATCCTGGGCCTGGGGATTTACGCTGAACCGGGTGTCGCTGTTCGCGCTGATCTTTTCGATCGGGATTCTCGTCGACGACGCGATCGTCGTCGTCGAAAACATCCACCGCCATATGCAGTCCGGTCGGAAGAAACTGGCCGAGGCGATTCCGCTGGCCGTGGACGAGGTCGGCGGCCCGACGATTCTGGCGACGCTGGCGGTGGTGGCCGCGCTGTTGCCGATGGCCTTCGTGACCGGTTTGATGGGCCCCTACATGAGCCCGATCCCGATTAACGCAAGCATCGGCATGCTGATTTCGCTGGCGGTCGCGTTTATCGTAACACCCTGGCTTAGCCTCAAGCTGCTGGCGAACAAGCCGCACGCCGCGCAGGATGAATCCGCATCGGGACAACGCTTGTATCCACTATTCAAGCGCCTGTTCGATCCTTTGCTGGACGATGTCAGGGGTCGGCGTAACCGTTGGCTGTTGCTGTTCGCAATTATTCTGCTGATCTGCGGCTCGATCAGCCTGGCCGGCTTCAAACTGGTGGTGCTGAAGATGCTGCCCTTCGACAACAAGTCGGAAATCCAGATAATCGTCGACTTGCCCGAGGGTAGCAGTCTCGAACAGAACGCGCGGGTGATCGGCGAGCTCGGCGATATTATTGCAACCGTTCCCGAGGTAACCGACTATCAGGGCTATGTCGGCACCGCGGCACCAATCAACTTCAACGGCCTGGTGCGTCAATACTATTTGCGCGAAGCCGCCAACCTGTCAGATATCCAGATCAACCTGCGCCACAAATCCCTGCGCGAGCGCAAGAGCCACGATATCGCGCAATCCCTGCGCGTACCGCTGCAGCAGGTTGGGAACGCCTACGGGGCGAATGTCAAAATTGTCGAGGTGCCGCCTGGTCCCCCGGTGCAGGCACCGCTGGTGGCAGAAGTATACGGGATCGATTATCGGGGCCAGATGCGGGTGGCCAGTGACCTGCGCGCCATTCTCGAACAAACACCGGGAATCGTTGACGTGGACGACAGCATCGAATCCGAATCCGCGCGCTGGATACTGCGCATCGACCGCCAGAAGGCCACCCGGCTAGGGCTCAACCAGGGTGATATCGCCAACGCTATCGCGACCCTGGTGGATGGCGAGGATGTCGGTTACCTGCATCGGGATAACCTGAAATATCCGATTCCGCTGCGCCTCGAACTGGACGAGGGAGACAAGGCCGACATCAACAGCATCCTGTCGCTAAAACTTCGCTCGGCCGGCCAGAACCTGGTGCCGCTATCCGAAGTCGTTTCGCTGGTCGAGAGCCGCAACGAAAACAGTATTTATCACAAGGACCTGCTGCCGGTCGTATTCGTCACCGCCGACATGGCCGGAGAGCTGGATAGCCCCCTGTACGGAATGTTCGACGTGATGGCACAATTGAAACGTCAGGTCGTCTCGGCGCTGCTCGATGCGCCGATCGAGCAATACATGATCAACCAGCCGGACAACCCCTACCGCTACAGCCTGAAATGGGATGGCGAATGGCAGGTCACTTATGAAACTTTCCGCGACATGGGCCTGGCCTACTCGGTCGGGTTGATCATGATATACCTGCTGGTGGTTGCACAGTTCAGATCCTACTCGGTGCCGCTGGTGATCATGGCGCCGATCCCGCTTACGGTGATCGGCGTATTGCCCGGTAACGCGCTGCTGGGTGCGCAGTTCACCGCAACTTCGATGATCGGCATGATTGCGCTGGCGGGTATCATCGTGCGCAACTCGATACTGCTGGTGGACTTCATCAACGACCAGGTGGCCGCAGGCGTGGCGTTCAAGGAGGCGGTGATCCAGGCCGCGGTAGTGCGCGCGCGGCCGATTACGCTAACCGCACTGGCCGCTGTTCTGGGCGCATTCTTTATCCTCGACGATCCCATTTTCAACGGTCTCGCGATCGCGTTGATCTTCGGTATCCTGATCTCGACGATGCTGACCCTGGTGATTATACCGATGGCCTACTACGCCCTGAAGGTCAGGGAGATGGGCTGATTCCAGGTTCTGATATTCCGGGGGCACCATACTTAATTCTTCGAATTAAGTATGGTGCCCCCGGAATTGTGTCAGGGCTGCGGGAGGTAGTGTTTCCCGTTGCGCGCGACGAAGTTCCACAAGGCCTGCGCGGAAGGCAGAAATCTCTTATTGGCGTGCTTGACCACGAACCACTTGCGGTTGATCGGGGTGCCCTTGACGTCGAGCGCGACCAGCCGCCTTTCCCTGAGCTCGGCAGCCACGGTGTGCGCCGAAATGACGGCGATGCCCATGCCGGCCATGACGGCCTGTTTGATGGTCTCGTTACTGCCGAACTCGAGACCGGTTTTCGGCAATCCCTTGATACGGGAAAACAGCTTGTCGGTGACCGAACGCGTGCCAGATCCTGGCTCCCGGAGCAGGAAAGTTTCGTTTTTCAGTTCGGTTAACGAAATTCTCTTTTTGCCTGCGAAAGCATGATCGGGCGCGGCAATGATGATTTGCGGGTGCTTGCTGATGAATTCTTTATTAACCTCGAAATGCTCAGGCGGCAACCCGGTTATCGCGAAATCCAGTTCCATGTTTTCCAGTTTTTCCATGGTGGCTTCGCGGTTGCCTACCTGCAGCTGAACCTTGATGTCCTGGTAGATTTTAGTGAACTCGGCCAGCACCATGGGTGCGAAGTAACGCGCTGTGCTGACCACGCCAACCGACACCACGCCGTGATCTATCCCTTTCATTTCAGTGATGTTTTCCGCGAATCGCCCCATGATCTTGTTAATTTCCTGCGTCAGTTCGTATAGCTCTCGCCCGGCACGGGTCGGCAGCATTCCGGATTCGCCGCGTTCGAGCAACGGGATGGCGATCGCCTGCTCGAGATCGCGCAGCTGCAGCGAAACCGCGGGCGGCGTCAGATGTAGCTCCCTGGCGGCGGCGGAGATGCTACCGGCATTGACGACGGCCTCGAATCCGCGC
>JAOTTY010000363.1 GCA_029864185.1 Gammaproteobacteria bacterium
GATAACCGCGTCGAAGCCCTCCAGCGATTCGCCCTTGTAATGTATCGAGGGCTTGTGGGCCGCGACATTCATGTAGGCCCGCAGCACGTCGATCACGACAATCTTGTGACCGCGTTCCTCCGCGGCCTCGATAATCCGGCGCGTCGAATAAAGTTTTCGATTTCGCGAAAGTAGTGCGATTTTCATTCAGCTCTCCGCTTTGATTTTATAGAGTTTGTGCGGCTGCAGTTTTCCCGCGACATAAGATGCGGACGGATCGACGAGGAAACGCCCGGTCATCGCCCTACGTCCCAACAGCATGCGAAAGCGCATTGTATCACGGTTTGTAAGGGTCAACTCGATCGGCCAGACGTTGCCGGAGAGACAGATATTGCTCCGGATGACGTAACGCATTTCGCGATGGCCGCCGGAATCGGCCACCTCTCGGTAGTCGTGGACCGGGCAGTGGCATTCGATTTCGAATGCCTGGTTGCGCTGGATCGGATGGATCAGGAACCTGATCATGTCACGGCCGTCACGGGCATAGGGCTCGATCAGAAAAGCATGCAGCGCCGAGGTCAGCGCGCCGGTATCGACCTTGGCCTTGATTGCAGGCAAGGCCAGATCGGGCAGTGCAATCCATTCACGCCATCCGATGACGCCGGGCTCGGGAGATTCTGACATAGCGATTATTTTACGGTTTTGGTACTAGACGAATTTTGCCGATTCGAGGCAGCGATGTACAAGGTTTTCGATCATTTCGTCGCAGTAGCGCAGCTGCGCGCGGTCGACGAATTCATCGGGCCGGTGAGCCTGATCGATACTGCCGGGGCCGCATACCAGGCTATTGATGCCGATTGCGTCGAACAGGCCCGCCTCGGTGCCAAAGCTGACGTTGTCGCCAATCTCGTCGACAGGATTGACCGCTCGGGTGCAGGCGATCACGGCCGATGCCGGGTCGGTATGCAGGCCGGGGTAGGACGAAATCTCGTCGAAGCGTATATCGCTGTCGGGATAGCGTTCGCGCATTTCTGGCAGCAGCGCCGCGTCGGCGTAGTGCCTGATTTCGTGCACCAGCGCGTCGAGCTCCTGCTGCGGCAGGTTGCGAATCTCGAATTCGAACTGGCAATGATTCGGAACGATATTGAGCGCGGTACCGCCGCCGATGTTACCAACGTGGAAGGTCGTGTGCGGCACCGAGTAACTGGAATCGGTCAACTCCTGCTGGACGCGCGAATTCATGTTGCGGATGAATGCGACCAGTTCCGCGGCATACTCCACCGCGTTGACGCCGCTGCTGATATAGGCGGAATGGCAGGCAAGGCCGGTGATGGTAACGCGATAGGAAACCTTGCCCTTGTGCCCGAGCACCATTCTCATGCCGGTCGGTTCGCCAATCAGGCCGACGCGGGGTTTTACTTCGAAGCCAGCCATCTTCTCGACCAGCCGTTTGGCGCCGACGCAGCCGATTTCCTCGTCGTAGGAAAATGCCAGGTGCAGCGGCGTTTGCAGAGGTCCGGCGGTCATTTGCGGCAGGGCTGCCAGCACGCAGGCGATAAAACCCTTCATGTCGCAGGAGCCGCGGCCATACAGTTGATGGTCGGTTACTTTCAAGCGGTAAGGATCGCTATGCCAGTCCTGTCCGAGCGTGGGCACGACGTCGGTATGCCCGGACAGCATAACGCCGCCGATGTCGTCGGGCCCGAGCGTGGCGTACAGGTTGGCGCGGGTCATGTCGTCATTGTAGAGCAGCTGCGATGCGATGCCGTGATCGTCGAGCAGGTTGCGCACGAAGTCGATCAGTTCGAGGTTGGATTTCGTGCTGGTGGTGTCGAACGATACCAGCCGGGCCAGAATTTCTTCGCTGTTCATTCAGGGATCCCCGGGAACGCCGTAGGAGGGCGCGTCTTCAGGATTATAGGCGCGCGTGACATAGTCGTCGATCTGCGGTTCGTATACGACCCAGCCGGCCATCATCCTGGCGATCGGATCGTCATCCCAGTCGATACGCAATTCCGCCAGCGGCCAGGAAGGTTCACCGCCGATCAGCATTCCGGCCGAGTGCAAGGCTCCGGCCTCACCACCGGCGGCGACGCCGGCTCGAAGCGCACCCAGCACGCGCGAGCCGAAACTGCCATCCGATTTTTCGAAAGCCTGTACCATTGCCGTGGGTACGGAATCATTGGCAAGCAGGTTACCGGCCGCGACGCAATGCCGGCCCTCGGCCGACGCAAAGCAACCGAGCACCGCAGCACCAGTGTACAAGGCGGTGTTGCCCTTGTTGTCGACCAGTCCGAGCTGCCGGAAACGGATATGCGGGGTGCTTTGTACGACGGCGGCGACAGCCGAGCTTACATCGACGCCGTCGGCGAGTAACGATAGCATCCTCGGGCCTAGTCGCGGATCGGTGATATTTTGGCTGAGTGCAATGCCGGTGCCGGGCTGCCAATGCAGGCAGCGTGAACCGACGCTGATGCTGGACGAGGCGATAGCGGCGCCGAGCTGGCCACTCGCTTCATCCCAGGCGGCGATCGATAGGGTCATACCTTGTCCTCGTTTATTCGGCCCGGGCCGAGAAAAAATCCCGACAGTGCCCTGCAAACGCCGCAAAATGCGGTTTTGCGCCGAACTGTCCGGGTCACCGCAGGATAACACGGCTAGCGCTGATTTCATCGGCGATTGGGCGCAGCACGAGCGCCTTGCGGTCCTGGCTCACGCCGTTGGCGGGTTTTGCCATTAGATTATTCTGCCGATGTCGATGGCGGGCCGAATCCGGCTTTGCACAGGATTCAATTAGAAGATTCATTTACCCGTAAATCGATTCGACAAATAGAAACCATGCGAAGAAGTATTGTCGTGTATGCACGGTAATTTTGCGGCAGGTCAGAGGGAAAAAATATTTTACATGGATTAGATTTGTCGCCAGACTTGACGCATTCGAAAACCGAAAAACAGAAAAACCATGAGAAGAGCGCCTGAGATGCCGACACACAAACGCATCCGCATGTTCAACACCCGGGACACCTACCCCAACCAGGAGCTCGACAACGACCTGTGCCAGGCGGTGGTGGCCGGTAACACCGTTTACCTGCGGGGGCAGGTCGGCACCGACTTCGACGGTAAACTGGTCGGTCTCGGCGACCCGCGGGCGCAGGCCGAGCAGGCGATGAAAAACGTCAGGCAGTTGCTCGAGGAAGCCGGTAGCGATATGAGCCACATCGTCAAGACAACGACCTATATCACCGATCCGCGCTACCGCGAGCCGGTATACCAGGAAGTCGGCAAGTGGCTGAAAGGCGTGTTTCCGATTTCGACCGGCATCGTCGTTGCCGGCCTGGGGCAGCCGGAGTGGCTCATGGAGATCGATGTAATCGCCGTGATACCCGAAGCTTGACCCGCAGGTCGGTGCGGTTCACCCTCGGGCAACTCGCTTACCGCGTGGCCGCCGGCGAGGCC
>JAOTTY010000099.1 GCA_029864185.1 Gammaproteobacteria bacterium
GGTAAGCACCATTTCCAGCGAGCGCATGTTGCGTGGCGTGAAGCCGGGGTTTTGCAATAACGCGATGATCTGTGCAGGCACCATCATGATGTGGGTCACTTTTTCACGTCGCACGGTTTCGATCATTGTCTCGACCTCGAAATGCGGGTGCAGTATGTAGCAGGCGCCGAGAAAAAAACTCGGCATCAGCGTTACGAAAGCGCCGTTGAATACGATCGAGCCGCTGTGTAGCACCACGCTTTCGGGTGTCATGCGAAACGATGCCGCGAAATGGCTGCCGTAATTGGCGCGCACCAGATGGCTGTGCATGATGCCCTTGGGCATGCCGGTAGTGCCGCTCGAGTAGACGATATTGAACAGATCGTCCTGCTGCAGCTCGGGGTGACGCGGCGGCCCGGCGGGACAGCCGGCGATAAACCCTGAGTAGCCGCCGTTTTCGCCCCCGACGACGATATAGTTCTGCGATTCGATTCCCGGAATCTCGTCGCGATGAGCTTCGAGTTCGTTCATAAGTTCCGGCGTCAGCAACAGCAGGACCACATCGGCATTGTTCAGCAGGTTGACCATCCCGGCCGCCTTCAACAGCGGACTGAGCGGCACCAGCACCGCGCCGATCGAGATCGTTGCCCAGTAGGTCACCAGCAATTCCAGGCTGTTGGGGAGCGCGGTCGCAACCTTGTCGTTTTTGCCGATACCGCGACCCTGCAGCGCGTTGGCGACCTGGTTGACGCGCCTCCCGAACTGCGCCCAGGTCAGGTGCTGGTCGGCAAAAATGACCGCGCGGCGATCGCCGCGATAGCGCGCGTGGCGTTCGATCAGTTTTTCGAGTGTCGTCGGCAAGTCTTTATACTCTATTGTCCCGCGTCCGATTTTAAGCGACCCGCCGGCGTATTTCATCGGCTATTCGATGCCGGTTGATATGCGTCAATGCGTCCTGCAATGCTCCAGTGAAAAATAATGCAGGGAGGTAGCCATGACGGAAAAATCCAGGGTACTCGTGATTAACGGTTCATACCGCGACGATGGCATCACCGATCGGGCGGTAGCAATAGCTGTCGATGCGCTCGAGGAACAGGGTGCGGAAGTCGAAGTTATCAACCTGCGGCAACACCCGATCGAGTTTTGCCACAACTGCCGCGAGTGCACGCTGCAACCGGGGGACGCGCCCGGGATATGCGTAATCGACGACGGCATGAACGCGCTGATCGGCAAGATCGAGGCCGCTCAGGCCTATATCCTGGCCGCGCCGACCAACTTTTCGTCGGTCACGGCCCTATACAAGCGTTTCATGGAGAGGCTGATCCCCTACGGCTACTGGCCCTGGGGGCAGCCTGCTCCGAAGTTCCGTAAATCCGGCCTGGCGCAAAAAAAAGCGCTGCTCATTTCTTCGAGCGCCGCGCCCGGTATCTTTGGCAGATTGATGTATGATTCCAGCAAGCAACTCAGGATGACCGCCAGGATAATCGGTGCGAAACCGGTCGGCACGCTGTTTACCGGCCTCATCAGCAAGGAAAAATACCAGCGGCTGCCGCGCAGGACGGCCGATCGGGCCCGGCAACTGGCTTCCCGGCTGATTGCCGCTTAATGCCCGCGAGTTGAAGAAATCCTCGCCGTCCTCTACGCGATGACGGTAAAGCATCCGCTTTGGACCGGCCCGTTCATCATGCCCCTTGGTAATTGCTTCGGAACGACCGTCGGAGGGCCGGTTATCGGGCACGCCGCACTTGTGTTTATTTGTTTGGCCGCCATTTCGAGGTCGTGGTCGGTGCCGGCAATTCGTTACTTTAAATTTATCTGTGAAATGCTGAAATCGGCTTGAATGTGAACGTCGAATGGAGATAATGCGCCCGCGCTCCGGGGCTGAATCGGACAGTTGTGACGAAGGTCATGAAATTGGGTCGTAAATAATGCATTTTCAGCGGAAATCCGTTGCGAATCGGACTATAAGCAGTCCGAAACCGGGCGATCTCCATACCAATCGGCGAGCAGGTAATGCGAAACGATGGGGTGTCAACGGGTACCGGAAACCGTTGCCGCTTTGGCCAAAACGTCCGGGTGGGTCTGCTTCTGCGGTGGACATTGCAAACCAGGCATAGGGTATTGGAGTCGAACAGTATGTTGCGCAAAATCGAGGGTACGGTGCGGACCTACAGGCCGATCGACGTCCGCAATGTTCAGTTCGAATTTCAGGGCAGCAACCGGATCATAGACCTCTGCCTGGATCAGCCGTGGCTGCTCAAAGACGGCGACCAGGTGGTTGTTGCCGGCGAAGACGACGGCCGTTCCGGAAGGTTCAACGGCTACGCCTACCGCAACGACTCCAGGGAAGTATTCGGCAAGACCGATCCCGGTATACTCGAAGGCTATCTTTACATCGTCATGGGGCTGCTTTTCTCCTGGGCCATTTTTCCGCTGTTCACGCACGTTCCCGCGGGGCTGCGGCGGCTCGCGTTCGGCCGCAAGGTCGACCGGGCCGCGGCGATGCTCTGATCCTGTCGCGGCCGGCGGGTGGGCCGGCATACGGCGGTTGCGAGGCGCTCGATAATCGCATTGTAAAGGATTGGTGGCGGAGTCAGTCGAAGGCGAGGCCGAGACCCAGGAAAGGACCCCTGAAGTCCACGGCGATAACCGAATCGTTGGAGTCATACTGTCTCTCGCCGTAATTATATTCGAACCACCGGTAGCCGCCGGCGAGCTTCAGCTGCCTGATGATTCGATAGTCCAGTATCAGCTCTATCTCGGTGATTCCGGAATCGTCGACATTCCAGCTTCCCGCCACGCCCAGTGCGAAATTCAGCCGCTTCGATAGCGCGTATACGGCGCCGATTTGCAGGTATAACTCGGTGGTAGTGTCGCTGAGAGGATAGGTCGTCCCCGCGTCCAGCAGCGTGAAATCAAGACTTGTCTGCGCGATGCCGATGTATCTTTTGACGCGTAGCTCGCCGGGTGGCAGTTCGCCCGTCGTGTAATCCTCGCCGAGCGCGATCGAATAGTAGCTGACGTCGGCCGTGCCGCTGACTTCTCGCGGACCGAATAGCGGCGTATTATCGATGCGTATCAGGTTGCCGTCCGTCACGAACTGGCGATACTCGCCATGTGCCGCAGACCCTCGCAGCCTTATCCTGAGCTGATCCTGGCCCGGCAGGGCTGCGGAGGCTTCGAAGTCCCTGAAATCAACGCTATCGTCGACGTCGATATTGACCACGTTGCAAGCGGCAACGGTCAGTGGAATGACCAGAAGGGCAGACCTTGACCGCTTCGAAACAGCGGCAAGACCTGCCGCAATGAAGGGCCCGGGTAGTCCGTTGTCGAACATTTTCCTCTCCTGCCAAAGTCTCTGGCAGCGATATTGCGCCGAATATTGCCGTTGTCAACGGCTTACCAAACGGGCGGCGTAATCCCGGTTTTAGGTGCGCACTGCGCTCGCTGGTCGAGCGCGATTAAAGGATGGAGGTCTTCATCTCCGTGCCGTCCCAGGTGCTGCATGCCGGCCGCCGGTCGAGCCTGGTTACCGGTTGTCTGGAATTCGGCGATCAATAGCTATTTTTTAATAGCTATTTTCTTGATCTGTATTAGATAGTGGTATGCGTGGCGGTTTAACAAAACCGCATCGTTTAAAGATTACAGGAAATTCATGGATTCCATAGAGCTGCAGACATCGTTCGATACCGACGAGTACATATTCAGGGAAGGCGACCCTGGGGACTGTGCTTACATCATCGAATCCGGAATGGTCGAAATATCGCTCAACAAGGAGGGGCGCAAACTCGTCGTGGCGACCCTCACCAAGGGAGACATACTCGGTGAGATGGCGATCATCGACCGACTCGCGCGCACGGCCTCGGCGGTCGCAATCGTCCCCACGGTGGTGACGCCGATTCCGCTCGACTACGTCAGTCAGAAAATCGAACAGTCCGATCCGACGGTACGCATGTTCCTGCGGCTTGCCATGGCGCGTTACCGGGACCTGAATGCGCGGCTGGGTCAGGTATTCGAAGGCCTGTCGGTAGCCCAGGACATGACGCCTGACGATACCTACGCTTCCACCACGATGGAACTGAAAAGCGTCGTGTCGCAATTCACGGAAATGCAGAAACGCATCGATTCCGCCGTCACGAAACCGTCTTATGATTCGGGTGTTTCGGTATTCGGTGAAAAAACGCTGAGAGATACGAAAATCCTGGTAACCGAGGAAAAGCTGCTGAAATCGGCACTGAAAAAAATGGAATTTCGTTTGTATTACCAGCCGATTATCGAACTGTCGAGCAACAGGATTGTCGGCGGCGAGGCGTTGGTGCGCTGGAATCATCCGTCCGGCAAACTGGTATCTCCTTCCCATTTTATTGCCCGCGCCGAAAGCTGCGGCCTGATCGTAGACCTGGGGTACTGGATCGCGGAGGCCGCCTGCTCCTTTCAAGGCCGGCTGTGCAATGATTTACAGCGGGATATATTTATTACCATCAACCTGTCGAGCAAACAATTCGAGGATAAGTTTCTGGTCCCGAGCCTGGCCGACATCATGGACAGGACAGGCGCCAGGCGCGAGCAGATAAAGTTCGAAATCACGGAGAGCCTGTTGATGGATAATCCGGAACTTGCAACGCAGATGTTGCACCAGTTGAAGGAGACCGGTGCTAAACTGGCAATAGACGATTTCGGCACCGGTTATTCGAGCTTTAGTTACCTGCATCGTTTTCCTTTCGACACCCTGAAAATCGACCGCGTTTTCGTCAGCGCGATGTCGCGTAGCGAGAAGAGCAATCAGATCGTCAAATCGCTGGTCAACCTGTCACATGACCTCGGTATGGACGTGGTTGCCGAGGGAATCGAATCCGGCAAAGAGGCAGAGCTGATGCATAAATACAAAACCGGTTTCGGCCAGGGCTTTTATTTCTCGAAGCCGGTCACCGAAACGGAATTCGTCAGGCTGCTGCAACGGCCGAAAATAGAACTTGCGGGCTAACGGCAATATAAGAAGATATACGGGGACAGTTTACTTAATTGGCAGACCACCGCTTGAATCGGCTACATTGCCCGTGATTTACTGCGTGAGCGATCGGTTTCTGCCATCTTTGGCTTCGTACTATAATCACAGCAGCGATTGCGGCTACGAAAGCGACGACCGCAGGTAGCGCATCGATGCCGAATCAAAAATATCGCCTGGCCGGAGAGCAAACCTGTTTTGTATGATAGAGCGAAGAAAAATGGATTCCAGGTACAGGATATAAAGTCAGCGCCAGGGCTGCGTCACGCATGATTAACGCCAACCCCAATCCATCAGGGTAGGGCCGCATGGATCCCTACGGCATTCTCGGAATCCCTAGAACCGCGACCCGCGAAGAAATCAAAAAAGCCTATCGCCGGGAAGCGATGAAGTGGCACCCTGATCGGTGTAACAATTCGGCGCAGGCGAAGGAGCGCTTTCACCGAGCTGCGGAAGCCTACAGAATTCTCTCCGCAAACGCTCCCAGGGGTGACGGCTCCGGTTTCGACACAGGACCATCCGCCGGGCGCTGGAAAAGTTCCACGGAGTCCGAACGACAAGATCGTGACGCGGGTGCGCGTTCCGCGCGGGACGAGTCGGAAGACAATTTTGCCGACTCGGTATTCTGGGATGTGATGCTCGACTATGCGATCAAACTGGCGCAAACCGGCCTCGGCGAACACGAGATCGCGATCGAAATTTCCAGAAACGGTTGCCCGCAGCGACTGGCGGCGGTTATCGCGGACAAGGCTTTCAATATTCACGCGCATTACGCCTCGCCGGCAGGCGGGAAGCGAGAACAGGGGCCTGATAAATCGACCTTCAAGGAAGAGAGGCTCGAAACCGATTTGCTGAGGGCCTTCCTGGGTCAGCGCAATTTGTTCTGGAGCCCGAGGGACACGATCGAGTACTACCTCGTGGCGTTCGGTGAATTTCGGCATGCATCGAAAATGAATCCACTGTCGTGGATTAACCTGAACCGGCGGCTGACGCGGATTCTTAATTTCTCGATTATCCTGTTCGCCGTGATTGCCGTGACGATCCATTTTTATCCGGGACCGTCAAAATACAAACTACTGCCCGATATCGCCTTGCTGCAGTTGCCGTTGGGCGTGCTCGCGCTGATGTTTGCGTGGACGATTTATCGCAAGCTGTGGATCATAACGCTGGTCTTCGGGTTGCTGTTTGTGGCGGCTCTCGCCATTTTCGATGCCGCCATGCCGCGGGCGCTGTACGGAGAAACAACGTCATTGCTGCTGATCGCGGCGACCTGTTTCGCGCCGTTTATAGTACTCGCGATGTACGCCAATTTCTTTTACTACCGCAAGGCGTTGAAAATGGTAGCGACGGCCGATCGGCTGTTCGACGAACACCTGGATAAGCTTGTCTGGATAAAAAACAGGTCGGGCACGTCGAGCATGGCTGCTTTCATATTCATGTCGGTATTGGGCTGGTCGGTGATCTCGCTGGCGCCGTGGAACGACGAGCTTGCCGACGCGTTCAGCCTCGACCTGCCGGGCGTAGATATCGTAAAGAACGATGCCGAAGCGGAAAAAGTAAGACTGAGGCTGGAGGAGGCGAGTCGTTTTTTCGAGATTGCGGAGTCTCATTTCAACGATTCACCGCCGGATTATATCAAGGCCGAAATGGCCTACAGCACGGCGGCGGACTATGGTTCGCTGCTCGCGGCCTACAAGTTGGGTTATCTGTATTATTCAGGTGAGGCCGTCGAGCAGAACGACGTGCTGGCGCTGGAGTATTTCGAGCGCGCGATCAATGCGCCGCTGGCTTTTCAGCCGCATAGCCTGCGGCTGACCACGGAATATCTGGCGGAATCCTACAACAACCTCGGCATCATGTACCAGAGCGGGTTCGGTACCAGGAAAAATCAAAACAAGGCGCGCGACATGTTCAGGCAGGGTACCGAATTCGGTTCCGGGAATGCCCGGCTCAACCTGGCAAACTTCAGCAAATCAGGAGCAGGCAGCGAGCGCAAACAACTGTTGGCGCCCGCCTACAACTAGATTCGAATGCGGGGGACAGTTTACTTATATGTATCGAGTGTCTGGCAATTAAGTAAACTGTCCCCGCTTTAAGTTCGCAATTGAACTTTATTTCGATTTGGGAAACTATAGCCGCATGGATTACCTGAAACCGATACTGGCGCTGATCCTGATACTACTGCTGCTGGGCAGCTTCGGCCTGAGCTTCGGTTCGCGCGGCGACTGGCGTAGCGCGAGCCGTGAGTCGGCAGGTATCGCGCCGAATCCTGGAGAAACCAGCGACGCGGTGCTGCACGTTTACGGCGCCGATGCCTGGGGCTGGCGCGGCTGGTTTGCGATTCACACCTGGATCGCGGCGAAGCGCAGTAACGAGGACTATTACACCCTGTACGATGTGGTCGGATGGCGCGGTTATTACGGCCAAGCGGTGCTCGGCATAAACCGCGATATACCAGATCGTCACTGGTACGGCGCCCGGCCGCGGCTGCTCAAGGCGCACCAGGGTCCGCAGGTGGATGCCCTGATCGATGCGGTCGACGCGGCCGCAAGGGCTTACCCCTGGCGACAGACCTACCAGGCCTTCCCGGGACCAAACAGCAATACCTTTACCGCCTGGGTCGCGCGCCAGGTGCCTGAACTCGGTCTCGATTTACCGCTGTCGGCGATTGGCAGCGGCTACGCCGACAGAACCGACTGATAGGCTCCCATCAAGATTCGCCTGCCTGCGATTTCAGGTTGCCGCTCAGGCTGATTCTACCACCAGTTTCTTGATCGATCCCTCGGCGGTAAACGCGATATGCTCGACGCCTTGTCTCTGCAACAGGCTGCCATCGCCGGCGGCGGTCGCGCTGAGCGTGAAATCGAAGCTGACCTGGTGATCGTCGCAGCGGTAGTTGGATGCCTGCCAGTGCGCGTCGGGATAGTCGGCGAAAAATCCATGCATCATATCGCCGATTGCGGCCTGACCGCGAAACTCGCCCAGCGATGCCGAGGTGTAGCGCGCGCCGGTCGCGAACATGGGCAGGATCAATTCGACGCGGTGCGAATTGGAGAGCGCGACGTATGCCCTGGCAAGTTCGATCAGTTCGGTATCTGTCATCCCGGCTCCGATTGTTGGCCCGCGTCCGTGCCTTCCGCAATGTCGTCCGCAACTGTTCCATGCGGGTTCAGCCGGTGATTATACCCGCAACAGGTAGATGGTGACAGCCACCAGCGGCCAGTTCAAAAGTGGCTGCATGCTCACACCCTGACCTCACGGGGGGTGCCGGCGATTATCCTGCGGAAGGTCAGGTTCACCCGCGGGCCGCAACGGCGCCTGAGTTTGTTGATGCCGTGCCGCCAGTACCGCTGGGTATCGCCCTGCATCAGCAGCAGGCTGCCCGACGGCAGCGGCAATTTTACGGTTCCGGGATGCTTGCGCTGGCGGTGCCTGAGAATAAAGTCGCGTTCTTCACCGAGGCTGATGGAGGCGATTGCGGGCCGCGGGCCGAGCTCGGGTTCGTCGTCGCTGTGCATACCCATGCCGTCATGTTCATCCCGGTAATAATTGAGTAACACGCTGTTGAAACGCAGACGGGTCAGCGCCTCGACCCGTTTCCTGATCTGTTGCAGGGTTGGGGTCCACGGCGAGGGCTCGAGCCGGATACCGGAGTAACTGTAGGCGAAATCGCCGTACCAGGAGCTCAGGCGGGGCTGCAGGTAAGGCTTGCCGTACACGGTGATGCGTTCCTGGCGCCAGTCGGTTTCTTCGATCAGCTGCTGCAGCAGGCGGTCGTAGGCCAGCCCCAGGTCGGCCTGTTGCCACAACAGCAGGTCGGCGTCGGGCAGCGGCAGTCGCTGCGCGGCGGAGCCGGCCAGCAGGTCAGGCATGGTCGAACCCGGGTTGCTTCCGCATCATTATCAATTGCTCCTTCTCGCTGCGCGACAGTCGCTTGATTTCGATCTCGCGCCGACTCGCGCTGCTGCGCGAGTGTCCGGCTTCGCGGTAAACGACCCTTACCGGGGTGCGTCCATTGAAGTATCTGGCGCCCTTTTGCCGTTGCAGGTGCTCCGCGAAGCGTCGCTCGATATCGGTGGTAATGCCGGTGTAGAGGGAATGATCGTCGGCCTCGATGATGTATAGCGACCAGTTGTTAGGAGTTTCGTTCATGTTCCTGCTGCGGTTTTATCTTGCATATCGTAACAGCCTCGGCGAACCCTTTCAGCGTCAGTCGCCGCTCTTGTACCTCGTAGCGGGACAGAATACCACCGACGGCTGGATCGCTGGTAAAGGCTTTCGACATGATAATCTCGCCGGCTTCGCCCTGGCCCTCGAGACGGGCCGCGAGGTTTACCGCTTCGCCGTAGTAATCGAGACGCCCGTTCAGGGTTACCGCGATGCTGTTGCCGGCGTGCAGGCCGATGCGAATCGACAGGTTGGCCGATGCGAAGCGCCGTTTGAAAGCGTGCATCGCGCGTTGCATTTCGATCGAGGCGCGTAGCCCGTCGTCCGGTGCGAGGAATGCCGCATGGATTCCGTCACCGACGGTTTTGACGATATTGCCCTGGTGTCGGCGCACGATTTCACCGAGCTCGGCGAAATGCTCGCGTACCAGGTGGTAGGCTTCGGCGTCTCCGAGGCGCGTGAACAGGTCCGACGATCCCACCAGGTCGGTAAACGCGAAGGTGATATTGCGGATGCTGACTTCGTCGCCTGGACGCAGCACCTGGTCAGAAAACAGGTCGCGAAACGCTTGCAGGGTGGTCACGTGTGCGGCGGTCAGCACATCGCGCAGCCAGTTTTGATCCTCTATCACGACGGTGCGCCGCAGCTTGCCGACATTCACCATCCTGATTACTCCGGCGGGCTCCGTGCTATCGATTTCGACCGAATCCTCGCAAACCCGAATTTCGGGAAAGGCGCCCCCGTCCCAGGTCAGCTTGACTTCGTTGCCGGCTTCGAGGGTGCGCACGCGATAATCGCCGTGCTGCAGTACCAGCGGCAGCGATCGGCTCGCGCCCGGCTGCAGCGAGCACTGGCCCTTGATATGTGGTGTCACGCCAGGCCCCGAACGGCAATAAAAACCATATTCGACGGGACGGATCGATGGGCTCGGGCTAAAACTCAACTCGACGTTGCTCGCGAAATCCGATTTAAAATCGATGTTGCAGGCGTCGCAGTGCACGCCATTTGGCAGTTCGCCGATATTGTTTGTCACGGCCTTGCTGATGCGGCAACGCGGGCACAGGATATCCCAGCGCGATTCGAGCAGCCCGGTGCGTACCGATTGCAGGAACAACTCGATCGTGTCGCTGCTGCTGGCGCCCCAGCGGCGCGCCAGCGCGATCGGACGCATCGTCCATAAATCCACTTCCTGGCCTTCATTGATGTGTGATATCAGTTTTTTGGCGAGACCGTGTTCATAGGGTGTCTCGGCGATCGCGTCGGCCAGCCGTTCGGCCCGCTGCTGCGCTGATGGCGACGGCTGGTAGCCGGACTTGAACAGGGCAGGCTGTTCGGCCCGGATCAACTGATCGGCGATGTCGAGCAACGCGCGCACCTTGTCCTCGAACGCGGCGACCAGGCGTTTCGCCAGCAGCGTGCCGATCAGGTTGCGGGTATCGAAGCTCAGCTCGAGTTCGAGGCCGCTGTGGGCTTGCCGGTCCTCAAGGGTACCGCGGGTGATCATGCGCTGCATCGGCCCGCGCGTAAAGATACGCTGCTGCTCGAACCAGCGCTCGGCGATCCAGTTGGCGGGCGGCTCTTCCCAGGCGATCGCAATGCCGGCGATCTCGATGGTGCCGATCACCTTGACGGTGCCATCCTGCTGCAACTGTTCGCTGACCTGGTACTTCGGAAAGCCGGAGGCCTCGCCCCAGCGCGGCGTGTCGGAAACGACCGCCCATAGTTTGTCCACGGGGTGGTCGAAATCGAAACGGTAGATTCTGGCAATGTTCACGTTTGTTGCTCTCGATGGGCGGCTGTCATCGACGCGCGGTGTAAGTGTGTCGGGATGCAGCCAGTTTTCACCGCAACCCTGGACAGGATCATCCTCTGCTATTTATCCCGCACAGCACCGCGCCGACACTGGCCAGGCCGGTAGATGGCTGTTGCCCGGCAGTCGCGTTATACGCACCATTTTATACGTTGCAGCTGTAGACTCCGATCACAGATTCGTTGATGTATTACCCGGATAGCTGGAATCGGTTAAGGATGGTCACATCCGCCTTTGCGCACGTCGGTTGCTGGCATTTGTTCGGTAACCTGGTTTTTTTATGACGTTTGCCCCCGCGCTCGAAATTGTTAGCGCAAACAGCCTGCGTTTTGCTGGGTTGATAATGTTTCTCACGCTGGTAAAACCGGTCTCGCTTAGTCGCTGTCGATAGTTGTCAGCGGTGCGGAGGCAGTTCCGACGCTCGGATTTTCCGGCGTGGTGACCGGCACTGGTGGCCTCTCGGCATGCCTGATGCCGCCGAGCATTACGCTGGGCTGGTCGATCATCGGCAGTACAACCATTTGCTACAACAGTTATCGAACAACTGGTTCGATGCCCGCGTGCCCTTTATGATCGGGGACATCATGGCAGGGTCAGGGACCACCGGCCTGCAGCCTGATCTGAATCTCTTCGTATTGACTGGACATACGATGCACCAGCTCGTGTTTCCGGTATCCCTGGGCATAAACCGTTATGCGGTACTCGCCGCTGCCCAGGTTCTCCGCTGAAAACCAGCCGCTGGCGTCGCTGGCCTGGGATCGGTAGTGCAGATGCTCTACCGCGCCATCGTCGAAGCTTCGCTCGATAGTGACCAACGCCTTGGCTACCGGCAGCCCGCTCTGATCCGTGACCCAGCCGGTCAGGATATTAAAGCCCCGATCGATTGTCAGCTTCAGGTTGCGATGCTCGCTGGCGGTCAACCTGAGTCCGTTGATCCGGTATATGTCGTTGCCGCGCGTGGTCAGGCTGACTTCGCCGAGCGGGTAGTTTGCGAGGGTAAAAAAGCCGGACGAGTCGCTGACGACCCGGCGGTTGTGGTTGCCGGTGGTGATGTTGCTGATTTCGAATGCGAAGTTCGGCACCGGCACCGCGTCGCGATTCAGGATCATGCCGTCGACCTCGACGAACTGCAACAACGGCAGCCGGATGTTCAGCCGCTGGGGCTCGGCGTCCACCAGCAGCTCCGGGATTTCGTAGTCGGGATAGTCCGGGGTTTTGTCGACCGACAACCGGTAGCGCAGCCCCGCGCCAACTCCCTCGAGTACGAAATCGCCACGGTCATCGGTAAATACGGTCAGCGAGTAATCGTTTTCAGGCGCGGTCTCGAGCGAGGTCAGTTCCACGCTGGCGCCAGCGATACCGATGCCGATATCGTTTCCGACCCAGCCCGCGAGGCTGACCGAATCGGCCTTGCCGACGAGCGTGACATTGAGTTCGTAAATCGGCGCCATCTGCATTTGCGCGCGGTCGCCGATACGCATGCGCTCGTATCCGCTGCGTAGAAATTGCAGCACCGGCAGGCGATGCCGCGGCAGGTCCAGCAACAGCCGGTAGTAACCCTGGGCGTCGCTGCGAGTGCTGAAGAAGTATCGCTCCTCGTTGACCAGCACGTTTTCCAGCGGTCGCCCGTTTGCATCGACGACGCGTCCGAAAATCTCGATCAGTCCGCCGGAGTCCCTCGATGCGACCGCGTTCGAATCCCCGGAATCGACCTTTCCACTCTCTTCCGCGGTCGGCAGCTGGTTCTGCAAAATGCTTTCCCGGGCCTCGCTGGGCGCGGGATCCTGCCGGGCCGACGCTGGTAGCGGCAGCGGCTCGCGCTTAGCATGCGGCTGGAAAACAAAGTACAGCCAGAGCGTCGCCAGCGCGGCGATTCCAATCGATATCGTGAACCGTTTGATGGTCATCCTGGTCCGGGCGAATTTACTCGACCCAGCTGCAACCTTAGCACGCGGCCGGATATTGCGGTACCTGTTGCACGGGTTTACTCAAAAGGCGCCACGTCCCGGAACTGGCGGCAACGCCGGTTTCCGCGGCGAGCCCGCTCGGCGTTTATGCAGGGAAAACCGATCGTCACTACGAATATGTGGCTTTATAACCTATAATCCTTGGTGCAAAGGGGCGATTTTTCCGTAAACCATTAAAATAACTAGAAAATTGGAATCCTGGGCATGGGAGAAGCACCACAAACGGGAACGCAGTTAGACGCCAACGGTGCCGGGAATTTTACCGTTTACGCCGATTTTAACTGTCCTTTCTGTTACGCGTTAAACGAGCGTTTGCACGCGATGGGACTCGACCACCAGGTCGATTTTCGCGTGATTCAGCATGCGCCCTCGATCGTCGGCGCCGAGACCGGTTTCGAAGTGCTCAGCGGACTCACCCGCGAGGTTGCCGACCTGCGCCGGAGGGCCCCGTCGGTGACTATCAACGTGCCGATGTTCAGACCGAATTCGGCCGCCGCCGTGGCACTGGCCAATGCGGTTCGGCACAGCGATCCGGCCCGCGCGGCGGAGTTGCGCTTGCGCATATATCGCGCGCTGTGGATCGATGGCCTGGACATTTCCAAAGCCGAACTGCTGGGTGCACTGCTGCGCGAACTCTCGATAAAGCCACCCGGGGATGACGCACGGCGGGACGAGGAACTTAAGCAGTGGCAGGTCGAATGGGATAGCAACCCGGAATTCGATCGCAATATCCCGATCGTCATCAGCGACCTCGGTGAAACAGTGATCGGTTTTCCGCTCGAACCCGAGCTCGACGCCTTTCTCGACACCGGTTCGCTGATTTCCGACGTGGCCGTACACGGCAACAGCGAGCAGCCGGACAGACAGCGCATTCTGGTGCTCGACAACGATGCCGCCAGCCTGCAAATGATCAT
>JAOTTY010000100.1 GCA_029864185.1 Gammaproteobacteria bacterium
GTCTACGTCACCCGCGCTCGCGACCTGGTACCGCTCGTAGGCCAAATGGTACATCTGGTCGGAAATCAGATGACAATCGCGGATCTATGGCGACCGAATTTAACCGGTCAAAAAAGAAAATAACCGCACGCGCCGCGCGTTTTGGATTAGCGCAGGTTCCACGGATTTATTTTTGTTGGCCCCGCACTCGACGACGTGGATATCTCGATCGATACCGATTTCCGGCTTCGAGCCTTTCGCGTCAGAAGAAATAGGCATAGCCAAGAAACCAGGTGTATGCGAGCTGCCTGTCGAAATCGGGCAGATCGACATCGGAGTACTCGAAACCGAAATTCGCTTCGAAATCGAGGTTTTTTGTTGCCCGATACCTGAGTTTTATCGTTGGCTTCAGAATAAGCTGGTCGACCCCGGAGCTGGCACTGCTGCGCAAATCCAGCTGAACTCGCGAATCATAAATCAGGTTTGCGGAACCGGGAATCCGGCTCCTGAAACGTAGCGACACGATTTCGCTGATGTCCGAATCGGACAACCTGACACCCATCGAGGTATAGTCATTGATCGAAAAAAAGTCCCTGACTGAATAGTCTACCGATACCTGGATATCCGTGGTCGATGGCAGTGCATCGACCCCCCCGGAGGCCGTGGTGGCGTCCAGGGTAAAATAGGAGATATCGTAATTCCATTGCCGCTTGTCGTCCTGGTTGTAGGTGGCAGCGAAATACAGCGCGGTGCTCTTGCTGCTGCGGTCCTGCGCGAGCTGGTAAATTTCGTCGCTGGTGAAGGTTGCCTTCAGCTCCTCTATCGTTGTCGCGGCCTGACCCTGCAGTGCGTCGCTCGTTGCCAGCGTCGGCGCGTTCAGGCGCCCCAGCGACAGGTTGAAGGTCCACCGCGGATCGTAGCGGTAATTCGAAATGACGGTGATATTGTTCAAATCCTGATAGAAAACGTCGTAGTCGATGATGCCGTAAATAAATCCGCTCTCGCCGTGAAGTTGAAATTCGCTACCGATCGCCTGTCGATCCGTCAATCCGGACACTTCCTGGCTTATCACGTACAAATTGACATCCAGCCAGTCGTAGGGACCGTAATCAAGATTGGCGCCAATCAGGGGATTGTCGCTGCCAAAATCGTCGTAGGGCGATTGCGCCAGGTTCCCGAGAAAGTAACTCGGCTGAAAACCGGAGTGCGATAAATCGTTATAGGTCAATCCATCGAATCGACCCTGCACGCCCGTTACCGTACGAAACTGGCGCCCGGCAATGATGCGAAATTCGTCCCGGGAATAGCTCATGCTGGCCCGGGAAATCCTGTTGTCGGTGTCGTCGTGCAAGAGGTCGGCAATCAGCCCAGCATCGATCTGGAATGACAGGGTATCCGCTTCCCGGCGGCGCTGTAGTTGCAGGTCGATGTCGGTGACAAAAACCTGGTTCACCTTTTCCGATCCCTGATCCGGTCTTTCGATCGCGTCATCCCGATAGTACTGATGCAATACACCGCGAAATATCCACGGCTTTTCATCGGGATTGGCATCAGCGCCCGGCAGGCGCTCCCTGGGTTCGATACTCATGGTACGAATGCCCTCCAGCCGGCTCGCCACGCGCGCGGCTGTTTCCTCGGGTGGGCTGGTATCGAGCAGAGACTCGTATAACACTATTGCCTGGGCAAACTTGCCTTCGCGTTCGCGCGCGCTGCCCGCAAGTTCGAGCGCCGCCTGAACCTGTTCCATATTCCCGGTCATAATCACCCTGTCGGTAAACGCGATTACCGCCGGGAAGTTGCCGTCGAGAAACCTTTGCCTGGCCTTTTCCAGCAAACTCTCGGCGGTCTCGGGAATGGTTATGCTGGGCTCGGCTTTCAGCTCGGGTTCCTTTTTTTCCAGGATGGCTTCCAGCTGCTGGCGTTCTTTTGCTGTTCTTTGATAAATCCAGGCATCGGAAAAAGTCGGCCTGAGCAGCCTGAGCACCGCCCTTGCATCGTTTAGAGTGTCAAAGTTTCCGACCGCGAGACGGTAGTAAATTCCCTCGCTTACCTTAACTTTCGTCTGGTAAACAAAGTAATCCTCCAGCGCAATTCGGGTATTTCGCGGCAGGCTGTTAAAGCGCCGATTGCTGGATGTAATGATAATGGCATGGGATCGTATCGGCAGGGATAGGGACGGATTATTGAATACGGCCTCAACGCCGATGATTTCATAGCTGGCCGCCGAAGCGTCGGGGACCAGGCCGATCCAGAGACCCACCCAGAATACGATGGCCAAGGAAAATTTTTTGAAAAAATTATGCATCCGAAACAACTTATGCCTCGATCTCAGGCACTGCGAGGACGTAAATCTTCAACGAACCCATTATCCTGAGATTCCCAATCGAACCTGCGAATTTCTCGTTTTCTGGCATTTGATATTATTGTTGACGGCTTTGACATGGGTGCACGGGGCGACCGATCGTCAGAAAGCCGGAACCCAGCCGGTAACGCTGTGACAGGCCGAGCAATCGTTGCTGGACGGAACGTGCAGCGGGTCCTTGCCACGAGCTATGACGTTATTATGGCAACTGAAACAGGTCCCGAGTACGGATCCGTGATCGACCCTGGAGACCGGTGCCCAGCCGGAGGTTCGATGGCAGTCTTCGCAGGTCGAAGTTGACGGGATATGGCCGGGGTTTTTACCGGTCGCGCTCGTGCCGTTATGGCAGAGCACGCAATTATTCACCACGTTGACGTGGTAAAATTTCCAGCTGTAGGTCGTATGGCACTCGTCACAGATATTGCTGCTCAGGATATGCCCCGGGTTCTTGCCCTCGGCGACAACCCCATTGTGGCAATTGATACAGCTACCAATCACAACGGAGTGATCGACCCTGGCCACGGTGGTCCAGGAATCGGAGGAATGGCAATAATCACAGTCACCGACGACACGAATATGCCGGCTCGACGGGGCGCTGGCCTTGATACGGCCAGAGTTCGAATGACAGTCCACGCATCGCCTCGGCGTGCCAATGAATATCCCCTGCACGTGACAGGATTCGCAATCGGCCAGGGCATGCTTGAAATCCAGGGGGAAATTGGTCTCGTCATGGTCAAAATCTGGCCCGAGGTCCAGGGCGAGCGCATGATTCGCGTATATACCGCAGGACAACAATAAAACAAACCAGGCAGCACGAAAGTAATAAGTCACGCGCGCCGCAAAACGGGAAATCAGATAATTTCGCATGTTTATTCGGGTGCGCCTTCTGTAACCTGTCTGCCGAAAGAGGTCAGCGACTGCATATTCAGGATGTCAAAACTCTCCTCGGTGTGACATCTTTCGCAGTTATTGCCGAATTGCCCGTCATGGATATCGTCGCGCCGGTGACAACCGATGCAGCGCATGCCCTTGTCTGTCATATTTTCCATGGGTTTGGTGTGACAACTATGGCAATGCACCTCGGCATGGGCCTGCCTGAGTTTGAAATCTGTGTCGTCGTGGTCGAAAAACCAGATTAGCCAGTCATTCGGATTATGACATTGTGCGCAGTCATCCCCCAGTCCCTGCCTGTGGACATCGTCGGAGCCATGGCAGGCGACACACTGGCTGTCGGTATCGCTGAAAACCGAGTTTTGGTGGCATGACTCACAGCCGGCGACCGCGTGTTGGCCAATCAGAGGAAACCTGCTGAGGTCATGGTCGAAGCGGACATCGTGCAGCCAGGCAACCTCCTTGTGGCACTGGTTGCACTCGGTTCCCTGTTCGCGCTTATGGACATCGTCCTGCTTGTGACAGCTGTAACAATCCGTATCGATCTTCTTGGTTTCTGCGCCGAAGGCATGGCAGGCTTCGCAGGCCAGATTGGAGTGCCCGCCGTTGAGCGCGAAATCGGTGTTTGCCGCATGATCAAATTCCGCGTATGCCCATCCCCTGACAACATGGCAGTCCTGGCACTTCTTGCCATTCAGTTCGTTGTGGACGTCATCGCTACGATGACAGCTGTAACAGCTGCGCACCAGACCTTTCCCGGGAGCCTTGTACTTCGGCGCGTGGCAGTCATTGCATGACGGACCGCGATGCTTGTCCTCGAGCCGATAATCGGTATCCCGGTCGTGATCGAAAATGGATTTGTCCCACCCTTTCTCGTGGTGACAACTCTCGCACTTTTTACCGAACCGGCTGGCATGCACGTCCCTGATGGCATGACAGCTGGCACACTGTTTCGGCGTGTCTTTGTACTTCTCCTTGATATGGCAGGCATTGCAGTTAACCTGCTGGTGCGCAAACTTCAGTTTGAAGTCCGTCTTGTCATGGTTGAACTCGGACTGGCCCCAGCCTACCGCATCATGGCAACTGCCGCATTTCTTACCCAGCTGCCCGTCGTGGGCATCGTCCTCCTTATGACAGTCATAGCAGCCCTGCGCTGTTTCCCGGTACTTTTTGTTTTCCAGGTGGCAGCCACCACAGTCCGCCAGCTTGTGTCTGCCGGTTAGCTCGAAGTCCGTGGAACGGTGGTCGAAAGTGTCCCTGTCGAGCCAGACCACCTTCGCATCGCGCCCTTTGTGATCGCTGTGGCATGCCTTGCAATCGAGACTTTTTGCATTCTTGTCCTTGCCATGGAATCCCTGATTCTTTTCGATATCCTCCGCCACGGGTTTATGGTCGTGACAATCCAGGCACAGCTTTTTCTGCGTGGTATCACGTAACCTGACGTGGCAATTGGTGCACTCTGACTTGAGATCTTCGTGACCCGCGATCAGCTCGCCGGGCATGAAGAACTGTTCGATTTCGGCGGCCATCGTGGTTTTGCTGCCGGCCAGACCGACGAGTAAAACAGCGAGATATAAATATCTCATCAGTATAAGTGAACCACCGCGACATGAATCAGACTCGACAGGACCAGCATTACCAGTAGCGGAATATGGAGAACGTGCCAGTAGGAGAACCGAATTTCGTTAATGCCCAGCTTGCAAATCGCGCGCAGGTGTTTCAACCTGAGATACATTACCTTTTTTTCCGGTTTGCCCAGTTTCGATCTCGATACCTGTCGACGCAGTCGGTCTATGCGCGCTCGCATTTTCCGGTAGAAGCGAAGCGAACGGTTTACCCCCGTGTGCCGATGCGTCAGCTCCGCCGCAACCTGCTCGAATTCATCCGCGATGCTGGCGTCGATCGAGCCCGAATCACGCAGCAGCTGAGCCGACAAGTCCTCGTTTGAGTACAGTTCTTCGAATCGAATCTTGCTCCCGTACAATCCGTGATGAATGCGTTGATACCAGTAGCGACCCAGTATTCCGCTGACGGCCACGATGATCATGGAGAAGAAGGCCACGCTGCTGTTGAACGAACCGAGCTTGAAGCCGGAATGGAAAATAATGATTACCGGGCCGACGATGCCGAGTATCATATGGAGTCGAAACCAGGATTTGACCGAGCCCGCGGATGACCAGCTCCTGATTCGTTTTCTCAGCGGGTAGGCCATAATCAAAAGCATCATCGAGCCACCGATTATTCCAAACCAGTATCCGATGCCGTCTTCGGCAACCAGGTAATTCTGATCGCGCAGCGCCCAGCCGACGGCCAGCACGACGACGATCATGAAATACCATGTAACCGTTGTCGTTTTAACCACAAAGGATGTGAACTTGTTTGACACCAGATTAACCCTGCATCGTCTATGCTTGTTCGATTGATGGAGATTCAATCGCCAGAATGAGATTCAATCGCCAGAATTGAGTTTAGCCCGAAGGCTGAAGAATTCCGAAAATCGACAAAGAAATATAACAGGAAATAGTAGATTTAAATGGGAAATTATTCCCTTTTTACGATAGATTTGACCGTTTGCCCAACCCAAACCCAGACACCTGATCGACTGCAATGACAACGCTCCACTACTGGCTATCCCTGGTACCCGTTTTCCTGGGTCTGGCGATATATGTGTTCATGCATCATCGAAGCCAGCGAAAAAGCAGCCAGGTTCGACAACAGGCCATCGAAACCGGCCTCGCGGAGCCCGCTTCGTTGCACCCGGTCATCGACCGCGTCAAATGCATCGGCTGTAAATCCTGCGTTTATGCCTGTCCGCAACAGTTGGGGCATAACGTGCTGGGAATTTTCCACGGCAAGGCGGAATTGCTGGAACCGGCGAACTGTATCGGGCACGGCGCCTGTAAAACGGTGTGCCCGGTAAACGCGATAACCCTGGTATTCGGCACCGAGAAGCGCGGCGTCGATATTCCCCAGGTCGGCGATGATTTTCAGACCAACGTGCCCGGGATTTATATCGCCGGGGAACTGGGTGGGATGGGATTGATTAGAAATGCCATCGAGCAGGGCAAGAAGGCAATGCAGGCCATGTCGAAAAATCTGCCCAAATCCGGCGCCGGCAACCATCAGGTCGCTATCATCGGTGCAGGGCCGGCGGGTATCGCCGCAACCCTGCAGGCGCAGGAGCTCGGCCTGAATTATCTTACCCTGGAGCAGGATTCGCTGGGCGGGACCGTTTTCAAATATCCTCGTGGAAAAATCGTGATGACCCAGCCGGTCGATCTGCCGATCGCTGGCAAAATGCATTTCAAGGAAACCACCAAGGAAGAGTTGCTCGAGTTCTGGCAAGCCGTGGAAGCCAGTACCCGAATCAAGATCAACTACGGTGAGCTGGTTGCCAGCATTACTTCCCTGGGCTCGGGCTACGAGATCAAGACCAGCCGCGGGACCTATACCAGCGACGCGGTACTACTGGCTATCGGCAGGCGGGGAACGCCTCGTAAACTGGGCGTGCCCGGCGAAGACCACCCCAAGGTCGTCTACCAGCTGATCGATCCCGATCAGTACCAGGGTAAAAAGGTAATGGTCGTGGGGGGTGGCGATAGCGCCCTGGAGGCTGCGCTGTCGATCGCGGACGCGGACGGAACCGAGGTTTCGATATCCTATCGCAGCGATTCTTTTTCACGGGCCAAGGCCAAAAACAGGTCGCGCATCGATGAATATGCTGCCGAATCACGGATCAGCCTATATTTGTCGTCGAATGTGACCAGCATAAGCCCGGAACAGGTCGTGCTCGAACAGCGGGGGCAGGCGATCAATGTTGCCAACGACGCGTTAATAGTAAACGCAGGCGGCATATTGCCAACCGGGTTTCTTCAGAAAATTGGTATCGACGTGGACACCAAGTACGGTACCGTCTAGTGATCGGAATCATGCCAGATATGAAATTTTTCCCGGTGATAGTGGCCTGTCTTTTCCTGTCTGCCCCGGCCTGGGGTGGCCTGGGGCAGTCGCTGGAAGAAGTCGAAAAACTGATTCGGCTGCGTGACTATTCCGAGGCTGTGCGGCAGTTGCAACCCCTGGCAAAGGAAGGTCATGCGGAAGCGCAATACCGGTTGGCTGGTCTGTATCGAATCGGCAGGGGTGTTACCAGAAACCTGGATACGGCGACTGATTTATACCGTAAATCGGCGCGTGCCGGCCACGCAGAAGCCCAGTACGCGCTGGCATCGTTGATCGAGAAGTCCGACGATTCCTCGGCTTCGCGCAGCGAGGCGCGCAGTTGGTATGAGAAATCCGCGGCCCAGGGCCATCGGCTCGCCCTGGCGAAACTCGAGCAGTGGGGTAAATCCCCGGGCAATACGGATCTGCTGATCAGCCGGGCAGGCGTGTTCGATGCGATTCGGCATAACGATGAAGCCCTGATCGATAGCCTGGTTGCGAAAGGCTATAATTTGAACCTGTCCGACGCGCAGGGGAATACGACCGTCATGGCGGCATTGCAGGCAGGGTGGTCGCGCCTGGCGGGGACCCTGATTGCCAGTACCCGCCAGCTCGACCAGCCGAATGTGCTGGGGAGTCGACCCCTGCACGTGGCGTCTGCACGAGGCTACCAGGGCATTGTCAGGATCTTGCTCGACGGCAAGGCGGGTATCGATCAACCCGATTCCCGCGGGGATACCGCGTTGATGCTCGCCGTGAAAAATAAAAACGTCGGCATCGCCAGGATGTTGCTTGAACAAGGGGCGCAATACGACCTGCGAAACAACAAGGGAAAATCCGCTGTCGATTTAGCTTACGCCGGTGACAATCCCGAAAGCGGTGCCCTGTTTGCCAGCTACGGGATCCAGCCCAGGACCGTCGTAAAGACGGAAACGATCGTCAGTCTCGAGGAATTCAGGGCAAAGGTCAAACAGCAGGGCGCTCGCTATGCCGGCTGGCCATTGCTCAATATATCGATAGAACTGGGAGAGTCATCGATCTCCGGGCAGATTATCGCGCAAAAGCCTAATCTCGACGCGACCGATCCCGACGGTAACGCTGCGCTGCATGTCGCGGCGCGCAGGGGTGATGCCGGCATCTTGAGGCGGCTTGTTTCCGCGGGCGCCAGGGTCAACGCAACAAACCTCAGGAAAGAAACCGCGCTTTATCTGGCGGCCGAGTCCGGCTGCCTGAAATGCGTGACTGTGTTGCTCGGCAACAATGCCGACCAGTCGATCTCGACCAGGCTAGAAGTGACCCCGCTCGAAGTTGCCGTGCTGAAACAACGGCCCAAAATTGCGGCGCTGCTGGTCAAAACCAGTAGCAGTCATGCTGGCATACATCGGGTGCTGTTGCTTGCGGTGCAGAAAAAGATGGAAAACCTCGCCATCGCGCTGGCCAAACGCGATAGCCAGCTGGGCTCAGTTGACAACAAGCGCCGCTCGGTACTCTGGTATGCCGCAGCCGGCGGGCTCGAAAAAACCGCGGCTCATATAATCGCTACCGGTAAAGTCGACGTTAATCTGCAGGATGTCAACGGGCACAGCGCGCTCACAGGGGCGATCATCAACGGCCATATCGGCGTGGCCCGATTGCTGATAAACAAAGGCGCCGATGCTGGTGTGCAAACCGTGGAAGGGAATACGGCCCTGATGATGGCAGTCCTGGCGAAAAATCCGCAACTGGTCAAATATTTACTCACTCGCGACATCGATATCAACGCGCAGAACAGCGTTGGTGACACCGCCTTGATGATGGCAGCGGCCAGCGCGCAGAACCCGATAATCGAAATGCTGATCAACGCCGGGGCCGACATGCAGCTGCGCAACAAGGAAGATTTGAACGCTTATCAGATAGCAACCAATGCAGGGCACGAGGGAACCGCCAAATATATTCTCGATAAAAGCAACTTTGTATTTAAACTGTTCAACTGATTCGCCTGTTCCGCAGCGAAATCCCCGTTTTTCGATACCGATTGACCCACGCATTCGTAATCTAGATTGACTTATGAGAATATTTGGGAATAAAATCCCAAATATTAATTTCGATTCGGTCACAAAGCCCGGATTTATTAAAGACTTTTTGAAATTATGGGAATATAATCCCAAGAGAAATCGACGTAAACCGGCTGGAGATCAGGAAATCTGGGGTGGTGGCGCTTACAGCCCCTGTTACGCAAGCCCCAGGCTGTGGCGGACCGGCTTCCGGCGACGGCGACCAGAAGCCGGTAGTCAGCCGCTGCGTGATTACCGGCTTTGGCAAGGTCCACGTCGATGGTCGCAGGTTTGAGAGCGTCGATGCAAGATTCGAGGTTGACGAAGTTTAACGGTTAAACCACCATGGCGATGCCCGTTTTCGCGCTTACAGGTCACGCGCATCGAGCCGAAGAAATTTATGCAAGAGATACTGCAAAACGCACTGCGAAATATACTGACGGCGATAGTCCGCACGCTGCTGCGTAACGGCATGTCTTACGGCGAGTTCGACCAGGTCGCGCGCAAGTGTTTCGTCGACGTCGCATTCGGGGATTTTGCGCCGGCGAATAAAAAGCAGACGGTATCTAATGTCGCGATACTGACCGGATTGAATCGCAAGGAAGTCAAGAAACTCCACGAGCAGGACGCCGCGGGAGCCGAGGCCGATGGCAGGCAGTACAACCGTGTCGTGCGTGTGCTCGGCGGCTGGATCAACGATTCGCGCTTTCTGCGCAAGGACGGCAATCCGCGCGACCTCGATTACGAGGGCAAGGATTCATTCAGCGAGCTCGTCAGGCAGTATAGCGGCGACATGCCTGTCGCCGCGATGCAGAAGGTCCTGACCGGCTCGGGCAATATCGAGTTAACAGATGGTAACAAGCTGCGGCTGCTGAGCCATGCCTACCTGCCGTCGGACGACCCGGTCGAGAAGCTTACGATTCTCGGGGTCGATACCTCCCAATTGATCGAAACCATCGACTATAACCTGACCGCGGCGGAGGAGGATCTGCGGTTTCAGCGCAAGGCCTCGAATCCGAAGATCGCGAGTGAAGCCATACCTGAAATCAAGCAGTTCCTGAGGCGCAAGGGCCAGGCCTTTCTCGAGGAAGTCGATCTCTATTTGACCCAGCATGAAACCGATGACGATTCGGGTATGAAACTCAGCGTTGGGGTTTTTTATCACGAGTCCGATAGTGAATCCCCGGAAGTTAAGAAATGAATATCTACAGATTTAAGCCATTGAAAATCCCGACCGCGTTGTGCTCGCTGGTGTTGAGCGCCCTTTTGCTCAATGCCTGCGGCGGCGGCAGCGTTGCCTCGGTGATCCTGAGCGGTATCGGCGGCACGGGGATCGTGTTTGGCCCGATCACCGCGTTTGGCAGCGTTTACGTCAACGGTAACAAGTTCGAGATCATAGATAGCGAGTTCGACGTCGACGGAAATACCGGCGCCGACCAGAGCAATCTCAGGCTCGGCATGGTGGTCAAGCTCGAGGTCGAAACCGAGAACGGCGTTTACACCGGCAAGGCGCTCAAGGTCAGTTACGATGACGAAATCGAAGGTCCATTGACAAACGTGCAGCCTGATCTGGGCGATCCCGCCATTAAAACCGGCTTTATTTTCGGACAGAAGATTACCTTCAATGAAACCACAACCATCTTTGAAGGTACGAGTTTCGGTGCACTTGGCGAAGAAAATAATCCGGCCTCCGAGGATATCGTCGAGATTAGCGGATTCAGGTCGGCAGCAGGAATCGTAGCAACCTATGTGCGTTTTATTGACGACCTGAACCTCGGGACAACAGAAGTCGAGCTGCGCGGAAGTATTTTGAATCTTATGGGAACTGCGCCTAGTCAAACTTTCAAGATTGGCGGGATCGACATCGCTACAAACGGTAACACTTTAATTGAGGTGCCCGGCGGAGTTTTGGTTGAGCCCCTGTTCGTGGAAGTCAAGGGCGTGATCTTGTCGCTTACTTCGATATTGGCCTCGAGGATTGAACAAGAAGACGAGGATTTCGACGAAGAAGTCGATGACATCAGCCTGCAGGGCGTGGTGTCGAGTTTTACCAATATCGGTAATTTCTTCATCGGCAGCCAACGGGTCGACGCGATCGGCGCGCAATTTTTACCCGCGGGGTTGGAATTTATGGACCTGACAGATATGAATATCGAGGTCGAAGGCGAAATTATCGGGGGCACGCTTTTTGCCGAAGAAGTCGAGGCTCGTGAAGGCAATACCAAACTCAGGTCTACAGTTGGCCTGGTGAACCTGGCAGGTGGATCGTTCCAGGTTACTTATCCGACCGTACCCCTCCAGAGCGTGGTAACCGTGCATACGGACGGACAAACGCTATTTGAGGATGATGTCGGTTCTCCGATTATGACCGCCCCCTTTTCGCTTGATGATTTGGCCAATAGCGACTTTGTGCGCGTGGAAGGGCGGGAAGAAGGCGGTGTGGTTATCGCAACCGTAGTCAGACGAACCAGTTCCAGTAGTTCACTCAGGCTTGAGGGCGCGGTTGATATCCATGATCCGAATAATTCGGTAACCATTCTAGGCGTTGAATACCCTGTGGATAGCTCGACAATTTACGAGCCTGATGCGAATTTCACAATGGGGGATCTTGTTCAGATAGAAGATGATGGTAGTCTGAATCCTTATGGTACTGCAGACAAGATCGAGAGAGAGTGAAACTTGACGGGACACAATACTTAAATCGGAATTAAGTGTTGTGTCCCCGTAATTGTTATTGCGGGCGCTGTACGACTGTCATCGCGAGCGTCTGCTTCTGCGGGCCGCGATAGATTGTTACCTGAATTTCATCGCCCGGTTTGAACAGCGTAATCTGGTCGAGCAGATCGCGAATTCCGAACACCGGCTTGCCATTGACCGCGACCACGATATCGCCGGCGCGGATGCCCGCCATGTCGGCGGGGCTGTTGATGAATACACCGACGATCAGCGCGCCCTTGACACCCTGGATTCCGGTCGCCATCGCGGCGCGCGCGGTAAGCTCGGTGCCCTCGACGCCGAGCCAGCCCCGGGTCACCTTACCGAATTCGATGATTTCCTTCATGATGTCGAGCGCCAGCGAGATCGGGATGGCGAATCCGATTCCCTGCGCGCCGACGGCCTGGCTGAATATTGCGGTGTTGATCCCGACCAGTTCGCCGCGGGTGTTGACCAGCGCGCCGCCGGAGTTGCCGGGATTGATCGCGGCGTCGGTCTGGATGAAGTTTTCGAAGGTATTCAGCCCGATACGATTCCGCCCGGTGGCGCTGACGATACCCATGGTTACAGTCTGCCCGACGTTGAGCGGGTTGCCGATCGCGAGCACCACGTCGCCCACGCGTATGGAGCGGGAATCGGCAATTGTTATTCCGCTGAGCCCGCTCATCGGAATCTGCAGAATCGCGATATCGGTCTCCCGGTCCTGGCCGATCAGCACCGCCTGGCTGCCGCGCCCGTCGGCCAGCAGGATCAGGATTTCGTCGGCGCCGTCGATCACGTGCTGGTTGGTCAGGATGTAACCCTCGGAACCGATGATGACGCCTGAACCGAGATTGGTTTCGCTGCGACTGCGTTGACGACGTTCCAGCTGGTCGCCGAAAAACTGGCTGAATACCGGGTCCTCGAGCAACGGATGCGACTTTTGCTCGATCGTTCTGGAGGTGTAGATGGTCACCACCGAGGGAATCGACGACGCAACCGCGTCTGCATAGGAAAAGACGCCAGCTAAGGATCCATTCGCAGCTTGTTGCTGTGGTGCCCGAGGGTCGCCTGGAAAGAGGTATTCGAGAATGTCGTCCTTGCTTTTATCCGTCGCCACGAACAGATAGATCACCGCCAGCGCGAGTCCGATCAGGCCAAACTGGAAAAGAAATCCGGCAACTTTGATTAGTCTCATGAGGCGATAGTATCATAGGCCCCTGACTACCGGATTAACACCGATGCAATTAAAACAACTCTGTGAATACTGCGACGATTACCTGAAAATTGGCGACTTCGACGACTATTGTCCGAATGGACTCCAGGTCGAGGCGAACCCGCAGGTGGAACGCATAATTTGCGGGGTAACCGCGTGCCAGGCGCTGATCGAAGCGGCGGCGGACGATGGCGCCGATACGATAATCGTGCATCATGGTTACTTCTGGAAAGGCGAGGAACAGCCGATTACCGGCGTCAAGGGCAGGCGCATCGGCAGCCTGATCAGAAACAATATCAACCTGATCGCATACCATCTGCCGCTGGATGCGCACCCCGAGGTCGGCAACAATGTGCAGCTGGCGCGGGTGCTGGGGTGGAACACCGCGGGCAGTTTTGGCGAACAAAACCTGGTGTTCGAGGGCAGGTTGTCAAAGCCGCTGTCGCTGGCGGAGCTGGCGCGCGATATCGAGACCAGGCTGGATACCCGGGCGCTGGTAATCGCCGCCGGGGAACACGCGGTGAGTCGGCTGGCGTGGTGTACGGGTGCGGCGCAGGGATTCATCGCAGCGGCCGCCCAGCGCGGCGTGGATGCCTTCGTCAGCGGCGAGGTCTCGGAGCCCACGTTTCATCTGGCGCGTGAAATGGGTATCCATTATATCGCCGCGGGCCATCACGC
>JAOTTY010000365.1 GCA_029864185.1 Gammaproteobacteria bacterium
AGATCAAGGGGCGGAAGATTCGGGTTAGGAAGCTGGGTGATTGAACAGGGCCCTGGACCGATACGTCGGACCGCCCGGCTCGGGGGCCGGGATGACGGTAACCGACAACAGACAACAAACCGGGACAGATCTAATTATGATGAAATAAATCAACAAACCGGGACAGATCTAATTATGATGAAATAAATCTGTCCCGGTTTTCCAGCCAATCGATAAATTTAATTTGCGTTGGCCGCAGGATTTGCACAGTATTGCCTGTTCTTGGCCACATGAATCAGGTTGGGTGAAAAGTTGACCGGGCCCGCTGAAAAATTGCCGAAGACGCGGTGGCACTACCGCCCCGATTTGAGCGACCAGATGGCGCCCTTTTTCCGATGGCCTCCGCCGGCCGGGAAATCGCTGCGTTACCTGGTGAGTTCCTGGAGCCTGCTCGGGGCCCGGGTTTACGTGCTCGCGGTTGCGCTGCTCTCGTGGTTTTACTTCGCGCCCGCACTCGAGCGCTGCGCCGAGTTTTCCGCCGACTGGATAGCGCAGATCTGGCTGCGCAATTTCGTCACCATGCTGCTCGTGGCGGGTAGCCTGCATCTCTATTTCTATACCTTCAACAAACAGCGCGATGTCGAAAAATATGATCCGCGGGACCTGTCGCGCCGGTCGAAACTGTTCCACTTCGATAACCAGGTCTGGGACAACATGTTCTGGACACTGGTCAGTGCCGTCGCTGTCTGGTCATTTTATGAATCGCTGATGATGTGGGCCTACGCCAACGGCCTAGCGCCGACGATGACGTTTAGCGATAATCCAGCGTGGTTCGTGTTACTGCTGTTCCTCATTCCTTTCTGGACCGGGTTTCATTTTTACTGGCAGCACCGCATGTTTCACCTTCCGGCCCTGTACAAACTGGCGCACAACTGGCATCACAAAAACACCAATGTGGGCCCCTGGTCGGGTGCGGCGATGCACCCCGTTGAACACGCGGTCTGGTTTAGCGCGGTATTTGTGTTGCTGTTGCTGCCGTCGCACCCGTTACACGCGTTATTTATCATGCAACTTCAGGCCATTACCGCGGTTACCTCGCATTGCGGTTACGAGAACCTTCTATTGGGCAAAAAGCTGAAGTTCCGTTTGGGCGATTTTTTCCACCAGTTGCACCATCGGTTCTACGACTGCAACTACGGCACCTTCGAGACCCCCTGGGACCAATGGTTCGATACTTATCACGACGGCTCGCCGCAGGGCGATGCGTGGATGAAGCAACGCCGCCGGCAATTGACTCAAACTAAATCGATCGGCTGAGCGGGGCACACAACCGATCACCGAAATAACAGTACCGGTATCTTGCAGCTACGAATCATTTCAGTGGTGGTTGAACCAATAATCAAATTCCGAGGTGATAAAGGGCACCGTCCCCTTTATGTCCTTTATGTCCTTTATGCCCTTTATGCCAGGTGAAGTACCACGGATACGACTGCTGCTGCCGGGATTTCAATTCTTTTCATGAGCGGTCGAACATTGCGATGACGCGTTGATATTACCGTAAAACCATCGATCTATCTTTGCGCTGCGGGATTGTCAAACTACGCAGCCGATTCGTCGGAAGTTAAACGGGTCGGTGACATTTGCGAATGATAATCATTTGTCACCGACCCCTATATCGCCCCCGGCCCGCATTGTGTCACCGGAACGATTTGCCGACCGTGGCTTCGCGCCAGGCGATATAGATACCCGAGGTACAGATAATACCGATGCCGACGAAAACAGCCGGCGCCGGGACTTCGCCCCAGAAAACCATCCCGGCGAGAATGGTCCAGATGATTTGCACGTAACGAAACGGCGCAACGGCCACCAGCTGCCCGTGACGAAACGCTTCCACCATGAGGAAGTGGGCGATTACGAAAGCGCTGGCGCTGAGGCCGAACCAGTGAAGATGTTCGATGCGCAGTGGTTGCCAGCCGCCGACCAGCGTAACCAAACCTGCCAGCGCGAGTATGCAACCGGTCGAAAATACAATCCGCAGGCTGGATTCCCCGCCGGCCATTTGCCGCGTCACCAGGTCACGTGTGGCATCCGCGAGGGCAACGATCAGGGGTAATACGACCGCCCAGTGCATCGCTTCGGTGCCTGGTTGAATAACAAACAGCACGCCGATAAAACCAACCACCACCGCTCCCAGCCGATGCCAGCCGACCGACTCACCGAGAAAAAAGCGGCCGAAGAGCGTCATGAACATCGGCCCGGCAAAGGCGATGGCTACCACCTCGGCAAAAGGCAGATAGCGCAGCGCATAGACAAATGCAAAGGCGCCGACGGCATACAACCCGCCGCGGTAAAAATGCGGACGCCAGCTGCGCGCGGCGAAGAGTGACGCGCCGCGCAAGCGCATCACCATTGCCGTGATGAGCACGATTAACGCAGCCTGCAGAAATAGTATCTGGCCCACGGGATAATGCGGTACCAGCCACTTGCTGATGCCGTCATTGGTGGTCAGAAACAGGCCGGCCGATACCAGAAAGGCAATGCCCAACAGATTGTTGACCGGTGTCGTGTTCAAACTTGTCCTCATTGTGTGCGACTCGATGCTGCAGCCACTGCGCCCGGGAACAGGCCAGCCCGGCGTCAAGCCTGCGACCGGCGCAGGCGGAAATCAAGCGATTTAAAAAGTGCAGGCGGTGACAAACAGGAGTTAGCGAGTAGAGTGCAAATACTATCTACACAAACAGGGTCAGCACACCGGTAAAGCCGTAGAGCGCACTTTTGTGGATCTCGCCATTGGCGAAAAAGCCGACCAGCGGGAAGTCGCCGAGCACGGTATGGATGAATCGAGCTTCCTCCGAATGTTCGCCGAACTGTTCCCGGCCGCGGCCCAGGCAGGAGACGTAAACACCGCCCTTGATGGGTGAATGGCAGCGCTTTTTCAAATCCTTGAGCATGCGCTCCATGTCTTCCAGCGCGGTACTGCCATCGCGTTTGCAAAAGACGATCTCGTCGTTGTGCTCGAGGAAATCACCGATGGCGACGAGCTTCGAGTCGGGGTCGATGCCGACGAGCTGGCGCACCGAGTAGTCGTCGAGATCGGAGTTCTGGTTCACGATACCGGCGAAAATATAACCGGCCGCCTGCTGCCAGTCCTGCGCGATGACTTCGCCGACATCCTCGCTCAACACGTCGAGTGCGGGTCGATCGTCGAGGCTGTGCAGGATATTGCGCTCGCACTGGGTGACGACATGGCGCGGCCCGATCGGGCTGCAGCCCTGGGTGAGATTGGTCAGGATCGGCACTGCCTGTGAAAACAGCGCGCCGCTGATGCCGCCCTGGAAGACCTGCTCGGCAAATTGTGCCTCGCGCCCGCGCGACGAGCTTATCCCTCCAACCAGAAACGCAGCCGGAATATCATCACCCAGCCGT
>JAOTTY010000364.1 GCA_029864185.1 Gammaproteobacteria bacterium
TCCGCCAGCCGGCTTCGCACCTGCACCGACCAGGTCATGATCTCGATATCGATGCCGTCGAGCGCGCGCCCGAACAGCCGAACATACTCCTGCTCGAATCGTTCGCGGATCTCGGCCTCGTCACCCTTCCTGAATTCGCGGTCGGGCAGCGTAACCATGATCTCCCAGCCCTGCCCCTGGTAGCGCATGTAAGCCTTGATTTCGCGTAACAGCTCTAACTCCGCCGAGCCGGTGCGGGTAAAGCGCTGCGCCTCTTCGTCGAGTTCGCCGATCAAACGGTTGGTCCAGCCGGCGTCGAATTCGCTGAGGCGCAGAAAAGCGCCCCGTATCGCCTCGAAGCCGAACGGCGCGCGCAGGAATCCGATCGCCGAGCCGACGCCCGCGCCCGGCGGTATCAGCAATTCGTCGATATCGAGTTTTTCGCACAGCCGGCTGGCGTGCAGCGGCGCCGCGCCGCCGTAGGCGATCATCGTGAAATCCCCGAGTTCCTTGCCGTTTTCGACCGCGTGCACGCGCGCAGCGTTGGCCATGTTTTCGTCGACAACTTCGCAGATGCCGATCGCCGCGACATCGGTATCCATGCCCAGGCGGTCGCCGATGGCGCGCTGCATCGCGGTCTCTGCATTTTTTGTCTCGAGCCGGATATCGCCGCCGGCGAAGCGCTCGGGATCGAGCCGGCCCAGCAACAGGTCCGCGTCGGTAACCGCGGGATTCAGGCCACCGTGGTTGTAACAGGCGGGACCCGGCTCCGAGCCGGCACTCTCCGGGCCGACGCGTATCTGGTTCATTTCGTCGACCCAGCCCAGCGAGCCTCCGCCGGCGCCGATTTCGACCATCTCGATAACCGGTATCGACACCGGCATGCCTGAACCCTTTTTGAAGCGGTAGCTGCGCGCGACCTCGAAGCTGCGCGCGGTCTTGGGGACGCGATCCTCGATCATACAGATTTTGGCGGTAGTACCTCCCATGTCGTAGGACAACACCTTGTCGAGCCCGTAACCGGCCGCGAAATCGGCCGCGTAAATGGCGCCGCCCGCGGGGCCGGACTCGAGCAGGCGCACCGGAAACTCGATCGCACTTGCGACCGAAATCAGCCCACCGCCGGAATGCATCATGAACACCGGGCAGGTTCCCCCTTCACCGCGAAACCGGTCCACCAGGCGCTGCAGGTAGGACGCCATCAGCGGCTTGATAAAAGCATTCGCGCAAACCGTATTGAAACGTTCGAATTCGCGCATCTGCGGCGACACTTCACACGATATCGAGATGCTGATACCCGGGACCTCGGCCGCGATGATTTCGCGCGCACGCCGTTCGTGCGCGGCGTTGACGTAGGCATGGATGAAACCGATCGCGACACTGCGGTAGCCGCGCTCGCGGATGTGCGTCGCGATGCGCTGCAGTTCGTTTTCGTCGAGCGCTACCAGTTCGCGCCCGCTGGCGGCGATGCGGCCGGCTACGACGTAGCGATGCTCGCGCGCGATCAGCGGCGGCGGCAGGCTCAGGTTCAGATCGTATTGTTCGAAGCGTCCCTCGGTGCGCATTTCGATGACATCGCGAAACCCGAGGCTGGTGATGAACGCGGTCGCGGCACCACGGCGCTCGATCAGCGCATTGGTCGCCAGCGTGGTGCCGTGGATCAGCTGGTCGATATGCTCGATGCCGACCCCGGCAACCTGCGTCACCTTGCGCAGACCGTCGATAATGGCCTGCTCTGGATTGCTGTTACTGGTCAACACTTTGGCGCTGTGTTGATCGGATCCGTGCTCTAGCACGACATCGGTGAAGGTTCCGCCGATGTCCGCGCCGACGCGTACGCTGAGATTGTTGTAACTCATGAGCCCGTAATCACTTCTCGTGCTGCCCGCTACCCGCGGTTGGCTCGATTTTACCGGATCCAGGGCAGCATTATCAGCCTAAATCGAATCGAACCCTGACCGCGAGGCCACCGAGATCGGACTGGTCGAGTTCGACCTCCGCATGATGGCTTTCCGCGATCGTTTTGACGATCGAAAGACCAAGCCCGGCGCGTTGGTGTCAGCGGCGCGATAAAATCGACCCGTCGCCTTTTCGCGTGCGTCGGCATCGAGGCCCGGCCCCGAATCGTCGACCGCAAGCAGGAGGATTTTTTCAAACCGTTCGCAACGCACGCGTATCCTGCAGTTTTCGTCGCAGTAGTTGATCGCGTTATCCCGCAGGTTGGCCAACAGGCTGCTCAACGCGGTCACGCGGAGGCGGCGAAGCTCTCCAGTTTTTCGATTAGCTCGAGCGGCACGCCGACACCATCGGTTTCGGCCCTGAGGCGCGACTCGTGGCGGCGCACGCCCGGCAGGCGCACGCCCGGTTCGGCGGCCAGCGCGGCGAGCATGGTCTCGAGCCGATCGGCATAGGCATGGTCGCCACCCGGGGTGATCCCACCCGGCGAAATGGCGATGAAAAACTGCCCCACCCGGGGTTCACCGCCGGTATTGTCCTTGAATACCGGCGCCTGGAACGAACAATGGGGACCGCTTAGCACCCCGGCGAGCAGGTCCACCAGCAGGCCCAGCAGCATACCCTTGTAGCCGCCCGCAGGTGCCAGCGCGCCGCCGTCGATGACCGCGGCCGCATCGGTGGTATCGTTGCCATCGGCGTCGTAACCCCAACCGAGCGGGATCGGCCTGCCTTCCGCGGCGGCCTTCTTGATCGTCACCAGCGCGACCTGGCTGGTCGCCATGTCGGCTATGATCGGATCCCGTTCGCCGCGCGGAATCGCAAAAGCCATCGGGTTGGTGCCGAAGAATGGTCCCGCCCCCGGCGCCGGCGCTACCGCCGATGGTGAATTGGCGAAGCCGAGCCCGACCAGACCGGCCGCGGCCATGCGCTGCACGAACCAGCCGACCACGCCGGCGGAGTAGGAATCCACGATCGACAGCGCGGCGATACCCTGCTGCCTCGCAAGCAGGTAAAACGCGTCTTCGGCATCGGCAAACGCGGCATGGGCGAAACCGCTGTCCGCCATCGAACGCAGCGCGGACGGCGCTATTCGCGCATGCGACGGCACGGCGTCGCGATTGATCTTGCCGACCTGCAGATGACCGCAGTAAAGCGGCAGGTAGCCGAGCCCGACGGTGCGGATACCATCGCATTCCGCGTCGACCACCGACTGCACCGCCAGTTCCAGCTGCCGTCCGTGGGCGCCGCATCCGGCAAGCGCGCGGCGCGCGAGGTCTTCCACGTCGGACAGGGTCAGAATCCTGCTTTTTTCGGTCATCGATCTCTCCTCGCGCGCCATCTCGGCGTATTAATGTCTTGCCCCCCTGTGGAAGTCATCCAGCCTGCGCGGATGACGCCCAGTCAGGTCATGCTTTCAGGTCCTGCAATATTTCGCTCGCGCCCCTGGTTACGAAGCCGGCGTCGACGCCC
>JAOTTY010000101.1 GCA_029864185.1 Gammaproteobacteria bacterium
AACGCGTACCAAGACGTGCCGTGGCCTGGGCGGAGCGGCGGCTTTTTTATTCTCGACGTGCAGGTCCGCCTGGTCGGCAACCGCATCATTGCCGCTGCGGACAAAGACCAGGTAGGATATGCCGAGCAAGATGGAAAACGCACCCGGCAGGTAGAACGCGCTGCGCCAGCCGGCCGTGTCGATCAGGAACCCGGTCACCAGTGCCGCGCTCGCGACCCCCATGTTGCCGTAGATGCCGTTGATCGCGAGCGGAATGCCGGTGCGTTCGCGGCCGTGCACGACCATGGCGAGACCCACGGGATGGTAAATCGCGGCAAAGATTCCTATCAGCGTCAGGCTTGCGGCGATTTGCAGCGGTGAATTTGCCATGCCGGCCAAGATCGAGCTCAGGCCGATGCCGACGAAGAAGATGACGATCATACCCGTCCGGCTCCACTTGTCGGCGATCCAGCCGGCCGCGACCGCGCAAACGCCGAAGGCGATGAAGCCAGGGGTCGCGTAGGGAACCAGCTCGGCATAACTCATGCCCCACTCGAAAGTCAGCCGCAGGGCCGCAACCGAGGCAAAGATCAGCATGAATAAATGATCGAGAAAATGCCCGATATTGAGGTACAGGAAATTGACCCGGCTGCGTTGCATCAGGTAATCGTTAGCCTGGACCCGGCCGTAACCGAGATAAAAAAATGGCGCAATGGTTCCGTCCTCCCGAATCCGGCCGCAAGCTGTCGATGCCGGCCCTGTTTTCGAACGACAAAGGTATCGACTTAACGCCGCCTGCACAATAGGCACGACCACCGGGGTGAGGCCGGGGCAGGCGCCTGGAGGCGCTCACCGGTCCTGCCACGAGCGAATTTGCAAATCCGGGTGAGCCAGGCAGTCGGGTAAAATGGCGGTCGCTGCAACCTGACCGGCGCCAGCCGGAGAATCTCTGCAAAAGACAGAGCCTGTCCCGGAACCGATCCGGGAATGGCTTGAGCAGAGCTTCCCTAATTTACCCGCAACCGGCTGTCCTCTAGAATGGTCGCCCGACAATAACCTTGGCCCATTCTTATGACCATCGAAAATGGCGGCAAAACCGCGCTGGTTACCGGTGCGAGCGGCGGCATCGGCGGGGCGATCTGTCGACAGCTCGTCAGGCACGATTATCGCGTCGTCGCCGCGGCGCGTGGACTCGATCGGTTGGAAGCGCTGGCAGCCGAGCTGGGTCCGAATCTGCGCACGTTGGCGCTCGACGTGAACGACCGCGCCGCGACCGCTAAACTGGCATCCAGTCTACCCGCGGGTTTCGGCCGGATCGACATACTGATCAACAACGCCGGTCACGATAGCGGCGGTCGCCGTCGTTTCGATGAAGGCAGCGCCGAGCAATGGTGCGACATCATCGAAACCAATGTGCAGGGCATGATTCGCGTGACGCACGCCCTCGTCGGCGGAATGCTGCAACGGGGTCATGGCCATATCATAAATCTGGGCTCGATCGCGGGCCTGAAACCCTACGCCAGCGGCAGCGCCTACGTTGCCAGTAAGTATGCGGTGCACGGCTTCAGCGAAGCCCTGCGGCTGGATTATGCAGGCAAAGGCATCCGCGTAACCGAAATCATGCCGGGCCTGGTGCGCACCGGTTTCGCCGAGCAGCGGCTCGGCGACGCCGCGCGGGCGCAGGCCTTTTACGATAGCTTCGATGCCTGCCTGCGGCCCGAAGACGTCGCCGAAACCGTTTGTTTTGCGATCGCGCAGCCGCGCCACGTCGAGATTTCGCAACTGGTGGTGTTGCCGGTTGCCTGAATCTGTCGTACGCCGCTCCATCGCAACCGATCTATCCGGTCGATCCCTGCCCCTGCCACCCCGCAAGGCAGGATTATGCGTCGAGATTCATCCGAAATTTGCCCCTTTTCGACGCTTACTTACGGCTCGTCCAGCCTGGGTTTATGACGGCACCTGGACGTCGACGATCCTCTTTCATTGCCGGGCACCCTGATCCGATATTCCGCGCTGGCGATACCGGTCACCTGGACCGCGAACGAAAAAATCAGTTGTCAGGAGTTCCGTGCAGTAAATGCTTTTGTGCCAGTTCGCCTATCAGATTGCTCACGTCGCGGCGTACCTCGTCCCGATCCAGATCGGGAAAGGCCGCCAGCAAAATTTCCATAATCTCTTCCAGGGTTATCGGTTCCGAGATTAGCGACCATATCGAGCTACCCATCGTGTTAAGGTGATGAATCGATGCACCGCGGCTGTCGGCAAGAAAACTCTGACCGTCAATCTCGACCACGGTTATTTCCGGATTACGCAAATAGTAACCGGGTAACAGGCTCGACACGGGATCATGCCGTATATCCGGTTTGATCATTTTCACGTGCACATCGAATTCTGCCCTAGGCCAGGTGCTGAATTCTTCCTGCAACAGTTCGATCGCGTCTTCAATCCTGTCGTAGCGCAGCCGCAAACGCCGGGATTGGGCCACCATTCCACTCAACAAGCTCAGAATTCCAGGGGCCTCGACCTCGCGCGCAAAGTTCTGCCAGATCACCTGCCGCAGGATCTCGGCTTCGGCAACTACCTCGAGGCAGGCATCGATTCCCGCCTCGCGTTCCAGTAACACGAAAGCACCGACAGGCGATTGCCGCCCCTTCGGCAGCAGCAGGTCATCGTCAAGATCGAGATACAGGTACTGCTCGCCCTGCAGACAATTATGCGCATCGATGAAACTGCGAAAAACGGGATTCAGTTCATCGGGTAACGGGACCCGCAAACGCGGGGCTAGCCCCGGTGCAATAGCTTCGCCATCTTGCATCGAGATGGGTAAAACGTCGTCACAAAACAGCGGGGTTCCCACGGATGCCAGGCAGGCGGCAAGGATACTTTTGCCGGCCCTGTAGGTACTCGGGAAAACAACCAGCTTTCCCGCGAACTCCGCGGCAGCGCCGTGCAGGCATAGTAGATTGTCGTCGTCACGCACCCAGGCACGGATCAATTCGGCAACCAAAAGCCCGATTGCGCTGACGCGGTCGCCGCGAGAAACCGGTTTGTCGAGCCAGCATCCGTCGAGCACATACCGATTGTCCAGCCGTTTCATGTTCAGCACCGGAGGCGTAGCCGAATCTGGTATTTCGCGGATACGCCAGCCCGGGAATATCAACGGAAAACTTTCGCTTAATTCGCGGCAATCATGCAGGGCAACCGGACTCGACATCTGGTCGAAGCACAAATGCAGCTTATCGGCGGTCATTGCCACACTCGATACCAGCCAATCCAGCTATTCAATCAGATAAAAAATGAATTTCGGGAAATATACCGGTTATAACATCTAACCGGTGTATTTTCAGGCAGTGCTCCGTTTCGAGGCCGTCGATCACACCTGATTGTTGACATCGTCGGACGAGGCGCTACCAGAGGGTTCGCTGGTAGATGGACCACGGCCGGATGAATTGTCGTCCGCTGAATCGTCGCCAGATGGGCCACTTCTGGATGGACCACTTCCGGACGGTCCACTTCCGGACGGACCGTCATCGCCGGTGGAACTGCCGCCTCGACCCGAGCTATCGCCACCGCCGGAACCACTGTTACCGCCTCCGCCGGAACCGCCATCCGACGCATGGGCAGACTGGCTCAGGGTCAATAACGCAGGCGCAACGTATGCGGCCGTGGCAACGAGTCCAAGACGAGAAAGGGCCCGGCGACGATCGCTGTCGATCGGTTCCAGATTTCCATATTGATTGTTTGCATGTTTTTTCATGATAAATTCCTAAAATATTCAATTGGGATTATTTTCCCAAAAATTATTCTACAATTTTTTTCAGGAACTGCAACAAAAATCTTACCCTGGAACGAAAGGCAACAGTCGGATTTCAACGCGCTGCGCCTCTGATGGACAGGTCAGCACGACGTTTTCGACCGAAAGGTTACAAATACCCGGCGCAACCGCAAAATCGATAACTGACCGAGTTCTTCAGATAACCCTCAGATAACCCGACTAGGCTGTTATCGATATCGCGAAATTGCCGATCGGGGTGCGATATAAAACGCCATCGACAGGATATATACTTGGCATGAACCGGGAAATGATAATGAAAGTACTGCTGGTTGAGGATTCGGAGCGGCTGCAGCGTTCACTGGCGACAGGGTTACAGAAACACGGTTTTACCGTGGACCAGGCTTTCGATGGCGCCGAGGCACTGGGTTATATCGCGGTCAATCGGTATCAGGCCATTATACTGGATTTGATGATGCCGAAAGTCGATGGTCTCAGCGTGCTGGCTAAATTGCGCGCTGACGGCAACGATTGCCATGTGCTGATCCTGTCGGCCAACGACCAGACCGAGGATCGCGTCCGCGGCCTCGATCTCGGCGCCGACGACTACCTGGTCAAGCCCTTCGCCTTCGACGAACTGGTTTCACGCCTGCGCGCGCTCGACCGGCGACGCACCGGAGTCAAGAGTCCGACGCTGGAGATCGACGGGGTCACGATCGATTCGGTGGCGCGACAGGTCAGTTTCGCCGGTACGCCGATCGCGCTGACCCCGCACGAATACCGGATACTGGAATTCCTCGCGCGCCGCCGCGGGCGCGTATTTTCGCATGACCAGCTTATCGACCAGATTTACGAGGCAAACAGCTATGTCACCCGCAACGCGGTCGAAGCCCATATCAGTGCACTGCGCAAGCAGTTGCAGCGGTGCGGCGCACCGATACTGGTCAAAACCAGGCGCGGTTTTGGTTACCTGGTCGAGTAATATCGATGTATTCGATTCGTAACCGGCTGAACTACACGATTATCGCCAGCATGATCGTGTTACTGTCACTGGCCGCGCTTTTCCTTTACGTCCGGATCAGCGGGCATGTCGAGGATGTTTTCGATACCGCCTTATTCGACAAGGCCAGCGCGCTGATATCGCTGACGGAGCTGGACGAGGAAGGCCTCGAATTCGACTTCGCCGAAAAAGATGTCATGTTCGAGTTCGAATCAGGCGACGCGCCGCAGTACTACCAGGTCTGGGATACGGACGGCGAATTGCTGATCAGGTCGCCGTCGCTGGAACTCCGCGAGCTGCCGATAATCGGCACCGTGACCGGACAACACCAGTTTGCAGATTTGCGATTACCCGACGGGCGCGCCGGCCGTCTGATCGAAATTACTTTCATGCCGCGGGTGGAAACCGACGACGACGAAGACGATGCGGGGGCTAGGAAGCGGGTCGAGATACCGCCGGCTCAACCGATCACGCTGGTGTATGCGCGCGAGCGGGAAACGCTCGACGCCACCCTGTTCGCCACCGGAATCACCATTTTTGGCGCGATAATCGCCGTGTTACTGCTTTCGGCACTTTTGATACGGCGTCTCGTCGACAGCGGGTTAGCGCCACTATCCAGCCTTGCCAGGCAGGTCGGCGAAATCGACGAATCGAACCTCGCGGCGCGCCTGACCCACGAGGGTGCCCGGAGCATCGAAATCGCGCCTATCGCAAACCAGCTGAACCATTTACTGGAGCGGCTTCAGTCCGCCTTCGAACGGGAAAAACGTTTTTCCGCAAACGTCGCGCACGAACTGCGTACCCCGCTCTCGGAGCTGAAAACGCTTGCCGAGGTCGGCCGCATGCTGCCCGCCGACGACACGCAGATCGGCGCCTTTTTCAACGATGTCGGTGAAATCTCGGGGCAAATGGAGAAGGTAGTCATTACCCTGCTGGAGCTGGCGCGCTCGGAAGCCGGATTGCTGCGCAGCGACCCTGAGGATATCGAGTTGTCGTCTTACTGCGATGAAATCTGGCAGCACGCGGTCAACGGCGGAGGCAAGGGAAAATCCCTGGTCAAAACAATCCCGGCAGGCCTGGTAATCAACACCGATCGCGAGAAACTCGGCATGATCCTGAGCAACCTGTTTATCAACGCCATCAGCTACAGCCCCGAGAACGCCGAAATTCAGCTTGCCGCCGAAATTCGCAATGAAAGGATCGTGCTCGAGGTCAAGAATGAGTCCACCGATCTCAAACCCGAGGACATCGTGCACATGAAAGATCGTTTCTGGCGTAAGCACAAAACCCATGCCGGCAGCGGTCACTCAGGGCTTGGATTGACCCTTGTCGACGCGCTCGCGCGGATCTTGCAGCTGGAAGTCAGCCTGCAACTCGACAGCCGGCAGGTATTCAGGGTCAGGATTTCGGGGCTGCAGGCGGCGCTGCACCAGCCCGGCTAGGCAACCCGGCTCAGAACTCGTAGGCGAGCTCGAAATGAAAAAAGCTGCTGCCCTCGCCCGCGTAGGCGCCGTAGGCCCGGCCAGGGTCGAACTCGGCGGCGGTCAGCCTGAGTTCCAGCCCGTCCCTGGCGGTAACCGTGATCACCAGGTCGATTTCGCTCCCCAGATCACGATCCGTACCCGACAGATCGAGCTCGATGCTGACGTCACGCATTTCGATGGCGGGCGCACGCTGGCGATAATCGTATCTCAACAGGGCGAGCGCTACGCCTCCACTGACTGCCCACTCGACGCCCAGCAGGTCGACGACCAGGTTAGAGAGTTCCGGCTGGTAAAGCTCGCCGTAGGATTCGGTATCACCCTGCAGACCGGTTTGTCGAAAGGATCGCTCGCGCCCGTCGTCGGGATCGATATCCCCCGAACCCCGGGCGCTGCCCAGGACCAGGGTCCATTCGTCGAACTGGGCCGGGGTCCAGCCGAATCGAAAGCCCTGCGCCGACCCGCTTACCGAGTTTTGCCGGCGTCCGCTTACGCGGGCAGTATCGGCGGACGGATCATCGAATTCGTAAACCGTTTCATCCCCGCTGACCCGGGCACCATGCAGCTCTATTTCAAACTCTCCGGCGGTTTTCACCTCGAATCCGCCGAGGTAGCTAATGCCACTCCAGCGCAGATTCGAATCCTCTTCATCGATCCTGTCCGCTTGCTCGAAGTCACCGACATCGAACGAGCGCGAGCCGTCGGATTGATCCAGGTAATATACAACCAGCCGATGATCGGGCGCGAATTCCCAGCCCAGACTAAGCATAAGACGCTGTACGCCGTCGAACTCGGGATCGATGAAATCCGCCCCGCTTGAATCGCGCGCCTGCTCCTCGGCCAGCGCCAGCATCGCCTCGAAATCGCCATAGGTCGATTCGATGCGAATCGCGTCGAGTTCCTCGTTCCACCATGGCCACCAATCGCTGCTGCTGACAAACTCCATGCGCCCCAGGATCAATTCCGAACTGATTTGCTCGCCGAAGAAATAACCGACGCCGATTGCCTTTCGCTCCAGTCCCGCCAGCTTCGCTTCGCTGCCAATCGACTCGATGGTTGCGGAATTGTCGAACAGTACACCGGTGAAAAAGAGATACAGGTTTTCGGTAAGCGGATATTCGAGGGTTAACTCGAGTTCGAGATCCGTTTCGATACGTTGGTCCAGGTCGGGTTCGGCGCCGAGACTCAATCCCGCCAGCGTCGAGCGCTCCAGATTCAGCTGAAAACCATAATCCAATGGCCCGGCGTCGGCCGCCACGCCCATAAACGGGCACAAAACTATGACGACGAGCAGGATCGTTAGAGGTTTTTGCATGATTCGAGCCCCGCTCCATCTGCATAATGGCGCAATAGTATTTTCTCCGAAGTTCGCATCCCGCTTGAGCGAGAATTTTATAAAGCGCCCGAATCCAGTCAGGTGACTGTCTTAGAGAAAAATTTTCGAGGTTGCAAGCAAGCATAGCAAAGCGACAATGCGTTGCAAGCTCGCACAATAGGACGCGCCGGAAATCGAATTGTTTGTTATTGCCTATCGCAGGCACCATAATCCGGCCCCGGTACCAACGACCATTCCCGCTTACGTACGGGAGCCAGACATGCCATCGACCGAATTTCGAATAATCAGCATTGCAAAGGGTTGCGCATCCTGATGCGACGCTTCTCGACGCAAACGCTGGCCAAGTTCGCGAGCCTCTACGCCGGTCTCGCCTATGGACTCTACTGGATTCCGCTGCGCGCGCTCGAGCAGGCCGGTTTGCGTGAGGTTTTGCCGGCGCTGGTTTTCAACGTCATACCGATGATCCTGATTCTGCCCCTGATCGCCTGGCGATGGTCTTATATCAGGCGGGCTCCGCCACATTTTCACGTCACCGGAATCGTGGTCGGTCTGTCGCTGGTCGCATACACCAATGCGTTCATCTTTACCGACGTGGTTCGAGTTCTGATTCTTTTTTACCTGACGCCGATCTGGGGGTTTCTGCTGGCGCGAATGTTTCTCGGTGACCGGATCACGCCGATTCGCTGGATTTCGATCCTGCTGGGGATCGGCGGGATGTTGACGATTTTCGGTATCGATGCAGGGCTGCCGCTGCCCGACAACGTCGGCGACTGGATCGCGCTTGCGGCGGGCGTATTGTGGGCGATCGCCAGCCTGATGATGCTGATGGGCAAGGAGAGTCCTGTCGACTACGCGCTCTGGTTTTTCCTGTGGAACGGTATCGCGGCGATCGCCGTAACACTTTACTTCTTCGGCTACGGCGACGATTCGCTGCCGCAACTATCGCTGTTTGTCGACGTGTTACCGTGGATGATTCCGATCGCGCTGATTCTCGTGATTCCGGCCGGTTTCGCGGTGATCTACGGCCCTACCCAGCTCAACCCGGGAATCGCGGGCATATTGTTCATGGTCGAGATCGGCGTCGGCACGATCACCGCGAGCCTCATGACCGACGAACCCTTCGGTGCGCGCGAACTGCTCGGCGTGCTGATGATTACGCTGGCCGCATTGATCGAACCGCTGCGCGACCTGGTACAACATCGTTTCGGTCGCGGCGAATCCGAGTTTCTCGACCTCGACTGAAACGTTTGCTGATCACAACCGTGTACGCGGGTCGCGAAGCTTGTGTGCGGGCAACGCTAATGCAACCCTGACCTCGATATTGTTATCTTTTTAGCAACAATAATATGAAAATACTTATGTTTATTATCATTTCTGTGTAGATTAAATTAACCCGGGCTGTGGCAATCGGTTCCCTGCGAACAAACCTGCCGCAGCTTTTGTTAACCATGCGAATCCTGGAGGTAAAGACAATGAGTAAACTTAGCCAATTAATCGCCCGGGTACTTCTCGGTCATATTTTCCTGCTTGCCGGGCTGAGCAAACTGGGCGCGGAGGCCTACGCCGGCACCCAGGGCTACATGGAATCCATGGGCGTTCCCGGTATACTGTTGCCACTCGTTATCCTGCTGGAAATCGGTGCCGGTATCGCGTTGGTCGCCGGCTGGCAAACCCGGCTCGCCGCGATCGCACTGGCCGGGTTCACGATCGTTGCCGCGGTGATCTTTCATAATAATCTCGGCGACCAGATGCAAATGATTCTGTTCATGAAGAACCTTGCGATCGCCGGCGGCCTGTTGCTGCTCGCGGTTCACGGCGCCGGCGCCTACAGCCTCGACGGTTACCTGAAACCCGGCAGGCTTGCCGTCGACCACTGATGCGGAGCGAATGCATGGGCTCCACCCATGCATTCCCAACTAGTAAACTTATCTGGAGTCGATCAAATGAAAACTAGCCAGGAAACCGTCAAGGGCGAATTTATCCGCAGCGATTCGACATTCCGCAACTGGGTAACGCCCGACGGGCTGCCTGGTCCCAGCGGCAGCGGCGGCTTTGCCGCCGCACCGGGTCGTTACCACCTGTATGTTTCCCATGCCTGCCCATGGGCGCACCGCACGATGATTTTCCGCGCCCTGAAAGGACTCGAAAAAATAATCACGGTTTCGGTGGTACACCCGCTGATGCCCGCGGAGAGCTGGGTCTTCGGCGAATACCCGGGCGCGAGCGAGGACCATGTCAACCATTCGCGTTACCTGCATGAAGTCTACCGGCTCGCCGATCCGCAATTCGACGGCCTCGTCACGGTCCCGGTACTATGGGATAAAAAAGAGCGCACCATCGTCAACAACGAGTCGTCGGAAATCATCCGCATGCTGAATTCATCGTTCGACGAATTCGCCGAATCGGATGCCGATTTTTATCCCGGGCAATACCGCGACGAGATCGACTCGCTCAACGGTCAGATCTACGAAACCGTCAATAACGGCGTCTACCGGTGCGGATTCGCGCGCTCGCAGGCGGCCTACGAGCGCGCCTACGATCAACTGTTCGCAACGCTCGACGAACTGGAATCCCGGCTCGCTGCGAATCGATACCTCGTCGGCGACCAGATTACAGAGGCGGACTGGCGACTGTTTACCACGCTCGTTCGCTTCGACCCGGTGTACTACACTCACTTCAAAACCAACCGCAAGCGCCTCGTGGACTATCCCAACCTGTGGGATTTCACGCGCGAACTCTACCAGGTGCCCGGAGTGGCGCAGACGGTTAATCTCGACCACATCAAGACACACTACTTCGGCAGCCATCGATCGATCAATCCTGGCGGTATCGTGCCGAAGGGTCCCGATATCGATTACAGCGCGACGCACGGGCGCGACAGGATCCAGGTCAACCGGTGACTCGCGATGCCGGAACGGCCTAGATCGTCATCGAAAAGATTCTGGTATCGGGCGCGTTACGCATCAGCCTGAGATCAAAGGCCATGCAGACATTCCTGACGAATGGCCGTGAGGGTTCTGGCACGAGGAGCTTATCCTGCTCGAGCTTCAGCAGTCCGTCGGCTTCCATTTCCCCGAGCTTGCGCAGGCATTCTTCCAGTTCCGGGAAACGCCTGTCGGGTTCTTCCCAGCTCGTTTCGAAGCGGCACATGATATCCAGGATATGTTGCCGGATCAGGCGGTCCTCATCGGTTAGCAGATGGCCACGAAATACCGGTAACTCGCCGGCGTTCGCGCGTGCCTCGTACTCCGGCACCGTTTTCTCGTTTTGCGCGAAGGCGTACCACGAATCACCGATGGCCGACATACCGAGTCCGATCATGAGCCGTGTTTTGTTGGCCGTGTACCCCATGAAGTTGCGGTGCAGGCTTCCATCCTGCATGGACCGGTACAGGCTGTCCGATTCCAGCGCGAAGTGGTCCATGCCGATTTCGGTGTAACCCAGTTCGGCAAAGCGCTTTTTGCCGGCCTCGTACAGGGCCCTTTTGGCCTCGTCCCGGGGCAGGTCTGCCTCGCTGAAGCCGCGTTGCCCGGTACCCTTGATCCACGGCACGTGCGCGTAGCTGTAGAATGCAAGCCGGTCGGGCAACAGGCTGTTGGTTTTCTCGATCGTGTCGATGACGTTGTCGAGCGTCTGGTGCGGCAGGCCGAAGACCAGGTCATGGCTAATCGAGGTATAGCCGGTCTCCCTGGCGGTTTCGGTCACCTCGCGCACCCGCTCGAACGACTGCATCCGGTGGATGGCTTTCTGCACCACGGGGTCATAGTCCTGCACGCCGAAACTGCAGCGGCGAAATCCCAGGTCGTACAGGGTTGCGAGGTGCTCCCGGGTAGTGCTGTTCGGATGGCCCTCGAAACCGAGTTCGAAGTCGTCGGCCAATCGCGCGTGCTGCATGATGCCGTCGATCAGCCGCAGCAGGTTATCGGGGCTGAAGAAGGTCGGGGTACCCCCGCCCAGGTGCAGTTCCCTGATGCGCGGGGTAGCTGAAAAAAGCTCGCGATAACTGCCCCATTCGTTCAGCAGGGCATCGATATAAGGCGCCTCGACTTCGTGTCGTTTGGTGATCCGCTTGTGGCAGCCGCAGAAGGTGCACAGGCTCTCGCAATAGGGAAGATGGACGTAGAGGCTGATTCCCTCGCTTGCATTGCTCTCGAGAAATGCCCGGTCGACCGATTGCTTCCATTTCTCCACATCGATCGAGTCTTGATCCCAGTACGGAACCGTCGGGTAGCTGGTATAACGCGGTCCCGGGATATTGTATTTTTGAATCAGGTTAGCTTTCATTACGAAATCAGAATATCGGGTCTGGCCATTGGATTGATTGACTGCTTGAACAGTTGCATATCTTACCAGAAACTGAGCGCGCTTGAGGCACTGCTATGAACATAACCAGGATTAGCGAGAGCTGAGCGATCAGCCCGTTCTGGATTGAAGCCGGGCCTGGAAATCCGGGTAACCGGGGATTTCTGGCGCACTACCGGGTTACGGATTTACCTCCCGGTAAACGATTTTCGCGGTTTCGGTCAGATCATCCTTGCCGGTCGCCGCCGTCAGCGCGTAGGCCAGCCCGTTGTCCACCCAGTACACGATCCCGAGACCCGCTTTTTCAGCATGCAGGAAAGAGGTTTCCCGGGTATCGAGGGCATGACGGATATAAAGCGTTATTCTCTGCCCCGTGGCGTCCTCGAACATGAACTGCGCGGCCGGGCGATGGCCGTCAGGCAACAGCCTGCCACCGATGAGGGCATAGCCTGCCGGACGCAGATCGGGGGCGGCAATGGGCCTGTCCAGGCGCTTCGATAACCAGGCATTGAGGTGTTCCTGTTCGGATGCGCCGACCTCGACGGGATGCCTGACTTCCGGAACATAGACAGCGTGGGCAAACGCCGCTTCCACCGGCAAGGGTCTGAGGAACCCGTCAGCATCGCGCTGGTTCTGTAGCGAAAAACCGATGATAGCGCCGACACCAAGCCATAAAACAGCCGCGGCGACATGCCAAAGCGGCGAACCGCTGCGTCCGGAGGCGGCCAGCAATAGCCTGGCCGGAATCGGGCCCTGCGTCTTCTCATCATAGATTTCGCCAAGCCTGCGATTGATCTCCCGGTAATCGGCAGCCTTTCTGCCCAGCGCCTCGTCGCTGGCCAGGACAGCGCTCAATCGCTCCGCCTGCGCCTCACCCAGCTCGCCATCGACAAACCTCTGCAGTTCGTCCTCGGTCACTTTCTGATTACCGTGATTCATTTTACGCACTTGATTTTCGCCAGTTTCACTTCACCTTCCAGGTTCTTGCGCAGGTGCTCCCGGGCGCGCGACAGGCGCGACATTACGGTTCCGACGGGCACACCGACGATTTTTGCTACGTCCCTGTACGAAATTTGTTCCAGCCCTACCAGCAACAGGACCTCGCGCTGATCGGATGAAAGCTGCAGCAGCGCCTTTTCAAAATCGGACTGTGTGCAGAGTTGATCCGAATTGTCCTCCGATGTCATCGCATGTTCGTGATTTTCGGTCGACCCGGCGATCGGGGATCTGATCTGGCGACTCAAGGTATTGACAAAAATATTATGCAATATCGTAAACAGCCATGGCCGCATTCCCTTTCGGCTTATCCAGAGCCTGCGCCGGCTGACGGCTCGCAGCAGGCACTCCTGCACCAGATCATCCGCCTGACCGATATCCCCGCACAGGGCACGAGCATAACGCCTGAGCGCAGGTATCTCGTCGACGAGCAGGATTTCGAATCGGGTCAAGACGGTGATCCGGTGTCGGAGCGGCCTATTTTACTCTATGCCAAGCAATTTCATCGCCTCGTGCAAATCAGCGACCGAGTCTGCGTGCTTGCCGGATTTATGCAGCGCCTCTCCCGAGGCACGCAATTCCTTGACACGCGCCATGTCGGCGGCGCTCAAGGATGGGTTCGCCGCGAGCGCAGCATCGATACTCTTCATGTCCTTGGGGCAACTGGCGGCAAGGACGGGAAGACTGAATGCCAGCAGCATTATGGCTGGCAAGCTTATAACTGTTTTTTTCATCGTGGATGTCTCCTGGTTTGTAGTCTACAAGGTTGAGTCGCAAATGATGACCGCACTCGATAACATATACAGCAGGCCTGCGAATTTATTCCATAACAATTACATCAACATAACTTGAAAAGGAGCAGGTCATGCGCGGACGTGGAACAGTTAAACCCTGCCCATGAAATTACAA
>JAOTTY010000102.1 GCA_029864185.1 Gammaproteobacteria bacterium
TCCATATATGATGCTCTCACATTATTTGCAGCAAGCCGGTGGTGACAGTATTATCGCGCTCTCGCTCGCTATTGTCGCCAACATGAACTTACGCTTGTTACAAACTGGCTTGCTGGTCGGACTGGTAATTATAACATTCTCGGGCTGCGTGTATCGAATGGATGTGCCCCAGGGCAATCGCATCGATCCGACGCTGGTGAAACAGCTCAGGATTGGCATGTCGCGCAACCAGGTCGAGTTCCTGCTCGGTACGCCGGCGCTGGTGGATCTTTACCATCCCGACCGCTGGCATTATATCTATTTTCTAAAGACAGGTGATGATGGCAGCATCGAGAAACGTGTCATGACGCTTACCTTCAGTGGTGATCTGCTCACGAATATCGACGGTACGCTCAGTCCTGGCTGATTTTTCCACCGCCTTTTTTCATTTTCAGTCCTTGCGCCGCACGCTGGCGGCGTATCTCCTTGGGATCGGCAATCAACGGCCGATATATCTCGATGCGGTCACCATCCTGCAATTCGTAGTCGTCGGGCACAACCTTGCCGAACACCCCGAGATCGCAGGTTTCGAAATTGATCTCGGGAAACAGGTTACCGATGCCCGATAGCCGGACGGCGGCTCGCAGGGACGTGTCCGGATCGATTTTACACTCCAGTATTTCCTGTTTCGCCGGCGTTGCGTAAGCAACTTCTATCGAGGTCTTATCGCCCATACAATTCCTGCGCGCGTTGGCAGAACGAGTCCACCATCGTATTTGCGATACGAGTAAAGACGGGTTTGATTATCGCCGCTGCGAGGCCGCGTTCGAACTCGAAGCTGAGGGTCAGTTCGATCCTGCAGCCCTGTTCCGCGACCGACGTGAACTGCCACAGCCCCTGCAGGCTTTTGAACGGGCCTTCGGCCAGCGTTATCTCGATCGATTCCCCGGGGATCATGCGGTTACGCGTTTTAAGCCACTGACTTAATCCTGCGCCCTGCATCAGAATCGATGCCTCCATCGAGCTATCGTCGGCCTGGTGAATCCTGCTTCCACCGCACCAGGGCAGGAATTCCGGGTATTTTTCGACGTCGTTGACCAGGTCGTACATAAATCGGGCTGGGTAAGGCAGCAGCGCGCTGCGCGTAATTTCGGGCACTTCAAATGATTCCAAAAGCAGCAAGGATAACAATCAACAGCAGTACCGGCACAATATAACGGATAAGGTAGTTCCAGATTTCGAATTTGTAATGTCTGGATAGCAGGAATTCCTTGTGGCTGACCTCGCGGGGTATTTTCCAGGCGACGAACAGGCAGATGAAAAGCGCGACGAATGGCTGGATCAGGTGGCTGGATACGAACGCCAGCACGTCGTGAAATCCGGCATTGTTTACCAGGCGAATCGCGTCGTCGCCGACGAACAGCGCCAGGGTGAATCCTTCGCCATTCCAGACGCTATGCGCAAGCACTACCCCGAGGGCAAATAACCAGACCCCGAGGCCCGACATCACCGCCGACTTTAAACGGGTTATACCGCATTTTCGTTGCAGGTAGGTAATCGGTGCTTCCAGCAGCGCGATCGTGGTCGTCAGCGCCGCCAGCGTCATTAACAGGAAAAACAGCGCGCTGAACATGCTGCCAGAGGAAAACCTGTCGAGTATCACCGGTATGATGCGAAATGCAAACTGGCTGTCGACGCCAGGTTGCTGCCCGGCAGAGAGCATCAGCGCGTTTATCGATAACCCCGTGAAGATCGAGAATAACAAGTCGACAATGATTACCAGGCCTGCGGCGTAACCTATCGATACGTTTGCGGGCAGATAACGACCGTAGGCAATCATCACTCCGAGGCCCAGGGCAAGCGTGTAAAATGCACGCTGCAGCGCGAGTATCGGCGTGTGCGAATCGATCGCGGTAAAGTCGGCGTACAGGATATATTGTACACTGCTGGTAAACCCGCTCGAGCTGATCGCAAGGATAAGTCCGATTATCAGCAGCAGGAAAATGACCGGCACCATCACCAGCATGAATCGCTCGATCCCCTGCTTTACGGGTTGGGCGCAAATACCGACCACAACCAGTATAAACAGGGTATGCCACAGGGTCATGCGCTCGCCGTCGATGGTCAATTCTTCGAACATCAGTTTCGCGGTTTCCAGCGTGACGCCTTCGAATACTCCGACCATGGACCTGACAAAGTAAGCTAGCGACCATCCCGCGATTACGCTCAATGTCGAAACAATCAGGAAAGCGGCCAGCATCGAACCCAGCCCAGCCAGCTTCCAGTAAACCGAGGCCCTGTACTGTTCCGACAGGGTGCGCAGGCAGGCCGCCGGATCGCTACGTGTCAGACGGCCCAGCATCAGCTCCGCCATCAGTAATGGCAGCCCCAGCAGGAACAGGAACAGGATGTAAAGCAGCAGGAAGGCGCCGCCACCGTTCTGACCGGCAAGTACCGGAAATGTCAGGAAGTCATTCAGACTCAAGGTCGCGCCGGCCGACGCAATCACGAAGGTAGATTGCGAGCGCCAGGTAAAACCATTGTTAGTCGTATTCATGGCCAGTTGTCGGATCGAGACGTCCCATTAGCGGAACGTAATTTTATCAATTAAAATGTCTTCTCTTTAACATAATAAATTCAATAAGTTATTAAGTATAGTTAAGGTGAATTATTCTGCCTCGACGATATTTTCTGGTGCCTAGAAAAAATATCGTAAAAACCTTGCCAGCCACCCCAGCGGACGCAGCAACAGCGGATGACGGCCTCGATTACGCAATGTAATTTCGGTGCTGCTATCGAGATCCCGTTCGAATCGATTATGTAACTTTTGCAGCAAATCTGGGTCATCGAGCAACAAATCGAGCTCGAGGTCGTGAAAAAGGCTGCGATAGTTCAGATTGGTGCTGCCCACCAGCACCTGCCCGTCTATGATCATCGTCTTTGAGTGCAGCACGCGTTCACCGTATTCGAATACGCGGATATTGGCCTGCAATAAATCACTGTAGAAAGTTCTTGCCAGCGTCGGGAAAAAAAAGATGTCGGAATTCTCAGGTACGATCAACTTGACGGAAACACCCTGCTTCGCCTTCCGTTTCAAAATTTTCAACACCCGGTTGGTCGGGTTGAAGTAGGCGTTGGTAACCCAGATCCTTTTCACGGCGAGCTCCAGCACGTGCATGACGTGCAGTTTGCGCCGCCTGCGCTGCGATATTTCCTCGACCCCTAGAAATTGTCGCGATCGTTCTCCGACGCTCTCCGTCTTGCGCTGCCAGACCCGGGTAAAGGTATCCGCAAGAATTTTTACCGACGGGTCCGATACGCGCAGGCCGGTGTCATGCCAGTAGTTGCCTGCCTGTAACGAGCGCCGATTAAAATGGTCGTCGGTGATATTGAAGCTCCCGAGCCAGGCGCATTTTCGATCGATGACGCACAGCTTGCGATGATCTCGGCGATTGATCGAGGCCAGCAGATACAGTAGTTGCGAGTACCAGCCGCCCGCCTGCAGCCCGCGTCGGTATAGCGCAAAATCCCAGGGCAGCGGATGAAATACACGCAGCTCACAGTTTGCCGAGTCAAGGCGGCGCGCGATAGCGCCGGCGTGGCGATAGGATCCGACGCCATCGATCAAAAGACGTAGCCTCACCCCTCGATTCGCCGCTCTCTCCAATGCCGCCAGTACCCGGTTACCGACGCTGTCCAGCTCGAAGATATAGGTCTCCAGGTTGATCTCCTGTAACGCCTGATCGATGTCAGCAACGAGGCCGTCAAAGTATTCACCTGGCGCAAAATATAATTGTCGCTCGGCCGGCACGGCGACCTCAGCCTAACGTGAATCGAGCATAAAGAGGCAAATGATCGGACAATTCATCCCAGGGATGCCGTTCCATGCGAAATGAATTGACCAGGTTGATGCCGCGAAAATAAATCCGGTCCATTCGCAGCATGGGCCAGTGCGAGGGGAAAGTCTTGGCGTAATGTCCATTTAACTCGCGATACGCCTCCTGCATGCCGAGCTGTGATTCGAGAGATTTACCGAGGCCGCCATGCCAGTCGTTGAAATCGCCCCCCAGAATGACAGGTTCGCTATCATCGATGGTCGACTCGATATACAGCTTTAATTCGCGGATCTGGCGCTTGCGCTCGAAACCGATAAGGTCCAGGTGAACACATAACAGGTGAACCGGGCCGCGCCCCTCGGGTAGTTCCACCTTGCCGTGCAGCATGCTTCGGCTGGCGCGCTGAAAGCGCGACAAATTGAGGTTGGTCCAGTCCGAAATTTCGAACTTGCTGAGAATGGCGTTGCCGTGATGCCCCTTGCGATAGATCGCGTTCTTAGCGTAGGCATAATGAGGCCAGATGCTATCGGCGAGGAATTCGAACTGGCTGACATCGGGCCAGGCCGAAATGCGGCTCTCGTGATGAAAATGACGCCCCTGGATTTCCTGCAGCAAAACAATGTCGACCTCGGCGTTTTGCAGATGTTCCTTTATTTTGTGCAATACGAAGTCCCGATTATAACGATCGAATCCCTTGTGGATGTTATAGGTCAGAATATTGATCATGTGGTGTATGTTAACAGCTGATGAGCGCCTGTAATCTGGCCCCTATCCAAAGATACGATTATCCTTTATCCGGCGCATGCTTTCGAATACGCTTATCTCCCAGGGCCTGATCGCCATCATCAGGCTGGTGCCGAAGCGCTCATCCAGCGGCAACGACTCAGATTCGATGTTCATTTCGTGCATTTCCCTGGCCAGGTGCTGTATTTTTTTTATTAAATCCGCGTTTGCGCTTCTGGAAATCATACCGGATGCGAATATTCTCAACTCGCCCGGGCCGGTGAAGGATGAATTGAGAAACTCCTGCTGCACCGTGCCCACGAAGAACTGCTGGATGGGGCCGTTTGGAATCCATTTGAAATTTGGCGCAATAATCAGTTTGATCCGATTGCCTGGTTGCAGCTCTATCATCTTCATGCGGTCGAGGCGCGCCAGCAGCTTGATGCCCTCCGGTTCGGAAATATTATAGATCTTCAGGATATCGTCGAATTTAATCTTGTTCATCACCAACAAGGCAACTAGCAGCAGTTTTACATCGGAGACCAGCTCTAGTTCCTGGTCACGCGTCAGCTGGCTCGTCAACTCGATGTTTTCCTGCATCAGTTGCACCAGGTCTGCAAGGTCGAGGTGTAATAATTCGCAAACCTTTTCCAGACGTTTGATCGAAAAAGCTTCCTCGGAAAACAATCGCTTGACGCTTGTCTCGGACAGACCCAGCGTTTCCGAAACCTTCCTGTAGGTGATCCGCCGCTTGCGCAGTTCCTGTTTCAAAGTATCGATAAGCTGTCTGGTTTGAGACATGATACCGTCCTCCGTTCCTGATGGCCCATATTATAGTACCGGCCTGGTCAATGCCTCAGAATATTTCGTCCGCGATCACCTCGGCAATATGGTGGCGCGCACCCAGTTGCACCGGCTCGTAAAGTTCGGTCGAAACCGCGAAATCGGGATAGAAAACCTGCTCCATCAGGCTGTTCACCGTGGCACGGTGGGAGGTCCCCAGGTTTATTTCCCGGTTGATCTGCAAGCTGAGCTTGTCGAAATTTGCCGATCCCAGGCAGGCCCAGCCGTCGTATATCGCAGCCTTGAGATGGGTCATTCCGGGATAAATGTAAACCCGAATGCCGTTACGCAGCATCGTGTTGATCGTTTTCCGATTGCTCAGGTTCAGAATCCCGCTATCGCCCTCCTCGGCGAGGATAACGCGGACGTCGACACCGCGCCGTCGCGCCCTGGCAAGCTCGAACAGGATCTTGTCATCGGAAAAGTAAGCATTTTCGATATAAATATGGTTGCGGGCTCGTCGAATGGCCGCGACCTGCACGCGATAAATCTCCGAATCGTGGATGGTCGTGGACAGGACTCGAAGCGGATAGCCCGGCGTCGAGTCCGGTTGCGGATAGCCCTCGAATGCCGTCGCAAACCAGGCCAGATCCCCGAACATTCCGGATTTTGCCCAGGCGAGATCGAACTCATGGCGAAGCTGTGTCACCACGGGCCCTTCGACTTCCATCATCAGGTCGTGCCAGTCGTAGCGATATTCCCGGCCGATATTCATGCCGCCGAGGAATGCCAGGTCCTCGTCTACAATGGTTATCTTGACGTGGTCACCGGTAAACCAGGGATTGGATTGCTTACGAAACTGGATCCTGCTGGCATCGGTCAGGTAGCTTGAAATCGAAGGCGGCAACTCGACATCGACGGGCATGCTGCTCGAATCCCTACGAGTCGCAAACAGGTCGGCCAGTCCGTCGACCAGGATCCTGATATCGACCTTACTCGATTTGTCACGTAGCAAATCGGCTATTTCCAGCGCGACATCATCGTTATCGAAGATGTAGGTACGCATATCGATTGATTCCTCGGCCTCGATCAGGACCTGCCTGAGTCGATCGAAATAGGTCTCGCCATCCACCAAAAAACGTATCGTTCCGCGGGATGCCGCCTTACCGGTCATATCGTCTAGCTGGCGCTCCCATGCCGCCAGATCCATCGGATTGCCATTCGTCACGTCAGGTATCGGCCTGCGTTCAAGCCGCGGAAATCTCACTTGCTCGATCAAGGTTCGGTCGATAAATCCCCCCGTTGATTTTATGGTCGCGCCGTAAAGGGCCTTTATCGTCGAAAACGGCCTTATCAACGGATCGACCAGCAGGGTCTTGCCAATCAGTCCGGCGCCGCTTTCGAGTGTCGTCGAACTCCGGGTCAAATTGCGGGCAGGATCCGGTTTCCCGAGTGAACCCATTTGGGGCGTGGCGAGAGGCTCATCCAGGCCGAACCGCTCGCCTCCGGTACCGGGTTGGCCCATCGAACTGCAGCCTGTGAGGAGAACACTCGCAGCAAGCAAAGCCAGGTAGACAGTGTCGGCAAGATGAGTCGGTTTGAGCATTAGCCCCTCCAATGCCACGGCTAGTCGGAAAATATTTCGTTTTGTTCGATACCATTACCGAGCTGAAGAGGTTGATACTAAAGGTTTCATTTTGCAACTAATTATTCGAAAGTGTCGCTATATACCTCCCGAAGTGTCGAATATTTATACTTCCACCCGTTCAGGTGCGGGCTGGCAGCCGGGACAAAAATACATTTTGCGGCCACCTGCGTTAGCGCATCGAATACGCTCTCCACAGTAATGGCATGGTTCCCCTTCTCGGCCATAGCTGTTGAAGCGATACTCTGCACGCGCCGATTTACCCTGGGACCTGAGTTGCCTGACCAGTCCAGGGGGATTGACAATGCCGCGGGTACGGTAGGAGCGATGCGTGGTCCGGATGATCAACCGCGCCAGTTTCTGCAGCTGTTCGCGACTGCAATCGACCGGCCTGCGGGACGGGTGTAGCCGAGCCAGGGTCAGTATTTCGGCGCGTAGATAGTTTCCGAGCCCTGCCAGAAAGCTCTGGTCCAGCAGCAGGCCGGCAAGCTGCCGGTTATGAAATTGCGGCGCGAGCATGCGTTCCAGGATCAGTCGGGCATCAGGCTTGTCGCTTAGAATGTCGGGACCCAGCCTGCTCAGGAATGGATGCTGATCTAGTTCGTCATGGTGCAGAACATCGATATCGGAAGCGCTGTAGAGAAAGGCGCTGTTTTTTCGATTATGGATCTCTGCCCTGAGTTGTCTGCGGGTATCCGGTATCACGCCCTGGCGACAAGTAAACCAGCGTCCGTAGAGCTGGTTATGGCTGTAAATTACCCAGTCGTTATCGAAGCAGGTCAGCATCGCCTTGCCGCGGGTTCTGACATCGATGACACGACGCCCGCAAAGTCGGCTCTCGAATTTGCGCAAGCGATCGAAAGCAAATGCAACCCGGGTGATCTCGTGACCAACCAGGGCTGCGGCTACCTTGTCGGCGGCGAGTCGAATCTCTGGACCTTCGGGCACTGCAGACCTTCGAGGAAGCGGTTAGACGAAACGATGCATCGATGACGGGCGATTCTCCTGGCCGGCATAGACAAACGAAGCGCGGGCACCCGCCATCGCCCCTGCGAGGCCGTGCCGGCGCGTACAGATTAGCTCCGGGTGAATTTGTCGGACCTGCGAAATTTTCCGCATCCCGTGCTATCGGCCAAACCTAAAAATGCCCACCGAAGGGGCAGTTTTAGGTTTGGCGGAGAGCGAGGGATTCGAACCCCCGGACCCTTTCGGGTCAACGGTTTTCAAGACCGCCGCTTTCGACCGCTCAGCCAGCTCTCCGGTAAATATCGACTCAATTTGGGATCAAAACGCAACAAGCCCGAATGCGGCGTATTATAAGCATTTGGGCCCGCCAGTCATCCCTATTGTTGCCGGTGCCGTCTTGAAATGTTGTATTTAAACCCCATGTTCGATCGAAGTCTGGTGCGGTCCTGCCAGGGTTACCCGTACGTGATGCGCTTGCTATCGACAGGGCGGGAACTTAGAATGGCGCCCAGATGTCTATTTTGACGTTATTTTAAACGGAGATTGTAATGCAAATGAATACTGCTGTTACCCGCTCACAAGAAGCGATTCTGCAGACCAATAAAGTCATCAAGAATACTTACATTCTATTGTCGATGACGCTTATTTTCAGCGGCTTCATGGCTTACCTTGGCGTCATCACGGGAATCGGACAGGGCATCGCACTGGTCTCGACGATCGCTGCCATTGTAATACTTTGGTTCGTATTGCCCCGAACCGCCAATACCGGAGCCGGAATCCCGGTTATATTTGCGTTCACGGGTCTGCTCGGCTTCGGGCTCGGCCCGGTTCTGAATTACTACCTGTCGGTCAATCCCAGCATCGTCGTGACGGCGCTTGGCGGAACCGGCGCGATCTTCCTGGGACTTTCCGGATACGCCCTGACGACCCGTAAGGATTTCAGCTTCCTTGGCGGCTTTGTCATGGTGGGAATGCTGGTCGTCCTCGGCGCGGCGATTCTAAACATTTTCCTGGGTATGCCCGCCCTGTTCCTGGCGGTCAATGCAGCGATCGTCATGATCATGAGCGCATTTATCCTGTGGGAGACCTCGTCGCTGATCCACAACGGCGAGACCAACTACATCATGGCCGCGGCAGGGCTGTTCCTGTCCATCCTGAACATGTTCCAGGCTTTGTTGCACCTGCTTGGGGCATTCAATAACGATTAAGCAGGTTGCTAACGACTGCTTCGGGTAAGCCCCGTTCCCGCGGGGCTTACTTTTTCGTTAGCCGACGAGGAAACTATGGACTGGGTTAAAATCGGTTCGGCAGTGCTGATGGCGGCGATGCTGATATACCTTTTCCCGCGCGCCAAACAGACCATCGAAAATTCCCCCAAGGGCTCCGCCAGTGACTGGATGGGCTTTATCGTGCCTATGGCGGCGATAGTATTATTCATTATTTTGTTGATCGCGCTGGTTTAGCCAGATCATTTCAGCCAACCTGAGGTCACCGGGCGACGTAATCTTGAGATTGTCGACGCTTGCCGCGACCAGTTTCGGCGCATAGCCCAGGAGTTCGATAGCCTGGGCGTCATCGGTTATTTGCAGGCCATCGTCGATAACCCGTTTCAGCGCATTGAGCAGCGGTAACAGATGAAACACCTGCGGCGTAAACGCTCGCCACAATCTTTCGCGTGACAGCGTGCTCGCGATCTCCATATTGTAGTTTTCCAGCTTCAGCGTATCCGTAAGCGGAGCCGCCAGAATAGCGCCCGCAGGGTGCCGCTGTGCCGCCTGGATGACCCGGCTCAAGTCCTGATGCGTCACCAGTGGCCGCACCGCGTCATGGACCAGGGCGATTGCCTCGTTGCCAAAGCGGTATTGCAGCGTGGTCAGGCCGCTGTAAACGGAGTGCTGGCGCTGCATGCCCCCGGTAGCAGTAAACAGGGGTTTGTCGGGCCGATAGTCGAGCTGCTCCCAGGTCGGATCGTCCTCGGCGAGCACGACCACCGCGCCATCGACCGCAGGATGTCCGAGCAGTCGATCCAGCGTGTGTTCGATAACCGTCTTTCCCTGGAAGCGATGATACTGCTTGGGCGTTTCGCTTTGCATGCGGGTGCCGCTACCGGCGGCCGGAATTACCGCCCAGACAGGGGTGCTAGCGCGCGCCGCTGTCACTGCCATCTTCCGGGATTAGCTGGATAAAGGTTTCACCCTGTTTGATCATGCCCAGATCGTTGCGTGCCTTCTCTTCGAAGGCATCGAGGCCATTTTGCAGGTCGAGTACCTGCGCCTCCAGTATCTTGTTTCGTTCCTCGAGCTCTCGCAGCTTCTTTTTCTGGATTTCCAGCTCTCGTGATAACTGAACGATTTCCGACAGGCTGCCATCGCCGAGCCATAATTTGTACTGCAGTCCGATGAGAATTACGAATAAAACGGCCAGTAGAATCTTCATCGCTGCATTGATCGAGTGTTACAGGTTTCTGAAGGCTGATTTTCCCGGAAAGCTGGCAGCGCTGCCTAACAAGGCTTCTATGCGCAGCAGTTGATTGTACTTGGCGACGCGATCGGTGCGTGACAGAGACCCGGTTTTGATCTGGCCCGCCCCTGTCGCCACCGCGAGATCGGCGATAGTGACATCCTCGGTCTCCCCGGAGCGATGCGAGATGACGGTGGTGTATCCCGCAGCCTGCGCCATCGAAATAGCGTCCAGCGTTTCGCTCAAGGTACCTATCTGGTTGAACTTGATCAGTATCGAGTTGGCGATGCCCTGCTCGATACCGCGTGACAGGATACGGGTATTGGTGACGAACAGGTCGTCACCAACCAGCTGGATCCTGTGGCCGAGTTTCTCGGTCAGTATTGCCCAGCCTTCCCAGTCGCCCTCGTCCATACCGTCTTCGATACTGATGATCGGGTACTGATCGACCCAGCTTGCCAGGTAATCGGCAAATCCGGCGGCGTCGAAAGACCTTTTTTCCGAGGCCAGCAGGTATTTTCCAGCGTCGTGAAACTCCGAGCTGGCGACATCCAGCCCGAGGTAAATATCTCGCCCAGCCCGAAAACCGGCCTTGTCGATGGCGCTTAGTATGACTTCGATCGCTTCCTCGTTGGATGACAAATCGGGTGCGAATCCGCCCTCGTCGCCGACCGCGGTGTTCATACCCCTCGCGGCAAGCACGGACTTGAGTGCATGGAAAACCTCGGCACCGTAGCGCAATCCCTCGCTGAAACTCGGCGCACCCGCCGGCAGGATCATGAATTCCTGCATGTCGACACTGTTATCCGCGTGGGCTCCGCCGTTGATGATGTTCATCATCGGTACCGGGAGCAACGCAGCATCGGAGCCCCCAAGGTAGCGAAACAGCGGCTGCCCGGCTTCGATCGCGGCCGCCCTGGCGTTGGCCAGCGAAACCGCGAGCAACGCATTGGCGCCCAGCCGGCCCTTGTTATCGGTCCCGTCGAGCTCGATCATGGCCTGATCCAGACCCCGCTGATCGGAGCAGTCCCTGCCCTGCACCAGCAAGGCCAGTTCATTATTGATGTGTCCGACTGCCCGGGTAACACCCTTGCCAAGGTAACGCCTGCTATCGCCGTCACGCAGCTCGATCGCTTCGCGTTCCCCTGTAGACGCACCGGAAGGCGCAGCGGCCCAGCCGACCACGCCGCTGTCGAGTGTAACCTCGGCTTCTACCGTTGGATTGCCGCGCGAATCCAGAATTTCGCGCCCGACCACGCTGCTTATCTTGCCCATGATTGCTCCGTGATTGCTAACTGATACCCATTAAGGCATTTTCGTGCAACGAAGATGCTTTTGTGACCCGGTCAATATCGATCAGTACCTGCAGCAGAGATTGCATTTGTGCCAGGGGCCAGGCGTTCGGACCATCGCTGAGCGCCTGCTCGGGGTCGGGATGGGTTTCCATGAAGATGCCGGATACCCCGGCGGCAACCGCGGCGCGCGCGAGTACCGGCACGAATTCGCGTTGCCCGCCTGACGATGTTCCCTGGCCGCCGGGCAACTGCACCGAATGGGTGGCATCGAACACCACCGGGCATCCGGTCTGGCGCATCACCGCGAGCGAGCGCATGTCGGACACGAGGTTGTTGTAGCCGAAACTGGCACCGCGCTCGCACACCATGATCTGCCGGTTGCCTGTTTCGAGCGCCTTGTCGACGACCTGCTGCATGTCCCAGGGGGAAAGAAACTGGCCTTTCTTGATGTTGACCGGCTTGTTCTGGGCCGCGACATTTTTGATGAAATTGGTTTGCCGGCACAGGAAGGCAGGGGTCTGCAGCACGTCGACCACGCTGGCAACCTCGTCGAGCGGAGTGTCCTCGTGCACATCGGTGACAACCGGAACCGAGAGACTGCTGCGCAGTTTCTCGAGAATGGCGAGTCCTTTTTCGATCCCGAGTCCACGAAAACTCTTGCTGCTGGAACGATTTGCCTTGTCGAAAGACGACTTGTAGATAAACGGGATCGCGAGTTCGCCGCAAATTTGCTGTAACTGCGCGGCGGTATCGAACGCCAGCTGTTCCGATTCGATCACGCAGGGCCCGGCCATCAGAAACAGAGGCTGATCGAGGCCAACCTCGAAATCGCACAGTCTCATTGAGATTTTGCCTGATGATACTCGATCGCGGCGGTAATAAAGCTGTTGAACAGGGGGTGCCCTTCACGCGGATGCGATGTGAATTCAGGGTGAAACTGGCAGCCGATGAACCAGGGGTGATCGGAAAGCTCGATCATTTCCACGAGCTCGTTGTCGACCGACAGACCCGAAATAACAAGGCCGGCGTCCTGCAGCCTCTGCAGGTAGTTGTTGTTGAATTCGTAGCGGTGGCGGTGACGCTCGTGGATTTCCTCGGCGCCGTAGGCGCGACGTGTGCGCGTGCCCGGCACGAGTTTGCAGGTTTGTGCGCCGAGACGCATGGTGCCGCCGAGATGCGTGTTTTCATCGCGTGTCTCGAGCGAGCCGTCGCGGTCAAGCCATTCGGTGACCAGCGCAATTACCGGGTCCGGTGTCTTGGGATTGAATTCCGAGCTGTGGGCCTTGGACAGCCCCAGCACGTTGCGCGCGTATTCGATCACGGCAACCTGCATGCCGAGGCAAATACCCAGGTAAGGCACGTTGTTGGTGCGTGCATAACTGGCCGCCGCGATCTTGCCCTCGATGCCGCGGCTGCCGAAACCGCCCGGAACCAGTATCGCGTCCAGCCCCCTGAGGGCATCGATGCCGTCGGTTTCGATCGTGTCCGAATCGATTTTTACGATATTGACCCGGGTCCTGGTATGGATGCCGGCATGATCGAGCGACTCGTTAAGCGACTTGTAGGCATCGGTGTGATCGACATACTTGCCCACGAAGCCGATCGAAACCTCGTTAACCGGATTCTGCAGGGATTCGACGACGCGGTCCCAGCCACTCAGGTCGGCCGGCGGTAAATCCATCTTGAAGTGCTTGACCACGATTTCATCGAGACCCTGCTCGCTCAGTTCGCGCGGGATCTTGTAAATATGGTCCACGTCGACCGCGGCGATAACCGCCTCCTCGGCGACATTGGTAAACAGCGCTATTTTGCGTCTTTCGTCCTGCGGAATCGGCCGGTCGGCGCGGCACAGCAGGATATCGGGCTGGATTCCGATCGAGCGCAATTCCTTGACCGAGTGCTGGGTCGGCTTGGTCTTGATTTCTCCCGCCGCCGGCAGGTAGGGAATCAGGGTCAGGTGCATGTAGAGCACGTTGTCGTGCCCCAGCTCGAAGCCCATTTGCCGAATTGCCTCCATGAAGGGCAAGGATTCGATATCGCCGACGGTACCGCCGATTTCGACCATGACGATATCGGCCCCGTTG
>JAOTTY010000366.1 GCA_029864185.1 Gammaproteobacteria bacterium
CCCCGACGCGCTGCTGCGCCAGTTCGATGTCGATAGCCAGGCGACGCCGGAGGTAATCGAGAGTATTTTGCGGGTAGCGGAATTTTCCCTGTCCTACCGGGATATCGACAGCGACGCCGCGGCGATTGCGAGGCGCATCAATCGCCTCGCCCGACGCCGCGGCGTGAATATCAAGATCCTCGAAGTAATCGACGCCGGATTTTTCCGCAACCGCGGCGCATACCTGGTCGGGAAAATCAGATTCGACGACGAATCCTTCGCACCCCTGATCATCGCCCTGCTCAACGGTCCCGACGGCATTTATTGCGACGCGGTCATCCTCGACGAACACCTCGCGCATAACCTGTTCAGCTCGACGCTGGCGAACTTTCACGTCACCACGCGCTATTACCACGAACTGAGCGCCTACCTGCACTCGCTGATGCCGCACCGCGCGCTCGGTCTGCATTACTCGACCATCGGCTACAACCATGTCGGCAAGGTCGCGGTGATCAAGGAGCTGAAGCAGGAGCTGTGCAATTCCGGCGGCGTGCTCGATACCGCGATCGGCGAACGCGGCACGGTTGCTATCGGCTTTTCGGGTCCCAAATCGGCCTATAACCTGAAGGTGATACGCAACCACCCGACCGCCGGCTACAAATGGGGTAAATTCGAGGGTATCGACTCGGTCAAGGAGAAATACAGCCGCGTGCACGAAATCAACCGCACCGGCAGCATGCTCGATAACATCATTTACTTCAATATCGCGCTGGAAAAAGCATTGTTTGCGGAGGAGCTGCTCGATGAATTGCTGGAACAGGCAAGCGAGACCGTGTCGCTGCATGGCGAAGCCGTCGTCTTCAAATACCTGATCGTGCAGCCGCGCATGACGCCGCTGCCGATATTCCTCGAGCAGGCCGACGAGAGACAGCTGCGCTACGTGATCGAGAGCCTCGGTGATTGCATCAAGAATAATGCCGCCGCGAATATATTCAACAAGGATCTCGACGCGCGCAATTATGGCGTCAGCCATTTTCTAAAGGTCTATCTGTTCGACTACGACGCGCTCGAGGACATGATCGAGGTCAAGATTCGCAGCAACCTGGATCGCATCGACGGCGAGGAAGATATTCCCGACTGGTACTTCGAGGACGGCGTAATCTTCCTGCCCGAGGAAATCGAGGCCGGGCTTTGCATCAAGGATCGGGAACAGCGGCAAATGTTTCGCGAATACCACGGCGATTTACTGACAACGGGCTACTGGGAAACTCTGCAGAACGAGTTGAGTCAGAACCTGGTACCACCGATCAAGGTTTATCCCGATACCTGCAGACTGCGGCGGACATGAACGACATTTCCGACGGCGCTGGCGCGCCGCAGGTCTTTTACTCGAGCAAGCCGATCGTCGTCCAGATGGCGATCAATATCGCGATCGCGCCGCTGCTGCTTTACCTGCTGGGGGCCTGGTCGTGGCCGCCAGAGCTGCCTCACTACATCGTTTTCGCGATTACCTTTGCGATGGCGCTGCGATACGCGCGGCAGCGCTGGCGCGCGCCGAGGCTGCTGCTCGATGACAGCGGTTTGACCTGCGGCAAATTCTACGCCGCCGAAAACATATACCGCGCCGAACCGTCGCTGCGCTCGGTGACGTTGACGATACTCAGCGACGGCAAGGTAAAGGAAAAGGTCGTCAGCCTGGGCTGGGCCAGCAAGGATGACTGCCGTACCATCCAGCAGCTGCTCGCCGATCGCTTTCGGCGCGAAGTGCCTGACAATCCCTGAACCGCATCATCCTCCTGGACTCAGTCATCCCCGCGCAAGCCGGGGATCTGGTCGCGGCGGCGCGGCGCGAGATCCCGGCTCGGGGGCCGGGATGACGTTTTGAGGAGTCATTCCCGCTAACGCGGGAATGACGGCATATAAGAAAAATCCCCGCTCGGCGGGCTATGCCGCGCGGGGATGAAGCCCTCCTCTGGGCAAGGCGCTGTCGCGCCGGGGGTAAAGGACCGCAGCTCAGGGAAACCTTTTCTTGTTGTTGTTTATCGCTTTTTTACGGGGGTTTGCGCGAGGGTCCCCCTGGCTGCGATCACAACCTGGATGATCAGGAAAAATATCAGCAGAGACGCGAAACTGCCGGCGCCGACATAGACGCCCACCTCGCCGTGCGCGTCGAAGCGCGGCTCGTCCCAGTAAAGACCTTCGAGCGTCAGTTCCCTGCCAAGGTAGTAGTAATCGAGAACCTCGCTGGCCACCATGTAGGCATGATCCAGGCTGTAAATCTCTACCAGCACCGCGTAATGGCCCGGAAGGTAACCGTCTAGCAGCTCGGTCTCGACCTCGTAGGTATCGGCGTATTCGTCACCGTGGATCCGGAACAAATCGGTGGTGAAATACTGGCTCCAGGGCTCGCCCTCGCGGCTCAGGTACAGCTTGGCATAGACCGTGGCGCTGTCGTAGCTGATATCCACATCGAAAACGACATTGATCGCGTGGTGGTAACCGTCGCCATCGAGATCCGAAATCAACCGCACATCTGCGTCATAGATTTCGAACAGCTGGTCGTGCCGGTTGGCAATGCCGTCGAATTCCTGCGCCCTTGCGGAGCTCGCGTAATCTTCGGCTACGCTCGGTCGGCTCTTTATCAGCGGATCGAGCTGGCGGAGTTCGGCCGACAGATCTACGCTTTGATCCTGTTGCAGTTTACCGGCGGAGCGGCTCGACTGAAGGGCCTCGTCGGCAAAAGCCACCGCGCCGGTGCCGGCAAGCGTGACGCTAAGGAGTATGATCGCCAGGGATTTCATCGTCGTCTACCAGCGCTGGTAATGCTTGCGCTTGGTGCCGCGGTAGCGACCGTGGCTATCGCTGTGGCGATGGCGCGGGTAGTAATAATGCGCCCGTGGACGGTAGTGGCCGTAATGGCGGTCGTGGCCATGGTGTACCAGTGCGCCGATTGCAATGATCGCGGCTAGCGGCGCCACATAGTTGTAATCTTGGTGTGCCTGTACAGGTGCGCTGGCCAGTGCAAACGCCGCCAGACCGGAAAGCGCGATCACCCGAAGTTTGTTAACCCTTTGCTTAACCATTACTATCTCCAGAGTTGCTTGTTGATGGCGATAATTTAGCGCGGGGAGTCTTAATCCAGGCTGAACCGAATTTTGTCTTTTTGTGAACTAATTTACTGTTTGGGGCCAAGCCGTGAAAACCATCCGCCTCGCTTCCAATGAAAGCGCCCCGTCAAAGATCGTCTGCATCGGGCAAAACTATCTCGGGAGCATCAGGCAGCCGGGCAGCGAAATCCCCGAGGAAACGTTAATCTTCAACAAGTACAACGCGACGCTTAAGACGTTCACGGCGCTGGAAGAAGGCGCTATCGGCATGACCGGCGCTCAGTTGCGCA
>JAOTTY010000103.1 GCA_029864185.1 Gammaproteobacteria bacterium
GCAGGGGCGCCGCCTGCTTTCCCGGATTAGCGCGCTCGAACGGCAAGCCGAAAAACCCCGCCCGGTGCCCCCCGTCTTCCTGCCGCGTCTTTATCCCGAGTGAGCGGCGGCGCTACTCACTCAACAGCGACCAGCCATCCACCGGGCGAAAGCGCTCACCGAACCGGCCGGCATAGTCGGTCATCGATTGCACGATAGATTCGATCCCTTCCTCCAGGCTGTGATTTATCGGACCACCCCGAAACGGCGCAAATCCGGTGCCGAATATGATGCCGGCATCCAGCAGGTCCCGGTCGGCCACAATCCCTTCCTGCAGGCAGGACACGGCCTCGTTGAGGAAACGAAAAACCAGGCGATTCTGGATCATTTTCTGGTCGCCGAGGTTTGCGTCCTTGTCCTTGACCGGCTTTCCTTTCTTGTAGTGGTAGAAACCGCTGCCCGTTTTCTTGCCGAGTTTCTTGGCATCGACGAATTTTCCGAGACCGCCGGGTACATCGATGCCAAATGCCTGCGACAGGTTTTGCGCGACCGACAGACAAATATCGAGACCGACGGTGTCGGCGAGTTCGACCGGACCCATCGGCATGCCGAAATCGGTCGCGGCCTTGTCGATCGCTTCGGGCGCCACGCCTTCGTCGTAAAGTGTAAAAGCCTCGACCAGGTAAGGCATCAGGATACGATTGACGAGAAATCCGGGCGAGCTTGCGACCGGCAACGGCAGTTTGCCGATATGCTGCGTGAAAGCGATCGCGTGTTCGACGGCTTCCCCGGATGAAGATTCGGTTTTGACGATTTCCACCAGCGGCATCATCGCCACCGGGTTGAAAAAATGAATACCGACCAGACGGTCCGGTTCCTTCAACACCGTCGCCAGGGTTTCGAGCGGAATGCTCGAGGTGTTGGTGGCCAGTACCGCGCCCGGCTTCATGCGCGCTTCGACCTCGCGATAAATTGCGTGCTTGGCGTCGATGTCCTCGAAGATCGCTTCGATAACAACGTCCGCCCTGGCAATCCCGTCGCCATTGATGTCGGGTATCAGACGATCGAGCGCCGCGTTGCGCTGCGCCGTGGTTTTGAGGCGCTTTCCGAAAAGCCGGTGCGCGTTTCTAAAGGCGTTGCCGAGATACTTTGCCTCGCGATCCTGCAGCGAGACGCTGAAACCGCGCAACGCGCACCATGCGGCGATATCGCCACCCATGGTACCGGCGCCGATCACGTGCACATGGCGCGGAACGAAGCTTTTCTTGTCGCCGAGGCCTTTCAGACGCGTCTGCAGGAAAAACACCCGAATCAGGTTGCGAACCCGGTTGCCCTGAATCAGGCGCGCGACCGAATTCGCCTCCTCTTCCATCATGCGCTTGTTGTCGCCGCAGTAATTTGCCCAGACGTCGAGGATCGCGTAAGGGGCAGGGTAGTGCTGCCGTGGCGCTTTTTTAGCAACCTGTTTCTTCATGTAGCCGGCGACCAGGTTGCGGATGCCGGGCAGTGATATTATCTTGCCCAACAACGGCATTTGTTGCCGGGCCGGCGGGGACAGGGCTATCTGCCGAGCGGCGCGCTCGATCTGCCGCGCCGGCTGTGCGCTGTCGACGAGCCCGATCGACCGCGCCGCGCGCGCACTCAGGCCGCGCCCGCTGAGCATCAGTTCCAGCGATTTCAGAGGGTTGATAATCGCCGTCGCCCGCACCACGCCACCGTAGGCAGGGTGTATGCCGAGCTTGACTTCGGGCAGACCGATACGCGTTGCGTCGTCGTCGAGCGCGACGCGGTAGTCGCAGGCCAGCGCCAACTCGGTGCCGCCGCCCATGCAAAATCCTTCGATCAGCGCGACGGTCGGGCAAGGCAGGGCCGCGATGCGACTGAACAGCTTCTGCCCACGCTTGATCATGATCAGGGCTTCCTGGGTATTGGTAACGTCGAGAAATTCTTTGACATCGGCTCCGGCGATAAATCCCTTGGCCTTGCCGGAGCGGAAGATAACAGCTTTCGGCAGGCTGCCGTTGATCTCGTCCAGCAGACCGTCCAGCTGCTCGAGCACGGACACCGACAGTACGTTGGTATCGGTATTCTTCTTGTCCAGGATCAACCATAGAATACCGTCTTCGTCGCAGTGCTGCTGCCAGTCGACAATAGTTACGCTCATGAGACGCTCCTTTCTATCAACATGGCGCCCCCCTGGCCGCCGCCGATACACAGCGACGCGATCCCGCTTTTGGCATTTTTCTGCTGCAACACCCTGGCCAGGTGCAACACGATACGGGCGCCGCTGGTGCCGACCGGGTGGCCGAGGCTGACGCCGCCGCCGTGGATATTGAGCCTGTCGGCAGGGATCTCGCCGATGGCCGAACGCAACCCGAGCTGCTGTTTGCAATAGTCCCTGTCCTTCAACGCGGCAATAACCGCAAGTACCTGCGCGGCGAAGGCCTCGTTGATTTCCCAGTAATCGATATCGTCGATCTTGAGGCGCTGTGATTTCAGCAGCGGCGCGATGGCGTGAGCCGGCCCGAGCCCCATTTCGGCCGGCGTCAGCGCCGCCCATTCGGTGCTGACGAGTCGTGCGAGCACCGGCAGGCCGTGCTTCTTGACCGCGCCTTCGCTGGCCAGCACCAGCGCCGCCGCGCCATCGGTGATCTGCGCGCTGTTGCCGGGAGTTACGAGGCCATAGGGCTTGTCGAAAGCAGGGCGCAGCTTGCCCAGCTTTTCCAGCGTCGAATCGGGGCGCACCCCGTCGTCAAGTTCGTAGACCTCGCCCTTCGAGTCGTATAGCGGCACGATCTCGGCCGCCAGGTCGCCGTTTTGCTGGGCCTGATGCAGCTTTTGATGGCTTTCCAGCGCAAACTGGTCCATTTGACCGCGCGTGATGCCGAATCTCCACGCGATTTGCTCGGCGGTCTGGCCCATGTTGAGCCCGACGACCGGGTCGGTCAAGCCCTTGAGCAGCGCGATGACCGGGGCCAGCATGCGCGGGTTGAAAGATGCGGCAACTCCCAGCCTGGCGCCGATCGATTTCGCCGCCCACCAGTCTGCCAGCCAGTTGACCATTTTCGGATGAAACAGCAGCGGCGCATGACTCATTGCCTCGATGCCACCGGCCAGCACCAGGTCGGATCGACCCGACGCGATGGACATCGCGGCATTATCGAGCGCCTGCATGCCCGATGCACAGTTTCGATGCACGGTGTAAGCCGGAACCTGGTCACCACAGCCGAGCCGCAACGCAACGATGCGCGCAATATTCGCTTCGTCGGGTCCTGGCATCGTCGCTCCGAAAATGACCTCGTCGAACTCGGTCGCTTCGAACGGCATACGTAACAGCAACGCACGGGCCGCGTAGATGCCGAGCTCGACGTGCCTGAAGGGTCCGGGTCTGCCGCGTGCTTTGAGGAACGGCGTCCGTCTACCGTCCACGAGGTATACGGCTTTTGCGTATTTCTTGTTGGTAGTTGCCATGTTCGATCTCGGCTCGGCGGAAACGAAACTATAACTCAAAAGAACCAAACTTAAACTATCGTTCAATAGTTTTGAATTAAGACTTCAGCAATTAGATATCTCGATATTGATTAGTCCCTTACGCGTTACCTCGAATACGGATATGCGCATAATGAATATTATGTAAAGTTAACAGGATATCGATATTCGAATGTATGATGATCAGGCCTGATTTGCCGAGTCTGCAGGCAGCCACAGATCGGTAGACAGGTATTTCAAACCGCTGTCGCAGATCAGCACCGCGACCACCCCGCCCCTGGCCGGGCCCTCCAGCAACTCTAGCGCGGCCGCCACGTTGGCGCCGGCCGAGTAGCCGCCGAATATTCCCTCGATACGCGCCAGGTCGCGAGCGGCATTGCGAGCCTGCCGCCCCGATACACCCAGGTAACCGTCTACCGGCACATTCTCGAGGAACTTCAGGTCGGCAATCGAGTAGCCGCCACCCTGGATCGGATGACCCGGGTTTTCGGCCGCGCCGTGCGCGAGCACTTCGGCACCTTGTGGTTCCACAATGTAGCAGGCAATCTTTGGATCCTGTTCCTTGAGATATTTCGTAATACCGGCGTAGCTACCGCCGGAACCAACGAAATCACAGAAATGCGTAACGCTGCCGCCCGACTGGCGCCAGATTTCGGGCCCGGTGTGACAATAATGCGCGCGCGGGTTGCCTTCGCGGACGAACTGATCGGCGCGAAACGCGTCGCGTTCGGTGGTGATGCGCGCGGTTTCTTCTTCGACCCGCGCCAGATCGGCGCCAGATACCCGTCCGGGGATTGCTCCCGGCGCCTGCTGCACCAGAACGACCTCGGCACCGAGGGCTTCCATCATGCGCGCGCGTTCGATCGAATTGCCGCGTGACATGACCGCGACGAAGGGATATCCCCTGATCGCGCAAACGATCGCGAGACCGGTACCCATGTTGCCCGACGTCAGTTCGACCACGGTCTGCCCCGGTTCGAGGTCACCGACACGCTCGGCCTCATCGATAATCGAGCGCGCGGCGCGGTCCTTTTTGCTGAATCCGGGGTTGGCGGACTCGAGTTTGGCCAGGATACGGCCATCGTGATTCGCGCTAAGGCGGTCCAGCGCGATCAGCGGCGTGTCGCCTATCGCGTCTATCGCTGATGCCAGAATTTCATCGTAAGCCATGTTCAGTACCCGCCGAATCCAGTTAAACTATGTAGTAATCAAATCACAGGTCGTCTTTCTTGAAGAGATCATAACGCCGATGCCTCACTCCACCTACCTTCCCGAAAAAATGGGTTTCGCGGTCGTCGCGCCGACGGGCAGTTTCGAGGCGGGTTCCTACCAGCAATTCACGCTGACCTACACCGCGGGCTACTTCGGTATCGACGACACCGGCTCGCTCAAGATCGTGCATCGTTTCGCGTCCGACATGGGCAGGCCGCAGTTCGACGATCCGGCAGCGCCCAACTATGTCACCGTCGAGGCCAGCAATGGCGCGCTGCTGCACGTCGAATACGACATGAAACGCAATATTCGCCCCTGGGACAAGACGCTATATATCAAGGTTGTGCGCGGTTTCCTGCGCGAAGGCGATCAAATCGTGGTGCGCTTCGGCGACCGTCGTCACGGTTCCCCCGGTATGCGTATCCAGACCTTTTGCGAGGATACCTTCGAATTCAAGGTGCTGGTCGACGCGATCGCGACCTACAGCTATGTCGAACTGCCCACACAGCCGGTGATTCGCATCGTGCCGGGCCCACCGGTGCTGTACAAGGCGATATTGCCGACGCTGCGCCGCACGGGCGAGCGCTTCCGCCTGTGCCTGAAGGGTGAGGATCGCTGGGGCAATCCGTCAAATCTCTGCGACCAGTCGTTTACGCTGCGCGCGAACCACGACGTCGACGCCCTGCCCGCGTCGGTGACCTTGGTGCAGGGAGAATTTTCGTGCATCATCGAAAACCTCGCGGTTGCCGAGTCCGTCGACCTGATCATCGAGCTGCTAGATGCGGACGGCAGTGTTGCCGCCAGGTCCAACCCCTGCCGTTTCGTCGACGAAACCCCGCTGCTGCCCTACTGGGGCGATCTGCATGGCCAGTCGGAAGAAACCATCGGCACCAACTCGGCGCGCGATTTTTACGAATTCGCGCGCGACAAGGCTTTCCTCGATATCTGCGTGCATCAGGGCAACGACTTCCAGATCACGACCGAATTCTGGAACTGGCTCAACGAACTGTCGGCCGAGTTCACCGAGGATAACCGGTTCATCGTGTTTCCCGGCTGGGAATGGTCGGGCAATACCGGGCTCGGCGGCGACCGCAACGTACTGCACATGCACGAGGGCCGCCCGATTCACCGCTCCTCGCACGCGCTGGTCGATGACCTGTCCGATATCGAATCGGACGCGACCTCGGCCGGCGACCTGTTTGAGGCGCTCAGGGACGAGGACTGCACGGTATTCGCGCATATCGGCGGCCGTTATGCCGATATCAAGGTGGCGCACGATCAACGCATCGAAAAGGGTGTCGAGGTGCATTCCGCCTGGGGCACCTTCGAATGGCTGGTCAACGACGCCTTCGAACAGGGTTACCGCGTCGGCATCCTGTCCAATTCCGATGGCCACAAGGGCCGCCCGGGAGCATCGCACCCGGGCTCGACCAAGTTCGGCGCCTATGGCGGCCTGACCTGCGTGCTGGCACCAGCCTTCACCCGCGCCGGCATCATGGAAGGTCTGCGCAAGCGACATTACTACGGCACCACCGGCAGCCGCGTGATTCTCGATACGCGCGTCGAATTTGCCGCCGACGCCGAGCTTTTCGGCGACGATCCGCGCCTTGGCGATGTCGGCTCGGAACCGGTTCGGAACGCGATGATGGGCGATATCCTGCACACCACGGATGCCAGCGTCAGCTTCTCGATCGACGTGCATGGCGCGGCGCCGATCGAGCGCATCGATATCCGTAACGGGCTGGAAACGCTCGAGGTCTTCCGCCCCTACGGCGAGTCCGAGCTGGGGCGACGCATCCGCGTGATCTGGGAAGGATCCGAGTACCGCGGCCGCGGCCGGGAAACCATCTGGGACGGCCACGCCGAGCTCGACGGTAACGGCTTTGCGTCGGTAACGCCGATCAACCGCTTCAATATCGACAAGCGCTTCGCGCAAACCGCGCCCGGCCGACTCGAATGGAGCGCGCTGACAACCGGCGGATTCGGTGGCTTCGAAGCGCTGCTGGACGACCCCTATTCCGGCAAATTGAGGATCGAAACCGCCCTCGTCAGGCAGGAAATCGCCGTTGCCGACATTGGGCGCGACGAACTGATCTTCGCAAACGGCGGTATCGAGCGGCGTATCCGGGTGTTCCGCCTGCCCGACGTCAATCCCTGCAGCGCGCTGCGGATAGAACGTGAAATCGGGCTGCGCGACGATCGCGACAACGCGCTCTACGTGCGCGTCACGCACGAGGATGGGCACTACACCTGGTCCAGCCCGATCTATCTGTTGCGCTAAGGACGACCGATTTCATCCTATCGCCGCTAATACCGGAGCCGGCAAGTACAACGGCAGGATTACCGAAACAGGGGTGACCGGGCCAGCGCCGACGCTATATCTTGTTCGAAGCTGTTGATTTTTCTCAACTATTTAACCTCAGACGAGAAAATACGCGGGGCGTATGTTTTATCCGATTTTTGTGTTACTTTTTCGCCGTTTTGCATCTAGACTTAAGACCTATGTCCGAAGTTAACATCGAATCCACCGAAATCGACCTGGAACCCGTCGAGGACGATACCACCAATTTTTCCGACGACGAACATATCCCGGTCGAGCATATAAATTTCGAGTTCGAGCAGGCCAGCAAGCTGCACGGGCTATACCGCAAGTTTACGATTTTCAACGACACGCACTGTTACCAGTCGGTCAAGAACAAGCATCAGCGCAAATACAAGTACCGCATCGATATTGCCTACCTGGATCCACGGCCGTTTCGTAAGCGCATCGTCGCCTGGAAATGGTTTTACTTAAGCCTGGCGCTGCTCGGGCTCGACATCACGCTCTACTTTACCGGCTGGCTTGACACCTCGTCGATCAATTTCCTCGGCCTGTTCCTCGGCTTACTGGTGGTTTCGGTGATGTCGCTGCTGGCATTTTTCTACTACTCGCGCGACCGCGTTTTCTTCCGCAGCCAGTACGGCAAAATCAGGTTGATCGAATTGATCAACAAGAATCCGGACAACGAGAGCTTTCGCAGCTTTATCACCAAGTTCATCATGCAGATCAAGAAATCCAAGACGGCGAAGAACTTCAATCAGACCAGATTCCTGGCGCGCGAACTGCAGGAATTGCGCCGTCTGAAAAACGAAACCGTGATTCCCGAAAATTCCTACGAAAAGGCCAAACAGCTCATTTTCAAACACGAGGCCTTCAGCGCCGTCGAATAGCACCCCGCGGACGCTTTGCCATTAACGAATCGCCAGATTCGTGTAAAATGACGGCTTTATTGCGCGAACGATTCATGCAACTAGACTCCCTTACCGCGATTTCACCTATCGATGGCCGCTACGCCGCGAAGACCGCAGGCCTGCGACCGATATTCAGCGAATTCGGTTTGATTTACCATCGCCTGCTGGTGGAGGTGCGCTGGCTGCAGGCGCTCGCCGCCGCCCCGGACATCGCCGAGGTTCCGGAATTTTCGGCCGCCGCCAACGTGCTGCTGGACTCCATTATCGAAAAATTCGACCCGTTGCAGGCCAGGCGCGTCAAGGATATCGAAAAAATCACCAATCACGATGCCAAGGCGGTCGAATACTTCCTCAAGGAAGAAGTTGCGGTGAATCCCGAGCTCAACGCTGTGTCGGAATTCATTCACTTCGCCTGCACCTCCGAGGACATCAACAACCTCTCGCACGGTTTGATGCTAAAGGCCGGGCGCGATCGGATATTGTTGCCGCTGATCGCAGAGGTCGAAGCGACGATCAGCGCGATGGCCGCGCGCCATGCCGCGCTGCCGATGCTGAGCCGTACCCATGGCCAGCCTGCTTCGCCAACCACGCTGGGCAAGGAGCTGGCCAACGTCGCCTTTCGCATGCGTCGACAAATGCAACAAATCGCCGCGGTGGAGCTGCTCGGCAAGATGAACGGTGCGGTTGGTAACTACAATGCGCATCTCAGCGCCTACCCGGATACCGACTGGGAAGCGATCGCACAGCGCTTCGTCGAATCGCTGGGTCTCGTCTGGAACCCCTACACGACCCAGATCGAGCCGCACGACTATATTGCCGAACTGTTCGACGCGATCCTGCGCCTGAATACGGTGCTGATCGATTTCAGCCGCGATATCTGGAGTTACATATCGATCGGTTACTTCCGGCAGAAAACCGTAGACGGCGAGGTCGGCTCGTCGACCATGCCGCATAAGGTCAATCCGATCGATTTCGAGAATGCCGAGGGTAATCTCGGCATCGCCAACGCCGTACTGGCTCATCTCTCGCAAAAACTGCCGATTTCGCGCTGGCAGCGAGACCTGACCGATTCCACCGTGTTACGCAACCTGGGCACCGGCATCGGCCACGTACTGATCGCGCTGGACTCTCTTAAACGTGGGCTCGCTAAACTCGAGGTCGACGCCGATACAATCACCGCCGACCTTGAGCAAAACTGGGAAGTGCTGGCCGAGCCGATTCAGACGGTGATGCGCCGTTACGGTATCGATCAGCCCTACGAAAAACTCAAGGCGCTGACGCGCGGCCGGCGGCTCGACGCGGCGGCGATCCGGCAGTTTGTCGAATCCCTCGATATTCCCGATGCCGCCAGGCAGGACCTGCTGGCGCTGACCCCGGCCACGTACATCGGCAACGCCGCGCAGCAGGCCAGGAAACTGTAGCGCATCATGTGGCAACTGCAGGGCTTTGACTGCGAGGAATTCATCAGTCGTTACTGGCAAAAGCGTCCCTACGTGCTGCGCAATGCTTTCGTCGAATTCGAATCACCGGTCAGCCCCGAGGAACTCGCGGGACTCGCCTGCGAAGAGGACGTGCATTGCCGCCTGGTGATCGAAAAAGACGGCGCTACGCCCTGGCAATTGCGGTACGGACCTTTCGAGGATCGGGATTTCCTGGACCTGCCCGAGACCCATTACTCGCTGCTGGTTTCCGAGTGCGAAAAGTGGCTGCCCGAACTCGCCAGTCTGCTCGACCAGTTTCGCTTCATCCCGGACTGGCGCATCGATGATCTGATGCTGAGTTATGCACCGCGCGACGGCTCGGTGGGTCCACATGTCGATGAATACGACGTTTTCCTGCTGCAGGCCATGGGATCGCGCCGCTGGCAATACTGCGAATCGAAGATCGAGAACCCGGAATTGATACCGAACCTCGACCTGGCGATCCTGCGGGATTTCATCCCTGACCAGGAAATCGTGCTGCATCCGGGTGATCTGCTCTACCTGCCCCCGGGTTTCGCCCATCACGGTGTCGCGCTCGAGCGTTGCATGACTTACTCGATCGGCTTTCGTGCGCCCGATGCCGTCGCCACGCTCGAGTCGTTCGCGCTCGAAATCGAACGCATCGGCAGCAATGTTCCGCGCTACCGCGATGACGCCCTCGAGCTCGAACGCCACCACGCGGAGATTACCGACGTCGAAATCGCGAGGTTCAGGGCGCTCGCCATCGATCTGCTCGAGCAGTCACAGGAATTGTGGCAGGACGCTGTTGGCAAGATGCTCTCGGACAGCCCGCTCGGACAGCAGGGTGACAGTGAACAACCGGTTTTCGTATCGGACCTGCAGGCGCGAGGCTGGATACGACACCCCGAAACCCGGCTGTTCTATCATCGTTCGGCGCAAGGCATCAGGGTTTATTATAACGGTCGCATGCACGAACTGCCGCAACGTCCCGACGTGCTCGAACATCTGCAGCAATTATGCGACCAGCGTGAGTGGCCGGGGCCGTTGATCAACGCCTGCATCGCTATCGAGCCGCTCGAGAAACTGCTCGTCGAACTCGCCACCAACGGCGCAATATTACCGCTGGATGAATAAATTTAAATTAAATAAATCAATATATTATGAATGATACCTCAAGTATATTATTAGATGGTCGCCGGGATTGCCAGGAGGCCGCAAAGACCCTGATCCTCGGTTCGGTCGGTCGTGTCTATATACTGACGCAAAAGCTGGAGCCCGAGCTCTACAACGATGCCGATATTCATGAACACCTGACCCAGCTTGCCGCCAATAAACGCAACGCCGATATCCGCATCATCGCGCACGACACGCGCGTCGCGGCAAACCAGGGCCACTACCTGATACACCTCGCGCAAAAACTGCCCAGCTTCGCGCAGATCCGCACCACGGTAACGCCGGCCCACCGCAACTTCAGGGAAAGCTGGCTGATTGCAGACGATGGAGCCTACATGCGGATTCGCAATCCCGAACGTTTCGAAGGCTACTACGAAATCGACAACAAGCTCGAATGCCGCGCCTACTGCGAAGAATTTATCGAAATGTGGGAAGCCTGCCAACAGGACCAGAACACCCGGCGCCTGAGCCTGTGACCGGGTAAGCCAGTCGATGCTGGCGCATATCTGGTTCGGATTTTTCGCAGCGGCATTCCTGGCCGCGCTATATCAGTGGCTGGCGCAGGATAACGGCGCGATCTTCGGGCTGCTGATGCAGTCCACCTTCGATATGGCCAAACTCAGCGTCGAAATTTCGATCGGACTGATCGGCGTGCTGTGCCTGTGGCTCGGTTTTTTTCGGATTGCCGAGAATGCGGGACTGATCCAGGTGCTGTCGCGCGTGCTCGAGCCGCTTTTCGTCAGGCTGATGCCGGCGGTACCGCGCGGGCATGCCGCACATGGCAGCATGACCATGAATATCGCCGCCAACATGCTCGGGCTCGATAATGCTGCGACCCCGATGGGCCTGCGTGCGATGCAGGATTTGCAGGCGCTGAACCCCGAGGCAGATACCGCGACCAACGCGCAAATCCTGTTCCTGGTGTTGAATACTTCGTCGGTAACGCTGCTGCCGGTTACCATTTTCCTGTATCGCGCGCAGCAGGGCTCTGCCGCTCCGACCGAGGTCTTCATCCCGATACTGCTGGCGACCAGCGCGTCTACCCTGGCCGGGCTGCTGGCGGTCGCGTGGGTGCAGAAAATCAACCTGCTGGATCGCGTGGTGCTGGCTTATTTCGCAGGTTTTGCGATCCTGCTGGCGGTGCTGGGCAGCTGGCTGGTCAGCCAGCCGGCCGATAAAATGTCGGACAGCTCGTCGCTGCTCGGCAACCTGCTGCTGTTCGGGGTGATCATGCTGTTCCTCGGCTGGGGCTGGTACCGCAAGAACAATATCTACGACGACTTTATCGACGGCGCCAGACAGGGCTTCGAGGTCGCGGTCAAGCTGATTCCTTTCCTGGTCGCGATGCTGGTCGCGATCGGCTTGCTGCGTGCCAGCGGCGTGCTCGACGGCGCGGTCTGGTTACTGGAATCCCTGTTTTCGGCATTCGGCGTCAATACCGACTTCGTGCAGGCCCTGCCAACCGCGCTGATGAAGCCGCTGAGCGGCAGCGGCGCGCGCGCGATGATGCTCGAAACCATGAACACCTTCGGCGTCGACTCCTTCCCGGCCCAGGTAGCGGCCACCATGCAGGGCAGCACCGAGACCACTTTCTACGTGCTCGCGGTCTATTTCGGCAGCGTCGGTATCAAACACGTACGCCATGCGATCGGCTGCGCGTTGATTGCCGATGTCGCCGGCATCACGACGGCCATAATCGCCGGATACTGGTTTTTCCACTAGGTGTCGCGCGGGACGCGCCTACCCCGCAAATACCGGTTCCGCCCGCCCCCGGTAGCCGCTATCTTCCACGACGAGTATTCTGCCGGGCAGCTCGCCCGCGGGCCTGGCATCGTAGATCTGGTCTCCTACGGTCGTCACGAAGATCCGGTCCAGCTCGGGACCACCGAACATGACGCTGGTGACGATGTGCCCGGGCAAGGGGAGCCGCGCGTCGACCCTCCCCTCAGCGGAGATGCGCAGCAGGCATTCATCATTCCATTGCGCGCTCCAGACGTACCCTTCGGCGTCGACCGTGGCACCGTCGGGGTTGCAGTCTTCGAGTAGCGGCCTGCCGTTGCGTGGCCGCTGTTCGCGGCCATAGTCGAAAACCTCGATCAGTCCCGGTTCCCGGCCGCAAACGTAAAGCTTCCCGCCGTCGGGGCTGAAACAGGGCCCATTGAAGCAATGGAAGCCATCCAGAATTTCGATGACCTCGAATTCAGGCGTCAAACGAAACATCGGGCAGTTTTCCCTGTTTCGGTCGTCGATATTCATACCTCCGGCCACGAAAGAACCGAACGGGTCCACCTTGCCGTCGTTGAAGCGCAGTCCATCCCTGCCGGCCAGCGGCTGCGCGATGGTTTCGATGCTGCCTGTTGCCGGATCGAAGTCGTAGAATCCCTGGTCCATCGCCAGGATCAAACCGCCCTGCCCGCGCACCGCGACGCTGCCAATCTGTTCACCCGGCAATCTCCAGGACTCGCTCTGCCCGGTAACGGTATCGAATCGGTACAGCGCGGGACCGAGGCTATCGACCCAGAACAAACCCTGGCGAGCCGCATCCCAGACGGGTCCCTCACCGAGCCGACATCGATGTTCCGTCAGCGCTGAAATTTTCACCTGGCGGCCTCCTGCTGCCGGATAAACGCCCTGACCTCGTCGAGATCGGCGCTGCGCCGCATCGGCGGCAGGCTTTCGAGCATGCCCTTGCCGTATGGTTTGGTATTGAGCCGGTTATCGCACAGCGCCACGACGCCGCGGTCGCCGACATCGCGAATCAGGCGTCCCACGCCCTGGCGCAGGCTGATCGTGGCCTCCGGGATCTGCACCTCGACGAAGGCGTTGCCGCCGTTTTGATTCACCTGCTGCAGTCGCTTACGATAAACCGGATCATTCGGCGACCTGAACGGCAGCTTGTCGATGATCACGCAGCGCAGCTGGTCTCCCTTGACGTCGACCCCCTCCCAGAAGCTGCTGGTTCCCAGCAGCACCGGGTTCTCGTTTTCGATGAACTGGCGCAGTAGCTCGCTGCGTTGCAGCTCGCCCTGAACCAGCAGCGGGTAGCCAATATGCGCGCGCAGAAACTCCGCGGTCAAGCTCAGCATGCGATAACTGGTGAACAGGATGAAACAATGCCCTTCAG
>JAOTTY010000104.1 GCA_029864185.1 Gammaproteobacteria bacterium
TTACCCAGGCGGCCTTCGCAGCCTGTGGCGAAATAGTGCTTGGGTCGGCGATCTCGCTGACCGGCAAGTACGCAACCAACGGCATCCACGCCAAGAACGGCTACGAGTACGCGATCCAGAAAATAAAGGATAAGGGCGGCGTCATGGTCGACGGCAAGTGCTATAACTTCAAGGTCATCTACTACGACGACGAATCCAAGGGCGACCGCGGCGCGACGCTGGCCGAGCGCCTGATCAGCCAGGACAAGGTCCAGTTCATGCTCGGGCCATACTCTTCGGGCATGACCAAGGCGATCGCACCGGTCACCGAAAAGTACCAGATCCCGATGGTCGAGGCAGAAGGCGCCTCGCGTTCGCTGTTCAACAAGGGTTACAAGTACCTGTTTGCCGTGTTGTCGACATCGGAGCAGTATCTCGCTTCCGCGGTGGCGCTGGCTGCCGAAATGGCTGAAAAGAACGGCAAGAGCCCGTCATCGGTCAAGGTTGCGGTTGCAGTCGAAAACGATCCGTTCTCGCTCGATGTGCGTGCCGGAGTGCTCGATGACTCCAAGAGCTTCAACATGAATGTGGTCATCGACGAGCAACTGCCGCGCGACCTGTCCGATATGAGCGCCATCCTCACCAAGGTTAAATTGCTCAAGCCCGACCTGTTGATCGTCAGCGGTCACTCCAAGGGCGCCGCGACCGCGGTGCGCCAGATCGACGAGCAGAATATCAAGGTGCCGATGATCGCGTTGACGCACTGTGAAGCGGCTGATGTCACCGGCAAGTTTGGCGCTGCCGCGAACGATATCCTGTGTTCGACCCAGTGGGCGGAGACCCTGTCATACAAGGACCCCATTTTCGGCAGCGCGGCCGAGTACGAAACTGATTTCAAGAAGGCCTTCCCCGAGTACAAGGACAAGAAGGTGCCTTACCAGACCGCGCAGGCCTCTGCCGCCGTTTATGTTTTCAAGGACGCGTTCGAGCGCGCCGGCAATCTGGATAAGGAAAAGGTTCGCGATGCAATTGCCGCAACCGACCTCATGACATTCTACGGTGGCGTCAAGTTTGCCGACGCGGGCAACAACATCGCCAAGCCGATGGTATTGCGCCAGATCCAGAATGGCGAATACAACGTGGTTGCACCCTCGGCGTTTGCCTCGCACAAGCTGAACTGGCCGCGTAACTAGTTGGCCGGAAAAAGAACAGGGCGCCACTGGCGTCCTGTTCTTTTTTAATTCGGCGAAATTCTATGGATCAAATACTCGGCAATATTGGCCTGCTGTTCGAATTTCCGGTCGTGAACCTGAAAATTGTTCTCGACGGGATCATGGTCGGCGCGTTGTTTGCGCTGGCCGCTTACGGTCTCGCACTGGTCTGGGGCGTCATGAACGTGAAGAACCTGGCCCAGGGAGATTTCGTCATTTCCGGCGGTTACGTGTCCTGGTGGCTGGTGCAGCATGGCTTTCCGCCCCTGCTCGGCGTGCCGGTCGCCTTCGTTGTCATGTGGGGGATCGGCTGGGTCATCTATAAACTGGTCATATCGCGCGTCATCGAGCGCGACCTGTTTACCTCCTTGCTGGCCACGTTCGGGCTAGCCATCATGATGGCGCAGATCCTCAACCTGCTGTTCGGCTCCGATACCCAGAGCGTCGATCTGGGCTACGACGTACTATATTTTTTCGACGGTTTTATCGATGTGCCGATCGCCAAACTCATCGGCGTACTGATGGCCTCAGCGTTGGCCGCCGGCGTTATTATTTTCATGAAATCGAGTCGCATGGGCCAGGCGATTCGGGCCACGGCACAAGATGCCCGCGCGGCGCGTGTCATGGGCATCGATACCGAAAAGGTATATGCCTTCACCTTTTCGCTGAATTCGGCGATTTGTGGCGCCGCCGGGGCGATCATCGTCATGGTCTGGCTGGTACAGCCGTTTTACGGTATTTCCTACTCCATTCGCGCATTTGTTATCGTCACCGCGGCCGGTCTCGGCAATCTACCCGGGGTTATCGCGGCGGGCCTCGGAATCGGTGCGCTCGAGCAATACGGTGCGCATATCTTCGGCATCGGCTACCAGCAGGCGATTGCGGTAATGCTGCTGCTGCTGGTGCTACTGGTCCGCCTGATTCAGCAGCGGCGTAATCGGCAGGTTTTGAAGTAGGCGACGGGCATGGCTAAAAACAAAATCATTCTGTACGCATTGATTCTGGCTTTCACCTTCGTGGCCCCGTTTGCATTCCCGAACTTCGGTACCCAGTTGGCGACCCTGTGGTTGATGATCACCGTCGCCCTGACCTGGGATATGACCGGGGGGCAAATGGGATATAACTCGCTAGGCAACATATTCTTCTACGGTACCGGCATGTACGTCGCGGCGCTGATTTCGATCGGCATGGTATACGACGTCGGCGACTACACCAATGCCGCGGGCGGCGGCATCTACAAATTCACCGATGCGCAGTATTTCGGCGGATTGTTTCTCGGCATCATCGGTGCAGGCTTATTTTGTTCCGTCACCGCGGTGGTGATTGGCTATCTCACTTTTGGTTTGCGGGGACCCTATTTTGCGATCGGCACGCTCGGCGTGGCGATCGCGGCCGGTGAACTGGTGTCCAACTGGGACTGGGTCGGCGGTGGCCAGGGAATCGCCTTGCCGGTCTACCCGGGTGACCTCGACACCGGCAAGATTTTCTTTTACTTTTTGTTTGCGGCTGTAGGTGTCAGTGTTTTCATTTTCGTCAAGTGGCTTTACGGTACCCGCTTCGGCGCCGCGATCAACGCGATTCGCGACGACGAGGAAAAAGCGGACGCGATGGGAATCCATACGCTGCGTTACAAACTCTATACCTGGGCGATGGCCGCATTTTTCGTCGGCATCGCCGGCGGTATTTCTGCATTCCAGTTGATTCACTTCGAGCCGCTGGAATCGGCCTACCAGACCATCAACCTCGGAATCTTCATGGTGGTCTGCGTGCTGCTGGGAGGCAAGGGCACCCTGTGGGGACCGGTCGTCGGTGCAATCCTGTTTCACCTGTTCAAGGAGATTACCTGGAATTACCTGCTCGGCTGGCAATGGGTTGCGCTCGGTGCACTCATCGTCGTCACCGTGGTTTATTTCCAGGATGGCGTAATGGGCTGGTTAATGCACAAGCGCCCCGAATGGTTCGGTATACGGGTCGAAAAGAAAGTTGCGGAGGCAGCCGAATGACCCCAATCATCGAGGTACGGGATGTATCCAAATCTTTTGGTGGCGTCGTGGCGAATCAGGACGTCTCGATGACGGTCAATTCCGGAACCATTACCGGATTGATCGGGCCGAACGGTTCGGGTAAGACAACGCTGTTTAATTCCATCGTCGGATATCACCCGATCGATGCGGGATCGATCCGCTTCGAAGGCGAGGAGATATCACGCCTGCCGGTGCAGCAAATTGCACGGCGAGGACTTTTGCGCACCTTCCAGCAGACCCGTATCTACGGGGCCATGAACGGCGTCGAGAATATGCTGATATCGCTGCCGCACCGCAAGATGAGTATCTGGGATGCGCTCAAAACCTACACCAGGGAAGACTACGAAAAGGCCGATCATTTGCTCGAGTTTGTCGGGCTCTACGAAAAGCGTATGCTCAAGAGCGGTGACCTGTCCTTCGGTCAGCAGAAACTGCTCGAATTTGCGATGGCGCTGATGAACGAACCGACCTGCCTGCTGCTGGACGAGCCTACCGCGGGTATCAACCCGACGCTGATCAATGGCCTGATCGACCGACTCAAACGCGCCAACACCGAATTCGGTATCACGCTGTTCGTCATCGAGCACAACATGCGCGTGATCATGAATATGGCCGAGACCATCTACTGCCTGGCGCATGGGGAACTGCTGGCCCAGGGTACTCCCGATGAAATACAGAGCGATCAACGCGTCATCGATGCCTACCTGGGGGCGCACTAGATGACCGATAAGGAAAAAACTCGCGGCTACCACGGTGGCGGTGTCGATGCCGTCATATCGGTCGAGGAAGTCACCCGCCAGGCCGCGGCAATCGCAGAAGACATCAGTATCGAACAACTGGATGAACTCGCCGGTAACGAGTCTTTTGTGTCTATCAGGAACCTGGTCGCGGGCTACGGGCAGATGGAAATTCTGCACAACTTCGATCTGCGCGTGGGCAAGGGGCAGTCGTTGTGCCTGATCGGTCCCAACGGTGCCGGTAAATCCACCATTCTGCATGCGATTTTCGGCTTTAACCGGATTTTTTCCGGCACCATCGAGATTGGCACCGGCAGTGACAAGATGGACGTCACCCGCATGACGCCGAACCAGAAACTCGCCAGGGCCGGTATCGCTTACATCCTGCAGGACAAGTCGATATTCCCGGCGATGACGGTGGAAGAGAACCTTTGGATGGGTGGCTTCCTCAAGGAAAAGCCACAGGAAGCCAAGGTCGCCGCCGAACAGGTTTTCGACAAGTATTCACGCCTGGCCGCCCGTCGTAAACACAAGGCCGGGGTGTTGTCCGGCGGCGAGCGACGCCTGCTGGAAATCTCGCGCGCGCTGGTCATGAATCCCGAGATACTGCTGGTCGACGAACCCTCGATCGGCCTCGAGCCACGCTTCATCGACATGGTGTTCGAGATACTCGATGACCTGCAAAATCACGAGGGCAAGACCATCATCATGGTCGAGCAGAATGCGAAGAAGGGTCTCGAGTTCGCCGACATCGGCTACGTGCTGGTCTCCGGTCAGCTCGCGATCGCCGGCAGGGGCAAGGACCTGTTGCAGAATCCGAAGGTTGGAGAACTTTTTCTTGGCGGCTGACAAGACGCTGCAGATCCGCCTGAAGTCATTCTCACGCAGGCGGGAATTCTGGCCGGACCGTTAAACCTTTTCGTCGAGATGCCCGTTTGCGCGGGCATTATTGCAGAGGAGATGAAATGCCCCGCTCAAAATACCGAATTGCCGTAATCCCCGGAGACGGAATCGGCAACGAAGTCGTGCCCGAGGGCACCAAGGTTCTCGAATCCCTGGCCCCGCGCTTCGAAATCGCCTTCGAATTCGAGCATTTCGACTGGAGTTGCGAGCGTTATCTCGAGACTGGCGCGATGATGCCGCAGGATGGAATCGCTCGGTTATCGAAATTCGATGCTATTTTTCTCGGTGCGGTCGGGTTTCCGACGGTGCTCGATCACGTTTCGCTGTGGGGACTGCTGATCCCGATACGGCGCGAGTTCCAGCAATACATCAACCTGCGTCCGGTGCGCCTGTTCGACGGCATGCGCTGTCCGCTGGTCGGTAAAAAGGCCGGCGATATCGACTTTTACGTGGTGCGTGAAAACAACGAGGGGGAATACTCCAATATCGGCGGGCGCCTGTTCGCGGGCACCGACGACGAAATGGCGATGCAGCAGTCCATCTTCACCCGTAAAGGAACCGACCGGGTGCTCAGGTTTGCGTTCGAGCTGGCGATGTCGCGTCCGCGTAAACGACTGACCTCGGCGACCAAGTCGAACGGCATTATCCATACCATGCCGTTCTGGGACGAACGTGTCGCCGCGATGGCGGAAAACTACCCGGAAATCGAAGTCGACAAGTATCACATCGATATCCTCGTTTCGCATTTTGTCAACAGGCCCGAGATATTCGATGTCGTAGTCGGATCCAACCTGTTCGGCGATATCCTTTCCGACCTGGGCCCCGGCGTCACCGGCACCATCGGCATCGCGCCATCGGCCAATATTAATCCCGAACGCAACTTTCCATCGATGTTCGAGCCGGTGCACGGTTCGGCGCCCGACATCGCCGGGCAGGGCATCGCCAACCCGATCGGGCAGATCTGGTCGGCGGCGATGATGCTCGAGCACCTCGGGCATCGCGATGCCCACGATACAATCGTTACGGCGATCGAAGCTGTAATCCGCGAGGCTGATAACCTGACCCCCGATATGGGCGGCAGCGCCAGCTGCGCCGACTGCGGCAGCGCCATCGCCGCGCGCGTCGCCTGATCGTTTTTGTCGGGTCGACAATTACTCCAACCGGTTTTTCCTGGAGCGATTTGCCTCGTTTTTGTTCCGTGCAATTACCCTGGCCTAGTTTGCGAACAGGATAATGACAATTGCCAGCGTGATCATCGCGATGCCGGCGATTTCGGCAGCGGAAACCTTTTCCCTGAAGAACAACAGGGTCGCGATAAAGGTGAAAATCAGTTCGATCTGGCCCAGTGCACGCACGTAAGTCGCGTTTTGCAGGGTAAAGGCGCTGAACCACCCGATCGAAGCCAGCCCGCCACTGATGCCGACCAGCGCGGCTGGACGCCAGTGGATGATCACCTTGCGCAATTCTTCGGGTTCACGCAGCCAGATCATGATACCCATGATAGCGGTTTGCAGTAGCAGCACGACCAGCAGCGTGAACGCAGCGGCAAGCAGAAAATTATCCAGCCCGAGCGACAACGACGCAGCGCGAAACAGGACCACGCTCATGCCAAGCCACGCGGCACAGGCGAGGCCGATCAGCGTTGGCAGACGCCACAGGCCGGTGATCAGACTTGCAAAGCTGACCCTGGCCTGACCCGCGCTCAACACCACCAGCCCCAGCGTGCTCAGCGCGATTGCAAGCACGACGGGGGTGGTCAGCCTGTCGCCTAGCAGCAGCAGGCCGAAAACCGCGACCATGATCGTTTCCAGCTTCGAGAAGGTCGTCCCCACCGCGAAATTGTGAAACGAAAATAACCACAGTAAAAATACCGTGAACATGATCTGGCAAATCCCGCCTGACAGGGCGTAAAACAGAAAATCGGTATTCCCGGCGGGCAGTGAATTGTTTTCGATCCGGATTACCACCACGAAATATGCCAGCGCCACCGGCAACCCGTACAGAAAGCGCACGTAGGCGGCCCCGAGGGTCGATAACTTGCCCTTGAGGTGTTTCTGCATTGCCGAACGAATGTTCTGAAAAAACGCCGCGGCAATTGTAAGCGGAATCCATAACTCCATGATCTTTGCGTCGTCTGGAAGAGTCGTGCAGCATACCTTGCGAGTCGTCCTCGCGAAAGCGGGGATCTGGCGACAGCAAGTCGTTATGCGGCACAGGCGCCCTCGTATTGTGTCGGAATGGCAGTTACCGCTTTCGGGACGACAATAGTAGTTGCTATGATGGCTCGATTTGAACGAGGCAGTGCAATGGCTGAATATCGTTTCGCTCGACTGATTATCGCGCAAATGAAATTTGCGTTAAGATGATTCGAAAATTCGGAAATTCGTCGACCGCCTCGAGATCCGGTGCGAGCGCGGCGACTGCCCGCGCAGGCCTGGCTTGGCAAGGCTAGTCGATCCCGAGTAGACCGCCCGATGATGCTCACCCGCAACCTCGCCATCGCGCTAATCGCGACGGTCATATCTTTCAGCACACTATACATACCGCAACCGATGCTGCCGTTGCTGGCCGAAAATTTCGCGGTTTCACCGGGCGAGGCCGGCCTGTTGATGACGCTGGCGATGCTGCCGCTGGCCGTCGCGCCGGTGGTATACGGCTATTTCCTGCAGGCGATTCCGGCGCGGCTGATGCTGATCGTCGCGCTCGGTCTGCTCTCCATGAACCAGGTTTGCTTTTACCTCGTCGACGAGTTCTGGCAGATGCTGCTGCTGCGTTTTCTGCAGGGCTTGCTGCTGCCGGCCATCTTTACCGCGTTGATGACCTATTGCGCCGGTGCGGTACCGACGACCATGGTGCGGCGTGCGCTCGGGTTTTATATCGGCGCGACGATACTCGGCGGTTTCAGCGGCCGTCTGGTCGGCGGATTTTTTGCCAGCTCGTTCGACTGGCACACGGCCTTCGTCGTCATGGGCCTGATGCAACTGCTGCCCCTGATACTGTTGCTGAAAGCCGATGCGGACGCCGACATAAACTTTGCGCGGCTGGATCGAAAAAGCATTTTCCGGGTACTCGGCGCGCGCAATTACCGTTTCATGTTCATCGCGCTGGCGTCGGTGTTTTTCGTCTTCTCGGGAATTCTGAATATTATCCCGTTCCATCTGCGGGATATAGAGCCCGGTGCCACGCCGATGGTTATCTCGATGCTGTATCTCGGTTACCTGATCGGCGCCCCGGTGTCATTTTTCAGCGATACGATCAGCCGTAGGCTGCGCGACGAACGTGGTGGCCTGATGCTGGGACTGGGCATACATGCCTTCGGGCTGGTGATGCTGCTGTTCGTGGCGTTCCACGGGCTGGTGCTAATGATGTTTCTGCTGGCGGCGGGTTTTTTCCTGATGCATGCCCTGCTGTCGGGGCTCGCCAACCATCTCGCCAGAGAACACCGCGGAGTCGTCAACGGGCTCTACGTGTCGGTTTACTATTTCAGCGGCGCGCTAGGATCCTGGTTACCCGGATATCTTTACGAGGCGCTGGCCTGGCGGGGCATGATCCTGCTATTCGTGCTCATTCTCGGGATATGCGCCTGGAGCATCAGCCGTTTCGAGCAACCGGCACGCGCGGATCCACGTGCGTAAAATCCACAATTGTTCTTGCGCCGCGTAGCGCTTAACATTGAAGCCGTAACCACCGATCGACAACGATGCCGCATCTTATTCTCGAATACTCATCCGGGCTGGCCGGGCTACCCGATTTTAGCGCCCTGTTCGGCGATACCCACCAGGTGCCGCAGCGCATCGGCGGCATCTTTCTGGACAGCTGCAAGAGCCGGGCGCGAATGCCTCGATCTGCTCGGGCGCTACTTTCATCTGCACCTGTCGGAGAGGCTGCAAATCACGGTTCGGATCGAGGATATTGCGCTGGATTTTTATTGCAGGGATTTCGCCGGGACACTTGACTAGCAATGAAGAAGAGCAGCAAAAAGCCGTTCATGGCGGCGCCGGATTACGGGCACTCGCTGGCCGGTTTTACGATCAACCTGTTGAGCGCCGATTTACCGCGTGCGCTGGTGTTTCAGCGCGACGTGCTGCAGGCCGGAGTCCTGCACGAGGACGATGACCTGTTGATCCTGCACGGCTATGGCAGCGACTGGATGGTGCACGCGGACCACACCTACGACAAGCACCCGTTGCTGAGCGACACCCGCGACCAGCCCAGGCGCGGCGCCGGGATCGAACTGCGCCTGCACGGCTGCGATCCCGATGGCGCGGCCGAGCGCGCGCAGCGGCATGGTTTCAACCTGCTGGATGGTCCGCGCGACCAGCCTGACCACGGTTTGCGCGAGGTCCATATCGTCGATGATGACGGCTATATCTGGGTCCCCGACGTCCCCGTCCGAACTCTCTAGGCAACGGATAAAGTCCTTGATCAATTTCTTGCAAAGGCCCGGGAGCGAGGAGATCGGCGAGTAGTGGATACGAAGGTATTACCAGGTCAGGATGACCTGCCCGATCCCGGCGTTCTCCGCATCGCCTGCGGCTCCGCGAAAATCGGTTGCGGAACCATCTAGTGAGACAGAAGAAGGATACCCGGATTTTTTTTGCGCTGTGGCCGGACCCGGCGACGCGCCGGCAGTTGTCGCAAATCGCACGCCGGCTGCCGGTCGATCGACCGGCCCGGCGCGTCCCCGAATACAACCTGCACCTGACGCTGCACTTTGTCGGCAACGTTGATATCGTCGAGCTGACCTGTTTGCGGCAACGGGCGAGGCTGGCCACCGGCGAGGCCTTCGAACTGCTGATCGATAGTGCCGGCCACTTCGCCAGGTCCCGGGTTGCATGGCTGGGCTGCAGCGAGATTCCGCCCGCGCTGCAACGGCTGCACGATCGTCTGGGAGAGTGCCTCGAGCCCTGCGGTTACAGGCCAGAGGCAGAGCGTTACAACCCGCATGTCACGGTCGCGCGCAGAGTGAACCGTTTGCTCCCGGTGGATACATTCGAAGCGATTTCGTGGAAGGTGGACAGTTTCGTGCTGATCGAGTCGCGCGCGTTCGAAAATGGCGTAAAATACGAGGCTGTCGAAACCTACCCGATAGCATGAACGACAAGGATACTTTCAAGCTGCCTGCCGGGGCACTGGAGCGCCTGACACGGCGCTCGGACGCCCGCGGTCTGCTCCAGCTGACGGCGCACCTGGCGTTGCTGGCGCTTGCCGGTATCGGGGTATATTCGAGCCGCGACAGCCTGTGGCTGTTGTTGACGCTGCCGGCTTACGGCGCTGTCCTGATCTTTCTGTTCGCGGCTCTGCACGAGACGATTCACTACACCGCGTTCAGGACCCGCTGGCTAAACAACCTGGTCGCGGCACCGGTCGGGTTTCTGCTGCTGATTCCGTTCCAGTATTTCCGCGCCTTCCATTATGTCCACCACCGGCATACGCAGAATCCGGAACTGGACCCCGAGCTGATCGATATGAAGCCCCTGATCGACAGGAGCTACTGGTGGTACCTGACCGGCTTGCCAACCTGGTGGCAAAGCCTGGTCTCGATCTGGCGGCACGCGCAGGGCCAGGTAAAGGAAAGCTATATCGAGTCGCGCCACCACGCCACGATCGTCAACGAGGCCCGCGTGCATCTGGCCGGGTACGCGCTACTGCTGTTACTCAGTATCGTGATGTCGAGCGCCGCGCTGTGGTGGTACTGGGTGCTGCCCGCGCTGCTAGCGCAACCTCTGCTGCGCCTGTACCTGTTACCCGAGCACTGCGGCTGCGATCTGAGCGATAACATGCTCGAAAATTCGCGTACCACTTACACCACGCCGTTGTTGAATTTCCTCGCCTGGAACATGCCCTACCATGCCGAGCACCATTATCTCGCGTCGGTGCCTTTCCACGCGCTGCCCGCGCTGCACGCCTATACCGGCCAGAGGGTCAAGCACAAGGGCGACGGATACTTCCAGGTAAACCGCGAAATCGCGGCTTAGACGCGGGCGTTGATGAAGGCCGCGATCTCCATCAACGACCGCGCCGCTTCGGGGATGGGGTAAAATTCGAACACGTGCCACATGCCTTCCCAGACGCGCAGGTCGCAGTCGACGCCAGCGGCTCTCATACGCTGCGCGAGGCGCAGGCACTGACTTAGCAGCAGGTCGCGGCTGCCGGTGGTGATCAGGGTCGGCGGCATTCCTTCCATGTCACCGTGGAGCGGAGATATCCCGGGCTCTTCGAGCGCATGCCCATTGGCGTGCAGGCTGGCCGCGAGGTCGACCCAGGCGTTGCTGAGGGTCGGATCGCGATTGTCGTTGAAACCATGACTGTCGCCCTGGTTGGCGAGATCGCACCACGGGGATAACAGCGCGGCGCAGGCCGGCATCGGCAGCCCGTCGCGCCGGATTTGCTGCAGCAGCGCGAGTACCTGGTTAGCGCCGGCCGATTCGCCGCAAACAACCATGCGCGGCGGGGTATAGGCATCGAGCAACACCGGGTATACCTGTTGCATGTCCCGTTGCGGTTCGGGGTAGGGGTGTTCCGGGGACAGGCGGTAGTCGACCATGACCACCCGCGCCGCGCAGTGCCGGGCAAGCGGGATCGCGATGATCAGGTCTTCGTAGGTGCTGCCGCTGACATAGCCGCCACCATAGGCATACTGGATGCAGGGTCCCTGGCGCCGCGACCACGACGGCGGAGTCAGCTGCTTGCAGGGTATCCCGGCAATCTTGATATCGCTGATTTCACCGCTAAAATCCTTAAGCGCCTCGTCGACATAAGGGGCATAGGCGGCGCGCGTGTCGCCACGGTAGCGTTCCAGCCCGTCCGGTTCAGGCAGCGTCAGTCCCCGGGCTTCCATATCGGCCAGCAGGGCTGCCGCCGCGGCGCTGATATCCGCTTTGCGTGACACTATCCCAGCACCCGGTCGAGATCGGCGATCAGGTCGGCGGCGTCCTCGAGGCCGACCGACAGGCGGAACAGGCCGTCTCCGGCCACGGCGCGGTAGCGGTCGAGTTCGTCGCCATCGAGGCAATACGACGACCCGATCAGGTCGTCGGTTTGCATCAGGTAGATCAGGCTGCGGTGGTGTCCTAGCGAAACCGCGTAGTGGATGACTTCGAGCTGCTGCATCATGCGCCGCGCCACGCGTCGCGGGGCGGCGGTGCGAAAGCAGATCATGCCGCAAAAGTTATCCATCTGCGCGCTGGCAAGCCGGTGCTGGGGGTGCGATTCGAGCCCTGGATAAAGCAGCATCTCGACCTGGTCATGCCGCTCGAGATGATTTGCTACGGCGATTGCGTTGTGCTCGTGGCAACGCATGCGCAGCGGCAGCGTGGCCATGCCGCGCATGATCAGCCAGGCGTTGAACGGGCTGATGACGCCGCCGTAATGCACCAGCGCTTCGCCCCTCAGCGGCCCGATGAGCGCGCGACTGCCGCACACCGACCCGCCCATGGCGTCGCCGTGTCCACCGATATACTTGGTCAGCGAATGGACCACGAGATCCGCGCCGAGCCTGATCGGACGTGTCGCGATCGGCGTCGCGAAGGTCGAATCGACGACCAGCAACGCATCGTTGGCATGCGCGATGGTCGCCGCGGCCGCGATATCGGATATGCGCAGCAGCGGATTGGACGGCGTTTCGAGCCACAGCATGCGGGTGTTTTCGCGCATCGCACTTTCGATATTGGCGCTAGCCGAAGTATCTACCGGGGTTACCTCGATGCCGAGACGGCCCAGCGTGTTGCGCGCGAACTCGGCCGTGCCGGGGTAGTTGGTGTTACTGATCACGAGGTGATCGCCCTGGCTGAGGTGGGCGAGCAAGACCGCGGCGCTCGCAGCCATCCCGGAGGCAAACGCGATGGCGGCCTCGGCCTGTTCGAGAACGGCCAGTTTCTGTTCGAGTCGCTGCGTGGTGGGATTGTCCCAGCGGGTGTAGACAAACGGGGTTTCGGCGCTCAGGTTATTGGCGGAGAAGCTGATTTCCTCGTCGACGACGAAGCTGCTCGACATGACCAGGCCCGGCGTCGACGCACCGGTGGTGGGATCGGGGGACTCTCCGGCGTGGATCGCGAGCGTCTGTATTCCCTTGTCGTCGGTCGATTTTAGCGCCATCGGATAACTCCGCCTTCAAATCGACATTAGTAAGGCCGCTATCACGTTTTGTCAATCGTGACCTGAATCAATAATCCGCAGTCGGCCAACCTTAAACTGTTATTATTCGTATCTTAACTTATCGTTATATTCACCTTTCAGAGGCATTGATTGCAGTGTTAAGCGACCGACAAAAGGCTTTATTTGACGAACAGGGTTACCTGCTCGTCGAAAACGCGCTCGGCGGCGAGCAACTGCGGGAAATGCGCCAGCAGTTTGCGGACTGGGTCGAGGAGAGCAGGTCGCACGAAGAGGCTTATGGCGAAACCGTCGATGGCCGCGCGCGTTTCGATCTCGAGCCCGGTCATCGTGCCGACAAACCGGCCTTGCGACGCGTCAACGCGCCTACCGATATTTCCGCGGTCTATTATCGGGTCATGCGCGACAGCGCGATGACGGATTGCGTCGCCGAGCTTATCGGGCCGAATGTCAAGTATCACCACAGCAAGATAAATTCGAAGCTGCCCGGCACCGCGACCGAGGTCAAGTGGCACCAGGACTTTCCATTTACGCCGCATAGCAACGACGACCTGGTCACCGCGCTGCTGATGATCGACGAGGTTACCGATGAAAACGGACCGTTGCAGGTATTGCCTGGGTC
>JAOTTY010000105.1 GCA_029864185.1 Gammaproteobacteria bacterium
TTTGCGCGACCACAGCGAGATCGTGAGTAATGTAGATTGCCGCGGTATTGTACTGCTCGACGATCCTGCGCATCGCCGCGAGCACCTCTACCTGGGTGGTCACGTCCAGCGCCGTGGTGGGCTCGTCGAAGATGATCAGGTCGGGGCGTGGCGACATCGCCATCGCGGTCATGACCCGTTGCAGCTGGCCGCCCGATACCTGGTGCGGGAAGCGATCACCGATCAGCTCGGGGTTTGGCAGTTGCAGTTCACGGTACAGCTTACGCGCGTCGGCTTTTGCCTCGTCTTCCGGCTTGATGCCCTTGCGCACCGTGGCTTCGACCGTCTGATCGATGAGCTGGTGCGCCGGGTTGAACGACGCCGCCGCGGACTGGGCGACGTAGGCGATGCGGGAGCCCCTCAGGGCGCGTCTTTGTGCCTCGGTAGCCTTTATCAGGTCGATGCCGTCGAAGACGATGCTGCCGCTGGTAATGCGGCATCCCGGGCGTGCGAAGCCCATCGCCGCCAGGCCCAGCGTCGACTTGCCGGCGCCGGACTCGCCGATCAGCCCCAGGATTTCGCCGCGCCGCAGGGTAATGTCGACGCCCTTGACGATTTCGTGCCAGCGGTCATCGCTGTAACCGTCGATGACGATATCCCGCATTTCGAGCAGGATATCGCCTTTCGTGCCTTTTCGGTCGTCGCTCATAGTTGCATTCTCAGTCTTTCAGGCCGCTGGATTTATGCAGGAACCAGTCGACCACGAAATTGACCGCCACGGTCAGCAGCGCGATGGCGGCCGCCGGCAGCATCGGCGTCATCGCGGCGGTAAGATCGTATTCCGCAAACTGGATCAGCCCCGCGGTTTCACGCACCATCGAACCCCAGTCGGCGGTCGGTGGCTGGATGCCGACGCCGAGAAAGGACAGCGCGGCGATGGTCAGGAAGACGAAACAGAAACGCAGTCCGAACTCGGCCACCAGCGGCGGCATGATGTTTGGCAGGATTTCGCGGGTCAGAATCCAGGCCAGCCTTTCGCCACGCAGCCTGGCGGCCTCGACGTAGTCCATGACGACGACGTTAAGCGATACCGCGCGGGCGATGCGAAATACCCGGGTCGAATCGAGCACCGCGATGATCATGATCAGGTTGAAGGTGTTGGCGCCGAACATGGACAGCAGGATCAACGCAAAGATGAGGCTCGGGATAGCCATCAGCACGTCGACCGAACGGCTCAGCAGGTTGTCCAGCCAGCCGCCGTTGTTGATCGCCGCGGTAATGCCGAGACCGCCGCCGATGACGAAGGCGATCATCGTGGTGACGAACGCGATGCCGACCGTGTTGCGCGCGCCGTATATCAGGCGCGACAGGATATCGCGACCCAGCTGATCGGTGCCGAACATGAACTCGTCGCTCCACGGCGCGTAGGACAGGTCGAAAATCTCGGCCTCGCCGTAGGGCGCGAGCAGTGGCGCAAACAGCGCAAAGAAGACGTACAGGCTGATGACGATCAGACCGAACAGTGCGGTCGGTGGAGCCGATTTGAGACCGCGCCAGAGGTTTTCACGAAAGCTACGGCGCGCCCTGATCTGCGTGACTTCCGCCGCCGCCGAGTATCCCTGGTTGGCCAGATCGGCCTTGGAGAATCCCTGATCTGCGAGCTCTGCTTCCGCGCTGGGAGTGATATCGTCTTCTTTATTCATCGTGGATGCAGCAACCGGGGGTTGGTAATGATCGAAATGATGTCGGCGAACAGGTTCAGCAGGATATAGGTCGCCGCGAAAATCATCGCGCAACCCTGAACCACGGGCACGTCGCGCGTGGTCACCGCGTCCACCATCAGCTGGCCGACCCCGGGGTAGACGAACACCACCTCGACCACGACCACGCCCACCACGAGGTAGGCGAGGTTGAACGCGATAACGGTCACGATAGGGGCCCAGGCGTTCGGCAGCGCATGGCGCAGTATGATCTCAGATTTGGAAGCGCCTTTTAGTTCGGCCATTTCGATGTACGGGCTCGCCATCAGGTTGATGATGGCGGCACGCGTCATGCGCATCATGTGCGCGACGATGACCAGCGTCAGCGTCAACGCGGGCAGGAAGGTCAGAAAAACCCGTTCCCAGAACGGCGCGTCGGGGCTGATGTTCGCGAGCGATGGAAACAGCTTCAGGAAAGACGATAGAACCAGAATCAACAGGTAGGCGACGAAAAACTCCGGGAATGAAATAGTGGTCAGGGTCAGCGCGTTGACCGTACGATCGTAAATCGAGTTGCGGTAAAGCGCCGCGGTTACACCGAGAAACAGCGCCAGCGGCACCGAGATGATCGCGGCCATCGATGCCAGGAACAGGGTATTGGCAAGCCGCGGCGCAAGCAGCTCGATGACGGGGCGCGAACGGTCGGTGCCGCCGGAGGAGCCGCGCCCGGAGAACGAGTTGCCCATGTCGCCGGTCAGCATGCCGCCTAGCCAGTCTAGATAGCGTTCGTGCATCGGCAGGTCCAGGCCTAGCTCCTTGCGGAAGGCCGCGACCGTTTCCGGCAGCGCGGCCTGGCCCAGCACCGCCTCGCCGAAATCGCCGGGCAGGAACTCGACCGAGCTGAACAGGATTAATGAAACCACGAACAGCGTGACGAGGCCGAGGCCGAGTCTCTGCAAAATGGTGCGGACTACCGGATGTAGCACTGCATAACCCTCCTCAGTTCAGCCTTAGCGACCGCTTGCGATCGATTGGCCTTGTTATTATTCGCCGTAGCGAACAGGGAAATGAGCCCTGGCCCATTTCCCTGTCGGGCCTTTGTTATGCGAACCACCAGCGTTCGACGTTCTTGTTGCCGTCGTTCTCCCAGTTTCCGGCAACCTTGTCGTCGTGCGCAACCTTCTTATTGACCGCGTGGATATAGTTGGCGAACATCGGCAGCACCAGGCCGCCGTCGTCGTTGACCAGTTCCTGGGCCTCGAAGTACATTTCGCGCCGCTTGTTGTTATCGAGCTCGGAACGGGCCGCAAGCACCAGCTGGTTGAACTTGTCCGCTTTCGCACCGGTTCTCCAGTCGGTATCGTTCCAGTTACTATCGGCGACGTAGGCCGCGGTAAACATCCAGTCCGGAGTCGGGCGGCCGCCCCAGTAACAGGCACACCAGGCCTTCTTGTTCCAGACGTTGGACCAGTAACCGTCCTTGGGCTCGCGCACGACGTTGACGTTGAGTCCCGCCTTGGCGGCCGAATCCTTGAGCAGCAGCGCGGCGTCGACCGCACCTGAGAACGCGGCTTCCGAAGTGCTGAGATCGAGTTTAGCGCCTTCCATGCCGGCTTTCTTGAGGTGAAACTTCGCCTTGTCAGGATCGTACTTGCGCTGCGGCATCTGGTCGTTGTAGAACGGCATCGAGCTCGCGATCGGGCTATCGTTGCCCACGGCACCGTGTCCGAGCAGGATTTTCTTTACCATTTGCTCGCGATCGACCGACAGCTTGACCGCCATGCGCAGGTCGTAATTGTCGAAAGGCGCCATCGTGACGCGCATCGGGAAGGTGTAGTGCAGGGTGCCGGTGGTTTCGAGGATACTGATACTCGGGTTACGGCCCAGCAGATGAACGGTCTTCGGGTCTACCCCGTTGATCGCGTGCACTTCCTGGTTCATGACCGCATTCTGGCGCGCCGTGGTGTCGACCAGCGAAATGGTTTCGACCTCGTCGAAGTGGGCGCGGTTCGACTTGAAATAGTTCGGGTTGCGCTTGAAGGTCGCGCGCACACCGGGTTCGAAACGATCGATGATATAGCCGCCGGTGCCGAAACCGGCCTGCCAGTCCATCTTGCCGTTGAAGTCCGGCAGGATCGCGAAATGGTAGTCGCTCAGGATGAACGGGAAGTCGGCGTTGCCCCCGGAAAGTTTGAAGGTCACCTCGTGCGAGCCGGTTTTCTTCATGTCGACGACGGCGTCCAGCAGGGATTTGCCGGCGGACTTAGAATCTTCGCCGCGGTGGTGGTTCAGCGAGGAAACCACGTCGTCGGCGCCGAATGACTTGCCATTGTGAAACTCGACGCCCTTGCGCAGCCTGATGACCCAGGTCTTCGCATCCTTGCTGGCCTCGAAACTTTCGGCCAGTTCAGGGATGAGTTCCCCGGTATTGTCGACCTCGAACAGGTGGTTGGCGTATGTGTAAACCAGGTTCTGCATGAAGCCGTTTTCGTGGGTGCCCGGATCCAGCGTGTCGGTGGTGCCGCCGTGCCGGCTGCCCTGGACGAACTTGCCGCCTCGTTTCGGCATCGCCGCCTGCACCGATTGCGACAGCAGGGAAGTCGCGAACGGCAGCGACAGTCCCAGCGCGCCGGCGCGTTTGATGAATTCGCGACGATCGAGCTTACCCGCTCTGGCCGCCTTCTCGAGATCTTTGATGTCCACCATGGTGTTTATTACCTCAGGTTCGGTTGTAGTTGATCGATTGTTATTGTGGAAGTCAGGTCGAGGCCGTTAAAGGCCAGGGTCCTGGATCGCTTGTGACGGCTATTTTTAACACGATGTATCATCGAAGGCAACGAACATGTCAATCGGTTTTTTCGATCTGGCGCTTGCGCCTCGCCACGTAATCCCGTAGCGCCTCGTCCAGCGCCGCGTCGAGCGGCGGCGACCGATACTCCCGCAGCAGTTGCTTCCAGATCCTGCTGGCGCGCTGCTCGGAATCGGCCGAGCCTGCTTCCTGCCAGGTTTCGTAATTGCTCCAATCGGACAGCAGCGGCGAGTAAAAGGCGTCTTGGTAACGCGCCATGGTGTGCGCGCTGCCGAAAAAATGCCCACCCGGGCCGACTTCGCGAATCGCGTCTAGCGCCAGCGTTGCGCTGCTCACCGTGAAGGGTTCCAGGCTCGCCGCCACCATTTGCAGGATTTCGGCGTCGATGATCAGCTTTTCGAGCGACGCGGTCAGCCCACCGTGCAGCCAGCCGGCCGCGTGCTTGATCATATTGGCCTGGCCGGTTATCGCGCCCCACAGCGACAGGCAGCTCTCGTAGGCCGACTGCGCGTCCGCCGTGTTCGCCGCATTCACGTTGCTCGAGCGGAACGGAAGCTCGAGACGCCGCGCCAGCTGGCCGGAGGCCTGCGCCGCCTGCAGGTATTCCGGGGTGCCGAAGGCGGGTGAGCCGGATTTCATATCGACATTGGAGGTAAATCCACCGTAGAGCACCGGAGCACCTGGACGCACCGCCTGCGCGAGGGCAATGCCCGCCATCGCCTCGGCGTGCTGTAGCGCGAGCGCGCCGGCGAGCGTGACCGGGGCCATCGCGCCGGCCAACGTGAACGGGGTAACCGCCACTGCCTGGCCGTGCTCGGCCATCGCGATCAGGCCTTCCGCCATCGGAATATCGAGCTGCAATGGCGTGTTGGTGTTGATGATGCCGCACAGCGCCGGGGCTTCGATCAATCCTTGCGGGGTCGTGCCGAGGCTGATCGCTGCCATTTCGATCGCGTCCAGGGTCTGTTCGCGCCCCATGGTCCAGGGTATCCAGTTCTTGTCCAGCAACGTGCACTCGGCGTAGAACAGGTCGAGGTGGCGGGTCGCGGCCGGCAGGTCCATCGCCTCGAAGCCGCCGCCGCCTTCCTGGTGCAGGATGTCGAGGCTTTGCACCAGACGGATGAAGTCGCACATTTCCGCGTAGCTGCCGGTGCGACGGCCGCGCTCGCTGTCCATGACGTAGGCGGGACCGCCGACCGACGTAAATACCAGGTTGCCGTCTCCGATCTTTATATTCCTGGCGGGATTTCTGGCCCGCAGCGTAAACGATGCCGGGGCCAGAGCCACCAGCGCTTCGACCAGTTCGCTATCGAATTTGACTAGTTCCGCTTCGCGGCTGGCGGCGAATCCGGCCGCGGCGTAGTATTCGCGGGCCCGTTGCGACAGGATGCGCATTCCGGTTTCCTGCAGAATCGACAGACCCGCTGCGTGGATAGCCTCGATCGCGTCGGCGTCGAGCAAATCGAAGGGTGGATGCCGATAGCGTAACTGCTTCCACGGTGGTTGCGAGATTGCCCCTGATCCCCGGGGTTTGCGCCCCCCCCGGCGTTTTCTGCCGGTCATTTCATACCCTCCAGGCGACCGCCGGTTGCAGCGACGCGCGTTCGCGTCTCGGCACGATGCTCGCGGGATCTTCGCCGTACTCGCGTGCAAACTTATGACCCGCGTAGACCGCATCGGCAATGCTCGACGGTACCAGGCAATCTCCGATGCGGGTCGCGGTGCTCCCGGCGAGGCGACGAAACAAATCTTCGCGTGGCTCGCGGCCGCTGACCAGTAGCAGGTTAGAGCAGGGATGTTCGCTAACCCGGTTGCTGTATTTGCAGCGCGTCACCAGCGTATCTATGTCGATGCGCTGCAGCGTTTGCGCGAACCGGGTTTCTATTCCCAGCGATAACAGGCGTCGCTGGATGAATTCGTGCTCGTTGGTCATCGCGCTCCAGCAGGAAATACTGGTTGCGGGCGTAACGTAAGTGACCGCGTGGCCGTCTAGCAGAAATCTTTCCGCGAGCGCACCCGCCATGAAATAATGTTCGTCGTCGTAGATCAGGATGTCGCCATCGATGTCGATGCCGTCGTGAACGTCATCGGGGGTCAGGATTGACATCGCGGCGTCGATCTCCACCGGCATACGCAGATGGTGGCCGAGCCCGTCGCGCCGCCAGCGGCTGCCGGTTGCGATGACGACGTGGTCGGCACCGAATGCGTCGATATCGTCCTTGCCGAGCGCGCTGTCCAGGTAGACCTGGATATTCTCCATCTGCCCGATCATGTGGGCGCGGTAATCGCGCACCCGGATCCAGTTCTGCAGTCCCGGTAAGCGGGATTCGGAGACGACCCTGCCACCGAGCTCGCCGCCGGCCTCGGCCAGCGTCACGCGATGGCCGCGCCGCCCGAGAGTCAGGGCGGCCTCCATGCCCGCGGGTCCACCACCGACCACGAGAATGTTGTCCTGTTTCGTCGCGGGGGGGGAAATTTCGGGATGCCAGCCACGGCGCCATTCTTCGCCCATCGTCGGATTTTGCGTGCAGCGCAGCGGTGCGCCCTCGTTATTCGCGGAACGACAGATATTGCAGCCGATGCACTCGCGAATCTCGTCCTCGCGGCCCTCGTCGATCTTGCGCGGCAGGAACGGATCGGCGATCGACGGCCGCGCCGCGCCGATAAAATCCTGAACACCACGTCTTATCTGGCCCACCATCGTGTCGGGAGAGGTGAATCGGCCCACGTTGACGACCGGTTTCGATGTATGCAGCTTGACGATAGCGGCGTACTGCTCCTGGTAGCCCTCGGCCGAGAAACGCGAACTGCAGGAATCGTTGCCAAGACTACCGCCAAGCGCGATGTCCCACAGGTCCGGCAGCTCGCCGAGCAGTTCGATGGTCCTGCGTCCGTCGCCACTGCTGGTAATGCCGCCGTCACCGTGCATTTCGTCGATGGCAAGGCGCACCGCCACCGCGCAACGATCGCCGACGGCTTCGCGGGTGTCCTCGATCAACTCCCGCAACAGGCGTGCCCGATTTTCGAAACAACCACCGTAGCGGTCGCGTCGGCGATTGATACGCGGTGACAGAAACTGAAACGGCAGGTAATCGTGCCCCGCGTAGACGTAGACGATGTCGAATCCGGCCGCGGCCGCGCGCAACGCGGCGTCGCGGTGCCAGCGCCTGAAAATGTGAATATCGTCGAGATCCATTTCTCGGGCCTGCGCGGGAAAGGTAAATTCGGCGGAAACGCCGGAGGGTGCGAGAGAAGGCTCGCGGGTGTCGCGGTTATTGCAGTGAAATCCGCCATGCCACAGTTCGATGCCGGCAAGCGCGCCATGCTGGTGAATAGCGGCGCTGGTGTGCGCAAGCTGCTCGGCGTCATCGTCGTCCCACAGGGTCAGGTAGGCGTAAGGCGTTTCGTCGGCACTCGGATGGATCGAACAGTACTCGGTACAGACAACGCCCCAGCCGCCCTCGGCCTTGATGCCGCGTAACGTCGCGGAACGGTTGGGTTTCATGCTGCCCATGCCGGTGGCGTGCGGGGTCTGGTAAAAACGGTTTGGCGCCGTAACCGGACCGATTTCGACCGGTTCGAACAGGACGTCGTAACGGGGATTCCGGGGCATGGCGGGTAAGTCTCGCGTCGTCGTTTCTTATTGAACGATCGTATAACAAGGGGTATGCTGACGCAATTAAAATCGCCAGGCCGGTCGGTCGGAAAAATCAGGGCAAAAGTCCAACGAAATTAATGTCTTTTAATCGAAAGTCATCGCAGCAACGTCGCAGCGAGCTGATCGAGGCGGGGATCGCCTGTCTCGGTAAGGGCGGTATGATAGCTTTTACCGTCGACCAGATCTGCCGCCAGGCCGGTGTATCGCGCGGGTTGATCAACCATCATTTTAGGACCAAGGAAGAGCTGCTGGTTTCGATCTATGCACACATGACGGATTACCTGTTGCGCGACTATAGCGCGGAGTCGCCGCAACGGCAGGTTGCGGGTTTTATCGAGGACAGTTTCGACGAGGACAGTTTTAACAAATCCAACCTGCGCGCGTGGCTCGCGATCTGGGGACAGGTTGCGACCAATGACGAACTCAAGGCGCTGCACCGGGGGCGTTATTCGCAGTACCGACGGCAACTGGCCGGGGCCCTGAGACGTATCGCCGACCACGAAAATCTGGATATCGACGCGGCAGGCATCGCGCGCCAGTTGATCGCGCTGATCGATGGTTTGTGGCTCGAGTACTGTTTACATTCGAACGGTTTCTCGCTGGGCGAGGCGAAAGCCGATTGCTACCATTTTCTGGAAAGCAACGGTATTTCGCTCGGGGCCGTTCACCAAATAGAGGAATAACTCAAATCTTGTCCCGTAGACCCGTCACTTTCGGCGCCGCGTTGATGTCATCGTGGGCGCTGCTGCTCGGCTTCGGCATCCTGATGCTCGGCGACGGCCTGCAGGGAACCCTGCTTGCGGTGCGCGCCGACCTCGAGGGATTCTCGGCGACCCTGACGGGCCTGGTCATGTCGACCTTTTACCTCGGTTTCCTGCTGGGCTCGATTCTGACGCCCCGGATTACGATGGGGGTCGGGCACATCCGGGTTTTCGCGGCCTTTGCCACGCTGTCCTCGGCGGCGATCCTGGTGCACGCGCTGTTCGTCACGGCGCCGGTATGGATCGCGATGCGCCTGGTCAGCGGCTTCTGCTTCGCCGGGCTGTACATCGTCGCGGAGAGCTGGCTCAACGAACGCGCCACCAACGAAACCCGGGGCAAGTTACTGTCGCTGTACATGGTCGTGACTTATATAGGCGTCGGTGCCGGCCAGCTGTTGCTCAACCTCGCCGATCCGCAGCAGTTCGAACTGTTCATCCTCGTTTCCATCCTGATTTCGGTCGCGGTGGTACCGCTGCTGCTGTCGGCCCGTTCACCGCCGGCGTTTCATGACTCGGTGCGCATCGGCCTGCTGGAATTGTTTCGACTAACGCCGCTCGGACTCGTCAGCATGTTCGCGGTGGGGCTTGTTACCGCGACCTTTTTTGCACTGGGCCCGGTCTACGCGCGCCGAATCGGGCTCGATATTCGCGATACGTCGTATTTCATGACCGCCGCGGTGCTCGGCACGGTTTTGCTGCAGGGGCCGATTGGCGCGCTCTCGGATCGATTCGACCGGCGCAAGGTGTTGACCGCGACGACTCTGCTGACGTCGATCGCGGCAGTTTTATGCATCGCGGCGGCGCGGGTCTCGAACGAGCTGCTGTTCCTCGCGGTCGGTCTGTTCGGGGGCTTCGCCTTTCCGCTCTACTCGATCTGCATCGCCTATACCAATGACCACCTCGACCCGCGGCAAATGATAGCCGCGAGTGGCGCGTTGGTGCTGGTCAGCGGGATCGGCGCGATTATCGGGCCGGTGTCGTTTGCCGTGATCATGGACCGGTACGGCAACCAGGCGCTGTTCTGGTCTATCGCGGCGGTGCACGCGATGACCGGTTTGTTCGCGATTTACCGCATGTTGAGCAGCGCGCCGGTGCCGCTCGAGCGGCAGGGTCCGAGCCACGCGACCGCGGTGCATCCTTCGGGCTCCGCGATCGAGTCGATACAGCACTACAGTAGCGAAGAGACCGGGTACGATCTCGAGGATGATTGAAGCCGTGCCGAGGCCCGGACTCGCCGGGCACAGCGGGCAGTTAAAGCTTTTCGAGCAACGATTGAATGTATTGCGTGCGCAGCGCGATATCTTCCTCGAGATGCCTGAGCTCCTGGCTGATCAGTATCTTCAGGTCCTGTCCCTGGTCGCGCGCCAGTTTCAGCTGTTCGAGTTCGTGCAATGCATCACGAAAGGCCGGGGTGCTCTCGTACAGGGTCTGGGTCTGACGGGTACCGCTATCGACCATGACCGACTTCTTGACCTGCGGAAACCGGTAACGGCGGCTTACCGGCAGCAGCGAGCCTTTTTTGCGGTCGTAGACGACGCTGAGGATATCGGTGTGGCCCACGGTATAAACCGCGAACTTTTCGATTTCATCGGGGTGTTGGATTCCCATTTCGCGCAATTTTGGATAATCACTCATAGGGTAGGGGTCCGTTATCGGGTTATGGAACGTGCACCTGCGGGTCCTCCTGACCCAGTTTCTCGTAGCCCAGCAATATCTTTTGTGCTTCTGCCTCGGCCTCTTCCAGTTGTTCGAGCGTCAGATGACAGGCAATGCGATGGCCGTTGTCGAGTTCGAGTATCGGCGGCGATTTTAACTCACAGGTGCCATCGATCGCCATCGGGCAGCGATTGAAGAACGGGCAACCCCTGGCGGTAATCTCTACGCCGCGCGCGATACCGACCGCCATCTCGCGTTTCTTCATCGTATCCTCGAGCCAGCCGATGCGCATTTCCGGCACCGAGCTGATCAACAGGCGCGTGTAGGGATGAAACGGCGGCTCCAGTACTTCGTCGGTGGGGCCCTGTTCGACCACGCGTCCCGCGTACAGGACGACGATTTCGTCGGCGAAGGACGACACCGTGGACAGGTCGTGGCTGATGAACACGAAGGAGACCCCGGTCTTGTCGCGCAGCGCGGTCAGCAGCTTGATCACATTGGCGCCGACGATGCTGTCGAGCGCCGAGGTAACCTCGTCGCAGAGCATGACCTCGGGATTCGCCGCGAGCGAGCGCGCGAGGTTGATGCGCTGCTTCTGGCCGCCGGAAAGCTCCATCGGGTAGCGGCTCGCGAAGGCGGGTGGCAGTTCGACCATTTCGAGAATTTCCGAGACCTTGGCGTGTTTCGCCTTGCCGGTCAGGCCGTGATAAAACTCTAGCGGCCGGCCGATGATGTTGCCGATCAACTGTTTCGGATTGAGCGCGGTGTCGGCCATCTGGAACACGAACTGGACCTTCTGCAACTCGTCGAGCTTGCGGTCATGCAAATCTCCCGCGAGTTTCTTGCCGTCGAGGATGATATCGCCGCGTGCCGGTGGCAGCATACCCGCCATGACACGCGCCAGCGTCGACTTGCCGCAGCCCGATTCGCCGATAACCCCGACCACGTGGCCATTGCGCACGCTGACGTTGATATCCTTCAGTATCGGTATCGTGGGTTCGCCGTTGACGATGCCACCATAACCCGCGGTCAGGTCCCGCACTTCCAGGTTGTCGATGTCACGGTGATGCTCGTGGGTCAGTTCGACGCCCTGGCCGGCGGCCGGCTTGGGACGCACGGCTTCCATCAGGCGCTTGGTATAGGCGTGCGTCGGTCGGTTGATGATCTGGTCGGCCGAGCCCTGTTCCATGATTTCGCCGCCGTAGAGCACGACGATGTGATCCGCTACCTGAGCCACCACGGCGAGGTCGTGGGTCACGTAGATCGCGGCCGAGTTTTCCTCGCGGATGACCTTTTTGAATGCTTTCAAAACCTCGATCTGGGTCGTTACGTCGAGCGCGGTGGTCGGTTCGTCCAGCACCATCAGGTCCGGTTTGCCGCACAGCGCCATCGCCGCCATCAGGCGCTGCAGCTGGCCGCCGGATACCTGGTGCGGATAGCGATAACCGATACGATCGGCGTCGGGCAGCTCGAGCGCATGGTAGAGTTCTACCGCGCGTTCAGTTGCCTGTTCCTGGGTCAGCAAACCATGCAATACGGCGGATTCCGTTACCTGTTCACCGATCGTGATCGCCGGGTTGAAGGTCGCCGCCGCGCTCTGCGCGAGGTAGGCGACCTTGCCGCCACGCAGATCGCGCTGTTGCAGCGGCGGCATGGTCAGTACATCCTCGCCGTAAAGCCGGCATTCGCCCCCGGCAAAGTACAGGCCGGGCTTGGTGTAGGCCAGCGTGGCCAGCGAAATCGTGGTCTTGCCGGAACCCGATTCGCCGATCAGCGCAACGACTTCGCCCTTGTGTATGTCGAAGGTCACCCCCTTGACGATCTTGACTTCTTCACCGTCGTCATTCCTGGCGCTGATGCGAAGATCTTTTACTTCGAACAGTTTTTCTTTTGCCATCGTATTACACCATTTTCTTCGCGAGACTGCCGCCTGACTTCGCGGAAATATCGTCGACTATCAGGTTGATCGAAATCGTGAACGACGCGATCGCGCAGGCCGGCCAGATCGCCGCATAGGAGCCGTAGGTCAGGCCGGCGAGGTTTTCACGCACCATGCTGCCCCAGTCGGAGGCAGGCGGCTGCACACCGAGCCCGAGGAAGCTCAGGCTGGAAATGAACAGCACCACGAACACCAGGCGCAGGCCGAAATCGGTCGCCAGCGGCATCGCCGCGTTCGGCAGCACCTCGGACCTGATAATCCACCAGATACCTTCGCCGCGCGCCTGCGCGGCCTCGACGAAATCCTGCACCATAATGTCCTGGCCGAGCGCGCGCGCGATGCGAAATACGCTGGTCGCATAGATCACCGCTGCGGTACCGATCAGGATGGGTATCGACGAGCCGAGCGCGGCAATTACGATCAGGCCCAGCATGATCGTCGGCAACGCCAGGATCGCATCGTTGAGCCGGCTGATCCCCATGTCGATCCAGCCGCCCTTGACCGCGGCCAGGATGCCGAGCGTGATACCCATCAGATAGGCCAGCAGGGTGGCGGCGAGCGATATGCCGATGGTATTGCGCGCACCGAACAGGACGCGCGACAGGGTGTCGCGCGCAAGGTAATCGGTACCGAGATGAAATGTGCCGTACTCGTTGCTGTGGGCGTTCAGAAAACTGTCGTCGCCATCCATATCCATTTCGTGAAACGGGGCGATACTGGGTCCGATCAGGCACATGATCAGCCAGAATGCGACGATCGCGGAGGACAGGTAGCCAACCCAGGTAAGCCGGAACTTGCGTTTCGGCGGTGCGTCCGGCAGCTCGGCGAAGGAATCCAGTTCCGCGAGTACCTCTTCTTCTTTCTTGCTGGCTTGTTCAGTCATGATTCCGGTCCTCTCAAGCTACTTGGGGTTGCGCAAACGCGGGTTGGATAGAATCGAACCGATATCCGCGAGCAGAATCAG
>JAOTTY010000367.1 GCA_029864185.1 Gammaproteobacteria bacterium
ATTATACCTGCTTCAGAGTTTTCACACAGTCTGGACCCAAATCAGCCGCTAGCTCGGCGTAAAATCTGTCAAATGTAAGGCCTGACCCTTATTACGGAATTACAGTTTCGATCGCGGGCAATATTGCGTTCAGGCCGCGTGCGGAACCTGCGGCCGGCCCTGGCCGAGCTCGAATAGCAGTCTCGCCTTGATCGCCTCTGGCGCGGCGTAAAGCACGTCGGCGGGCTCGATGCCGTGCTGTTCCATCCAGTCAACGATCACGGCGTACGGCAGCTTGCGCCCGATTTCAGGCACGAGTTCGAAGGTGTTAGCGATGACCGTGGCGGCGGCGAGGGTTTGGTAACAATGCATTTCGATATCCTCCTTGTTCGATGGCTGGCGTGGCGGGCAGGAAACACCGTCCGTATTTCATCCTGATCGTCCGGGCTGCAAGCATAAGTTTACCCGCTAAAAACGAAAAAATGAACCCGCGAAAAACGAAAAATGATGTCAAATAGTGCACGTTTTGCACATGCCTAGCGCACTTTTCGCTCCGTTGGCGGGCACCGCCTCGATTATCACCCTGGCCCGCCAGAGGTCGTCGTCGTGTTCATTGTTCGTTGCCTGCAACCCGCCATAAAAAAAACATATACCCTCGTTCACGCGGCCAATTTCCTATGATTCTCCTACGTCGGGCCGGTCGGACGCGGGTAATCCGACCGCAGCATTCAAGTCTTCTGGCTTCGCCCTAATTTGTACTGTGTCGGTGCCTCGAAAGTCTTGATCGTCGCTAGCGGCCGGAAAGCACGGCGGATCAGGGGGCGCGGGCGGGCGCAGTGTATATCGATAGACGAGCGCCTCACCGTAAAATCCAACGCTGTTATCCGGTCAAGCAGCAGGTCATAAAATGGTGGCTACGCCCTGATTTGAACAGGAGATCCCATCATTATGCGGATTACGCCCCTTTTCGATGCAATGCAAATCGCCGCTTCTGATCCTAATTCACTGTGGATTATGGGGGCCGGGCGTCCGCTCGTGGCCGGTTCCTGCAGCTGGACGCGGGCTTTACAGCGACAGCTTTCGAGAAAACAGACCCTCAGACTCGATAGGTCAGCGGCGATAGGCGACCCGAAACCGCCGCTCATTCGCTTGTGAGAACTATAGGAAATTCCTCTGAATACAGAAATCGAATTGATGGCATGCCGAAACATCACAGCTATATCGAGCTCCGCGCCCGCCGCAGCCAGATCAGCTTCCAAATAGTTGCTATGAGAGTAAACTGTCGCATTAAAAGGGACAAATCCGTTTCTAGATGACCCAAGTATTTTGGATAACATGAAAAAATAAAAGGAGGAGGCAATGATTCATTCGAAGAAACATCCACGCACTATAATTACACCGCTTGTGATGGCTCTGGTCTGCGTCGCGTTCGTCGGCAGCGCCTTGGCGCAGCAGCCGGAGATGACTTTTTTCATCACCAGTGAAGGGCCCGGCGATGGCGCCAACCTTGGTGGCCTGGAAGGTGCCGACGAGCACTGCGCCGATCTTGCCGACGGCGCCGGCTCGAAACTAACCAACTGGAAGGCCTATCTCAGCGTCTCTCCGATAATCGATCGCTCAAGCGGCACCGCGAAAGTCATCCCCGGCGTCAACGCACGCGAGCGCATCGGCAGCGGCCCCTGGCACAATGCCAAGGGCGTGCTGATTGCCAATAACGTCGACGACTTGCATTCTGCCGCCAACCCGATCAACAAAGACACTGGCCTTGACGAGCACGGCAGGCCTGTCAACGATCGCACCATGAAGCCGAATCGTCATGACATACTCACCGGATCGGACCCACAGGGCATGTATTCGACCGCCGGTGCCGACACTACCTGTTCGGGATGGACGAGTAACAATCAGGGCTCGGCCATTGTCGGCCACCACGATCGCATGGGGCTGAGCCAGGACTGGCACATGCTCTCCTGGAACTCGGCGCACGGCAGTGTGGGATGCGGCCAGGAAGATCTCAGGAAGACCGGCGGTAACGGACTGTTCTACTGCTTTTACGCGGATTAACTCACGTCTAGGCCCGGCACCGGGCTGCTCGAATGCGGTGCCGGGAAATTTCAGGAACAGATACGAAAAAGGGGACCGAAAAAGGCATGACTGAGCATCAGTAGTTTCAGGTCGCCATTGGATTTCCCACCCCATGCGATCTGGCTAGAAACGTCCATCCTATTTTGACACCGCTATTTTCTTTCTCGTAACCATGGTATCGCGAAGTTTCGATGACAGCTTTTGTGCCGGTGTCGATGACCAATAAAGCGTCGCCCGCTCCACAGTTCTCAGTTTTGTAGCCATTTCTCAGGGAGAGATCGTAAGCGGGTGGCGCATCTTTTATTTGATCCATACAATCACCCTAAAAACCCGTTTAAATTAGGAGCAAACGAGAGGAGATAGGGTCTCGGACAAAATAATGTGGCGATTATTGGACAAACTGCATCAAGACGATTATCCGGCGAAGGTTTTGTGGATGTGTATCTTGTGGGGATTGTTGGGGATCTTCGTAAATTTCTTTACCCTTTTACACATAGTGAACAATTCAGAATGGCAGATTGAAAATTATGTAGAAGCCGTTTTCGGTATCCTCGCAATCGTCGTTTTTCTTGTTTATCTAAAACTTATGAAAGAGCGCAAGCTCATCTTAAAAGATGTTGATAATTTCCTTACAGGATCTGGAAGCAAAGACGAATCTATAGATAGATTGCGCATTATGCTATCTGATGGGCTACACCTATTAAACAAATCTGTAAATACAGAACTAGAGTTTAAAAAATGGAAAACTGATGATAAAAATTGGGTTAGTGCTGTCTACCGCGAATTAAAGAGAGATTTTAATGAATCTCTAGCCGTGTCATTCAAGTCAGTAGAAAGCGTTCAGGAATTTGACATAGTTTCATCCTTTAACAGCGAACATAACACCCGACAATTGCTTCTAAACAAAAGGCTGAATATTCTGATTAACATCATTAAGGAATCGATATGAAAATTAAATTAAGAGTACTGGCTTTCTTCGCCATTGCGGCAATGTCCACTTCTGGCGGTAATCTCAACCGGTCGACGCAACACATGCGTTAAATCTCTCTGCCGGTGTTTCAAAGCCTAAAGTTTTACGAGGTCGTTCGTTTAACTGTCGAGCGATGGCATTGAGACTTGCCTGAGAGTGTAAGGACAAATCCGTGCCTTTAGGAAGATACTGTCTAAGCAACCGATTGGTGTTCTCACTGGAACCGCGTTGCCAAGGACTACGTGGATCGCAGAAGTAAACATCCACATTGGTTTCCAGTGTAAAACGCTGGTGATCCG
>JAOTTY010000106.1 GCA_029864185.1 Gammaproteobacteria bacterium
GCCGGGGATCGCCCATCCCGATCACAAGCCCGGTTATGCCGCGGGCAGCCGGGCCTACGTCGAATTCCTGAACCGCGAGTACGACTACGGACAAATCGAATATCTCGAGCGCGATCAGATGGCCGAACTGGTCGGCAGCGATAGCTACTTCGGCGGCAACCTCGACATGGGCGCGGGGCATTTGCATCCATTGAACTATGCCCTCGGCCTTGCCGATGCGGCGCTTCGCGCCGGCGCCAGGATCTACCAGGACACGCCCGTCGAGGGCTACCAGGAAGGCAATCCCGGCCGCGTGAAAACGAAACGGGGCACGGTAGCAGCCGAGCATATCGTGCTCGCCTGCAATGGCTATCTCGGCAAGCTGGAACGGCGCCTGTCCGGCAAGATCATGCCGATCAACAATTTCATCATCGCCACCGAGCCGTTGTCGGCGGCGTTGCTCGAGGAGATCAATCCGCGCGACGTCGCAATTGCCGATTCGCGCTTTGTCGTCAACTACTATCGCCTGTCGGCGGACAAGCGCCTGCTGTTCGGGGGCGGCGAAAACTACAGCCGCAATTTCCCAGGCGATATCGCGGGTTTCGTGCGCAAACCGATGCTGCGGGTTTATCCGCAGCTAGCCGATACTCGCATCGACTACGCCTGGGGGGGCACGCTCGCGGTGACGCTGAATCGCATGCCGCATTTCGGCAGGCTCGGCAAACATAGCACCTATTTCGCCCAGGGCTACTCTGGCCAGGGGGTTGCCCTGGCCACGCTGGCGGGCAAGCTGATTGCCGACGCGCTGGCGGGAGAAGCGGAAAATTTCGACCTGTTCGGCAGGATTCCGACCCGCAGTTTCCCCGGCGGCGATTTGCTGCGCTGGCCGGGAATGGTGCTCGGCATGACTTACTACGCCCTGCGCGACCGGTTATAGAACCTGCCAGGCACGAACCTCAGGCTGGGCACCCAGTTATCGATCAGCAGGTGATGATGCCCCGGCTCGGCCTTGCCACGCCGGCAGCGGCAGCTCCCATACCGGTTAAGCCGAACACGACCTCGAGCGGAGACTCTGCGAACTCGCCAGTTCCACGCGAAAATATGCAGACGCAGGCATCGTCAGGGGTGGGCCCGTTGACGGCAAAAACGCTGCAAGTCGAAGCCAGAATGGCTAACAGGTTCGGTGCGGAATATGTCGTGGTAATTTCTCCCGGGGCATATTCGTTCGTGGCATGCGCCTTCCTGTTTCCAATATTCCTTAATATTTGCCATCAAGAAAGTTGCGGCCCGGGCGGTCTGGCCCTTGCCAGAGGCCTGCGCGCACCCACGGGAACGGTAATACGAACGCGGCGACTATCTCGTCAATTGATCGCCTTGCGGGCGAGCATTTCCTCGATCAACTCGTCATCCTGCAGCTGCAGATGGTAGCCCTGGCTCTCGAGATTTTCGATTACCTCCGACGCATCCTCCTTGGCGAGCCTGCGTTCCTCGGTCAGATCGAAGCTGAAGCTGAACTCGGGGGGACCGAAGACGCGCATCAACTCCTGCGGGATCACCGAAAAATCGTCCTTGTCGATCAGGTATAGATAGGTGTCCAGTTTTCGACTACTGCGATATATGTGGCATAACATGATTGAATAATATATCGATTTCGAGCGTATGTTAACACATATGGAAAAGGGGCCGGCTCTGCCGGCCCCGTGATGAAGGTTAACTGGTTGCGCTGGTGAACTCCGGATAGGCCTCCATGCCACATTCGGAAAGGTCGACGCCGTCGTATTCCTCTTCTTCGCTGACGCGAATACCGATGATCGACTTGATGATGAACCAGACGATGAAACTGGCGACGAATACCCACACGAAAATCGTCAGCGCTCCGAGGATCTGACCGCCGAAGGTGGATTCGTCGTTGGTAATCGGCACCAGCAGCAGACCGAGCAGGCCCACCACACCGTGTACCGATATAGCGCCGACAGGATCGTCGATCTTCAGCTTGTCCAGTGTCACGATGCTGAAGACGACGACTATACCGCCGATCGCGCCAAAGATAGTGGCCAGCAGCGGCGTCGGGGTAGAAGGCTCTGCCGTTATCGCGACCAGACCCGCCAGCGCGCCATTGAGCGCCATCGTCAGGTCTGCCTTGCCGAACATGATACGTGCCAGGATCATCGCCGCGATGAGGCCACCCGCGGCTGCGGCGTTGGTGTTCATGAACACTACAGCGACCGCATTTGCGGATTCGACCGCCGAAGTAGCCAGTACCGACCCACCGTTGAAACCGAACCAGCCCAGCCAAAGGATGAAGGTGCCGAGCGTGGCCAGCGGCAGGTTGGCGCCGGGAATCGCGTTGATCTGCCCGTTCTTGCCGTACTTGCCCTTGCGCGGTCCGAGCAGCAGTACACCCGCGAGCGCGGCGGCCGCACCGGCCATGTGCACGATGCCAGAACCGGCGAAGTCGGAGAAGCCCGCGTCACCGAGCGTATACATGCCGAATACGGGCATGCCACCCCAGGTCCAGCTACCCTCCATCGGGTAGATTACGCCGGTCATGACAACGGCGAAGGCGAGGAAAGCCCAAAGCCTCATGCGTTCGGCAACGGCACCGGAAACGATCGACATTGCGGTTGCGACGAACACCACCTGGAAGTAGAAGTCTGCCGACGGGGCATAGGTCGCGGGTTCTTCGGCTCCGGTGACTCCGTCGCCGACGATATCCGACAGGAACAGCGTGAAATCCCCGCCGCCATACATGATCGAATAGCCGCACACCATGTACATGGTGCAGGCAACCGCATACAGCGAAATATTCTTGGTCAGGATTTCGGTGGTGTTCTTGGAACGTACAAGTCCAGCCTCGAGCATTGCAAAACCCGCTGCCATCCACATTACGAAGGCACCCATTACGAGAAAGTAAAAAGTGTCGATTGCGTACTGTAACTGAAAAATCTGGTTTTCCATGGGGTCCTCCTATAATGCTGACGGACCAGATTCACCCGTACGAATACGGATAACCTGTTCGAGGGGGGTGATAAAAATTTTGCCGTCACCGATCTTGCCAGTATTGGCGCTGTTGGTAATCGCTTCGATCGCCTGGTCGACCAGGTCGTCGTCGATCGCTATTTCGAGCTTTACCTTGGGCAGGAAGTCGACCACGTATTCCGCCCCCCGGTAAAGCTCGGTATGCCCTTTCTGGCGCCCAAAGCCCTTAACTTCCGACACGGTAAGGCCCTGTACGCCGATTTCCCCGAGCGCCTGGCGAACATCATCGAGCTTGAACGGCTTGATAATCGCAGTGATGATTTTCATGTATAAATCTCCGAATAAAATGCGAGGTGAATTTTGGCGACTCTGGGCAGACACGCAAATACTGGTTAGAATTGAGCGTTATATTCGATCAATTGCACTTCTTTAGTGCAGTTGGTTATTTAAATGCACTATTTTGGGGATTTTATGATTGACAATCAAACCATCAACCGGCTCTCGGAGAAGATAAACGAACTACTCCCACCCGGCCTGCGACAGGTGAAAGCCGATTTCGATGCCCGTTTGAAAATATTGCTGCAACAGCAACTTGCAAACTACGAAATGGTCAGCCGCGAGGAATTCGACATCCAGGCCAGGGTGCTGGCACGCACCCGCGAGAAACTCGAGGTGATCGAAACTCGCCTTAAGGAATTCGAAGAGACGTTAAAGTGATGCCGGGCAAGGCCGCGAGGCCTGACCCGGCAGAGGCCGAGCCGGCGGCTATCCGTTTTTGGCGCCAGTATTGATACCGAGCAAATCGTAGGGCGGACACCAGCGAATCGCCGCGGTCACGATCAGCACGGCGCCAAACACGGCCGCGATAATTGCCCAGGTACCCTGTATCAGGCCCAGCGGCCAGGCCGCGATCAATGCGATGCCAACGATTACCCGAATGACGCGGTCGATATTTCCCATATTCGGTTTCATGATTGTCTCCTGCTGCGGTTGAAACTGGCGCGGCTGTCAGACCGCGCCAGCCTGTAACGTCCTAGTTTGCAGGTTTTGCTGCCGCGTTTCCAGCCGCGGGAACCGGGGCGAAATAACTGCCCATGTTCATCATGTTGAACATCGGTTGCACTGACTGCGGGTTCATCATCCAGTTGATTCGGGGAGTATACCAGCCGGGATCCGCGAGCGAAGTAATCGGTTGGTAAAACGCCGGGTTCATCATCGCATTCATCCAGCGGGTGTAATAAGCAGGATTCGTCATTTGCATCATCGGCTGATACATCGCGGGATTCATCGGCGCCATCATCCAGTTGAAGTAAATGTTGGGATTCATGAGGCGGCCCATCGCCCGGCTCATTTTATTGAAATCGGTCATGCCCTTCATCCAGGTGTCCCACATCACCGGCTCGGTCGCGCACTTGGTCATCACGTGAATGGTGCGCGGATCGTTGACCACCGCCATCAGCTTTGCGAACCTGGCCGGATCCGCCATGGTTTCCGCCATGACTTCCATATCGGTGAACGCCCTGAGTTGTGGGCGAATAGCCTCGAACTCCGAGCTGTCGGTATCGGTGCACTGACCATAGTACTGTTTGGCGAGCTCGAATTTATGCTCGGATGGATCCGACTTCTCGTCGCTGGCAAAGGACACCGAGCCGACGACGGCGAGCGCCAGTAGAGATGCCAGGATTGCTGCTGGAAAACCTTTAATATTCATGTCATTGGTCCTCTGGAATATCGTCGTTAAATTGCCCGCCCATTATATTAATAAGTCCTAATATACTAATATTCCATCCGGGATAGGTGCCGCGCGCATTGGGGTAAGCGCCGTGCCCGATCAGGGAGGAAACTTTCGCAGCAGGGGATCATACGGCAACGGGTTTGCGGTATTTTCGTGTTAGACTGCCGCCTGGGCGACGGAACGCGTCCACGGAGGCGTTACGCGCCGCCAGGTAACCATCACGGAAAGGATTCTGTCATGTCACTGACCCAGCTTACCACCCGCGCCCAGTTGGGCATTAACGCACCCCAGGTGCGCGTCGAAGTGCATATATCGAGCGGGTTACCTGCATTTACCGTGGTCGGGCTACCCGAGACCGCCGTGCGCGAGGCGCGCGACCGGGTGCGTTCAGCCATCATCAATTCGGGATTCGAATTTCCGGCGCGGCGTATCACCGTCAACCTGGCGCCGGCAGACCTGCCCAAGGAAGGCGGACGCTACGATCTGCCGATCGCGCTCGGGATTCTGGCCGCCTCTAACCAGACCGATATCTCGAAAATTTCCGCTGCGGCCTGTTTCGGCGAACTCGCGTTGAGCGGCGAATGCCGCAAGATCTCGGGTTTGTTGCCGTCCTTGATCGCCAGCCGAGAGGCGGGGCAGGACGTCGTCATTCCGTGCCGCAATCAATCCGAGGCCATGCTGGTGCGCGATCTCAAAATCAACCTCGCCAGTTCGCTGGCGCGTTTGTGTGCGGGTCTGAACGCCGGTGACGAATTGCCGTCGATCAAGGCCGATCCCCGTACACATCAACCCGATTACAAGGTCGATCTCGGCGACGTCCGCGGGCAGCACCAGGCGAAACGCGCGCTCGAGATCGCCGCCGCGGGCGGTCATCATATGTTGATGATGGGTCCCCCGGGAACCGGTAAAAGCATGCTGGCGTGCCGCCTTAACACGGTATTGCCACCGATGAGCGAAGACGAGGCGATGAGCCTTGCCGCTATCCGTTCGCTATGCCAGCAGACGGTCGTTCCCGAGACCTGGCTGGAGCGACCCTTCCAGTCTCCGCATCATACGGTCTCGGGTGTCTCGCTGGTCGGGGGCGGCAGCCAGCCGAAGCCCGGTGAAATCTCGCTGGCACACAATGGCGTGCTCTTCCTCGACGAGCTCACCGAGTTCAGGCGCGGGGTCGTCGAAGTGTTGCGCGAGCCGCTGGAGACCGGACAAATTCATATATCGCGCGCCTCGCAAAAGGCGATTTTCCCGGCGCGTTTTCAGTTGATTGCGGCGATGAACCCCTGTCCCGGCGGATGCGATTCGATCCAGTCCTGCGATTGCTCACCGGAGCAACTGAACCGCTATCGCAACAAACTGTCGGCGCCCCTGCTGGACCGTATCGATATCCAGATCGAGCTCGCCCGCCTCCGCCATGAGCAATTGATCGGTAGCGAAAACCACAACGCCGAATCGAGCAGCCAGGTCCGAAAACGTGTCGGTAGCGCGCGTAAACTTCAACTGCTGCGCCAGGGATGCCTAAACGCTAACCTCGGTAACCGAGAGCTGCCGGAGATTTGCCGGCTGGATTCCGCAAGCGAACGGATGCTGGTCCGTGCTATCGAAAAACTGGGGCTTAGCGCGCGCAGTTATCACAAACTGCTCAGGCTGGCGCGTACGATTGCCGACCTGGCGCCGGAGCAACACATACGCGAAGCGCATGTCGCCGAGGCGATTTCGTATCGGCAACAGGACAGACGGCGGAAATAACTCCGTGGACCGATCGAGCCGATGGGTTTGCGAACGCAAGAGCGCCGACGTTACCGTTTCGCGAAAGCCCGCAGAGGCTGGGCGCTGAATCAGCCTGCGTGATAGCGCGCTTTCCGGGATGACGCCGCGGAGAGGCCCAGACGGAGAGGCGGTGGCCTTCGGTGTTTGGAGTCGTTGTTGCGAGATCCCGGATAAGCGCTGTGTACTTTCCGGGATGACGCCGCCTTACGGCGGCGTCACTTGGAATTTGCGAGGATGTACTCGACTATGGATCGTATCTGGTCGTCGCTGTACTGCGAGCCCCCGCGTGGCGGCATCGCTCCGATACCTTTTACCGCCGAGGAAACGAGTTCGTCGAGGCCCTTCGCGACGCGTGGTTTCCAGCCAGCCGCGTCGCCGAGCTTGGGCGCACCCGCGGCGCCGGTGTTGTGGCAGGCCAGGCAGGCTGACTGATAGAGCTGTTCGGGAGATTTATTGGCGCTATCCCCGGCCGCCGAGGCCACGGTCATGTTGCTGAGCATTTCGTCGAGGGAAATCACGGGTTTCAGACGCATCGCAATGTCTTCTTTCGTGTCCACCGGCTCCGTCACCACCGGTTCGTCACTATGAGGTCCTATCAATACCTCTCCGATAATGACCGCGGCCAGCAAAAGACCCACCAGGACGGTAATTTCTCGAGGCGAAAACGTATCGGCGTGGGCTTCACTCACTAGGTCTCTCCAGGTATTGGAACGGGTCAGAATCGCTGCGCATTATCCTCGAAATATACCCTGTTCGCAAAAATTATTTGCCGATCTTGCCTAAACCGCGGCGCGATGGTTTACAATCACGTCGCGCGAACACCGCGTTGGTAAGTGAATTGCGAAGCGCTCGTAGCTCAGTTGGATAGAGTGTTGGCCTCCGAAGCCAAAGGTCGTGGGTTCGACTCCCGCCGAGCGCGCCATTTCAATGAATAATTTCGGAGCATTAAGTATTGCGTCCCCGAAATTCCGGTTCCCGAAATTCGAAGCAAAAAAAAACCCACCCGGATTAAGGGGTGGGTCAATATTAAGTCAAAACCTGAGGAGGAGGAGGGGGTTTTAACTTGTTGCCGGAACCGCATTACTGCCGCACCGACAATGGTGCAATAATATGGACGTAACTGTTATAATAACAGTTACAATTATTTTCAAATACCTACATTACAGTTAACTGATGACCATGACAGTTTCGCGCCCGGAAACCTACAAGTACGACCAGGTTTCGCGTTATATCAACGAGTTGATAGAGAAAGGCGACCTCAAGCCGGGTGACAAGGCGCCTTCCCTGCGCAAACTCAGCAAACAGCTCGGCGTCAGCATCGCAACGATTACGCAGGCCTATGTCAATCTCGAGGACCAGGGCATCCTGAACGCCAAGCCCCAGTCCGGCTTTTATGTCAATGCGCTGGTCAATCAGATACACGACATCGACAAATCGGCCACCAAGCCGGGCCGCGCCCGCCGCATTCGCTTCGGCGAACTGTTCGAAGAGGTATTTCGTAACGCCAACAATCCTCGCATCGTACCGTTTGGCACCTCGAACCCGTCGATGGATTTCATGCCAGTCAAATCGCTGACGCGCGCCACTCGCAGCATCATAAGCCGTTATCCGAAAAAAAGCATGGATTACCTGTTTCCGCCCGGACACCGCAAGCTGCGCGAACAGATTGCCGAGCAATACGCCCATAATTACACGCGGGTTAGCGCCGACGATATCATTATCACTTCCGGCGCTACCGAGGCCCTGTCAATCAGCCTGCGCAGCGTGGCCAAGCGCGGCGACATCATCGCGGTCGAATCGCCGACATATTTCATGGTGCTGCGCATGATCGAACAGATGGGCATGCTGGCTGTCGAAATCGATACCGACCCGGTAACCGGGCTTGACCTAGAGGCGCTCGAGGAAGCCTTCGACACGATGGATATCAAGGCGGTAATGGCATCGCCCAACACCAGCAATCCCATCGGTAGCCAGATGCCCGAAGAGCGCAAGCGCGAACTGGTCAACCTGCTGGCAGAACGGGACATACCCTTGATAGAGGACGATGTTTACGGCAGCGTTTACTTCGGCGATAAACCTCCGCGTCCGGCCAAGTCCTACGATCTCAATAATATCGTGCTGAGCTGCTCGTCGTTCTCCAAGACTCTGGCACCGGGACATCGCGTGGGCTGGGTCATCGCGGGGCGTTACCACAAGAAATTCCTGCAATACAAGCAGGCCTGGTCGTCGGCCACATCGTCGATCAACCAGCTTGCGATCGCGGAATTTCTAAGTAGCGGCCAGTACGACAGGCACCTGGTGCGACTGCGCATGGCGATGCGCGAGCAGGTAGAAAAGGGTCGCTACATGATCGCCCGGAACTTTCCGGAGGGGACCCGCATATCGAATCCGCACGGAGGCAACGTACTGTGGATCGAAATGCCGAAGAGTTGCGACAGCATCGATATCTTCAACCGGGCGCTGGAGCACAATATCGCGATTACCCCGGGGATACTGTTCTCGGCGACGCGACGCTTCAGAAACCACATTCGCATCAACTGCGGGTCGCCGTGGACCCAGCAAACCGAGTCCGCGCTCAAGACCCTCGGCCAGATCGTCCGTAACTGCCGCGCGAACTAGCCTGCCTGGCGCTCCATCTCTTCGATCATTTCGGACAGGCGCAGCCATTCCTCCTCCGCGCGCAGCAGGCACTTCTGGATTTCGGCCTGCGCGACCAGCGTCGATTCCAGGATTTCGCGGTTTTGCTCAGCATATATCTCGCTGTCACCGAGTTTTTTCTCCAGGCGATCCCGGGTCTCGCCGAGTCTGGCGATTTCACGCTCGATCTTGTTCAGCTGATTGGTATGAGATTTCATTTTCTGCCGATTCTGCCGTCCATTTGCAGCCGGCGTCTGCACGCCCGATTTGCGTTGCGCCAGCCAGGCGGGATAGGCATCGAGATCCTGGTCGAAACGATGCAGACCGGCGCGGTCGACCAGCCAAAGGTCGTCGCAGACGCTGCGCAACAGGTGGCGATCGTGCGACACCAGGATCACGCTGCCGACAAAACCTTGCAGCGCCTGGTTAAGCGCAAAGCGCATTTCCAGATCGAGATGATTGGTCGGCTCGTCCAGCAACAGCAGGTTCGGCCTTTGCCAGATCAGTATCGCCAGTACCAGACGCGCCTTCTCGCCCCCGGAAAAGGTCTTTACTGCCTGCTTGACCTTGTCGCCCTGAAAATTGAAGCCGCCGAGATAGCTGCGAATCTGGCGCTCGGTCAATTCCGGATCGAGTCGCTGCATGGCTAACAGGGCACTTGCCTGGAGGTCGAGCTGTTCGACCTGGTGCTGCGCGAAATAACCGATGCGTAACTCCCTGGCACGCGTGACGCTGCCCTCGAAAGCTTCCATTTCACCGGCCAGTAGTTTGATAAAGGTCGATTTGCCCGCGCCGTTCAATCCCAGCAATCCGATTCGTTCTCCTGGAATCAGCGAAAACTCGATCTTCTCGAGCACGAGCCTGTCGCCGTAACCGGTGGAGACGTGATCGAGCCTGATCAACGAGCTGGGCAAAGCCGCCGGCTCGCGAAACTCGAAATAAAAAGGAGAGTCGATGTGTGCCGGTGCGATCAGCTGCATTTTCTCCAGCGCCTTGATGCGGCTCTGCGCCTGTTTTGCCTTGGTCGCCTTGGCGCGGAAGCGGTCGATGAAACGCTGCATATGCGCGATGCTCTGCTGCTGTTTCTGATGCGCGGCCTGCTGCTGCGCGAGACGCTCGGCGCGCTGCAGCTCGAACGCGGAGTAGTTACCGCGATACAGCGTTATCTTCCGGTGCTCGATATGCGCGATGCTGTCGACCACCGTGTCGAGAAAATCACGATCATGGGAAATCAGCAACAGCGTACCCTGATAACGTTTCAGCCATTGCTCGAGCCAGATTACCGCGTCCAGATCGAGATGGTTGGTCGGTTCGTCGAGCAACAACAGGTCGGAGCGACACATCAGCGCGCGCGCCAGATTGAGCCGCATGATCCAGCCTCCGGAAAAACTGTTCAGGGGGCGCTGCATTTCGCCATCGGCAAAACCCAGTCCTGCCAGCAGGCGTGCGGCGCGGCTGTTCGCCTGGTAACCGTCGATTTCCTGCAGCCGCTCGTGGCAGGCAGCAATCTGCATGGATTCGTGATCGCGCTCTGCCACGGCTAGCCTTGCCTCGACCCGTCTCAATTCCTCATCGCCATCGATGACATATTCGAGCGCCCTGCGCCCGCTCAACCGGGCTTCCTGTTCGACCGAGGCCAGCAACCAGTGTTGCGGCATGCTGAACTCCCCCTGGTCGGCAGACAGTTCGCCCCGAATCAACGCGAACAGCGAAGACTTGCCGCAACCATTGGCGCCGGTAATGCCGAGTTTCTGTCCGCTGTAAACTTTGAAATCGGCGGCTTCGATCAACAGGGTAGCCGAACGGCGCAGCGCGAGACCGGCAAAGTTAAGCATTCGCGGATTCCGCCAAACGGATATCTTGCGCCAGGCTGCTCACAAATTACTTCCCCTCTGGAAAATGGGTTAAGATACCGCCCCGGGCCGCAGGACAATAATCAGAGAAAAACATGGATCTGGAAAAATACTTTAACCTTGAAGATTCCAAACTTTCCTTCACGAAGCAGCAGGCAAGCGATTTCGCCAAGTCGGTCGCGGGCGATTTTAACGCAATTCACGACGTCGATTCGACCCGGTTTTGCGTGCCGGGCGACCTGCTGTTCTCGGTCATCATACATCATTACGGTCTCCGCCAGACCATGGGATTTTCGTTCTCGGGTATGGTTGGCGACGACGTCACGCTGATACTGCCCGAGGTCAACGCCCGCGAAATATCGATTTACGACGAGAACGACAAGAAATATCTCGACGTCTCCTCCAACGGCACGCAAAGCCACAACCAGGTCTTGATCGATTCGCTGACAAAAAACTACGTCGAGTTTTCCGGGCATACTTTCCCGCACGTGCTGGTGCCGCTGATGAAAGAAAACAACGTCATGATCAATACCGAGCGACCTCTCGTGATCTACGACCACATGCGTATTTCGCTGGACACGCTCGACATAGACTCGGTCGAACTCGAGCTCAGCGAGAGCATCTTTCGACTCTACGGTAAGCGCGGCGACGTCGCCCTTAACTTCAACCTGTGCTGCAGCGGCGAAAAGGTCGGGAAAGGGCAAAAGAAAATGGTACTGAGCGGTCTGCGGGAATACGACCAGGACAAGATCGACGAACTCATTCTTGCCTACGACGAGCGCAAGCGCCGGTACGTCAACGGCGGCTAATACTGTCGCGCAAAGGTCAGGTAACCACCGGCCCGCCCGCCCGAGACAAACTCGAGCCGGATGAAGGCGCTGTCCTCGACAAAGTAATCGAACCGAACGCCACTGCTCATGGCTTCATCCAGTTCGAATATGAGCGTGCCGTCATCGTCGTTGATATCACCATCGATATCCTGGTATACGGCGAAAGGCATGATTCTCAGGCTCGCAAAACGCAGACCCAGGCCCAGCAACAGGCTGCTTTCCGTCCAGTCGATACCGGTGCGGATGTCGGTTCCACTCTCATTGCCGCTGTTGTAACGAAAGCCGAGCTGTCCGTGCAGCGATAGGCTGTCGCTAATGCGTACGGGCAGCCGCAGATAGACACCGATATATTCGCCGTTGAATTTCTTGGTCTGCGCCGCGGTATCCGCGACCAACCTGAGGTCGAGGTAACCGATGCTTGCGCCAACACGCAACTCCGAGGTGGTTTTTTCCTCGATCTGAAAATTTATGGTGCTGATCTGTGCCTCGCGCGCCTCACCGGCGAATACCCAGTCGGCATCGTAATTGCCGATTTCCATCGAGACACCGGTCCAGAGCGCATTCGCAAGGCCCGAGTAGAGACACAGCGGAAGCAGAAGGCTAAACCGCACCGCTGACAAGCTGCAACCCCTGTAATTTGTTCGGCCTGCGCTGCCGTGCCCGAAACGAGACCTGACAGCTCCGGTTATCGATGAAATACCTTGCGGCCTGCAACATCGGCTCGACGGGATCGCCCAGTTCCAAAGCGACGTCATCGCTGGCAGCGCAATCGGCCGGTATGCCGTCGAAGTAATCGCCCTGGCCGGCAGCGTTGAAACCGGCGAAGTTCACCGCCACCAGGGTCAGGTCGCAAAAATCGACCGGATTCATGCCAACCGGTTTGCCGCAGCTGCTGCCGCCAACCGTGGTAACCCGGCTGAAATAGGGTTGCAGCGCCGACACCAGCTGCTCGCTGGCGGAACAGGTCGATTCGCTGATTACCACGGTAAGCTCGTCGAGTCCGAGCGAGTTGGTCAGCGGCCTGAAGTAATACCGAAAATTGTTGGACTGCAGTTTATCGTTGTAGCGCAATTCGACATAGGTTTCGCTGTTGGCAAGGCTGGTAGTCTTGATATAGCTGGCAAGGTCGCGCGCCACGCTGATGCTGCCGCCCCCGTTGTAGCGCAGGTCGAGAATCAGATGATTGACGTTGTCTGCCTTGAACTGCGCGAACACGGGATCGAGTTCCGCCAGCGAAGTGTTCAGAAAACTGTTGAACACGAGGTAACCAATCCGGTTGACACCGCTATCGATTACCTCGCTGTGCAAGACGGTATTGATGGTAACCGTATTCTTGTCCAGCCGCAGCGTCTCGACCAGGCCCGACTTGCGCCGCAGTTCTATCGACAGTGGAATCCCGGGCTCGGCCGGACCGAAAATTGTGGCCCAGCCGTCGGTGGCAATGACGCTGGCCACGCTCTGGCCGTTGATGCTCAGGATTTCGTCGCCTCTTTCCATGCCCGCGGCGGCCGCAGGCGACTGCGAATAGACGAAGCGCACCCAGGCGCTGGCGCCATGTTCGACAAAGTACGAAAATCCGTAGCCGATGTAGGTGCCATTATTGAACAGGTTGTCGAAAGCCGTTTGCGACGCGATATAGGAGAAACGATCGAACGTA
>JAOTTY010000368.1 GCA_029864185.1 Gammaproteobacteria bacterium
GTGAAAGTCAGCTTGCGCACGATTGGGTTAGACGTCAGCTCCTTGCCGATGGCCGCGGTCTCGCCGGTGACCATGTTGATCACGCCGGGCGGGATTCCCGCTCGCTCGGCAAGCTCGGTAAAGGCATAGGCGGACAGCGGTGTGGCGTTGGCGGGTTTGCATACCACGGTGCAACCGGCCGCGAGCGCCGGCGCGATCTTGCGCGTCAGCATCGCGTTCGGGAAATTCCACGGCGTGATGCAGGCGACCACGCCGACCGGTTGCTTGATGCAGACGATGCGCTTGTCGTTCGAAGGCTGCGGGATGGTATCGCCGTAAATGCGCTTGGCTTCCTCGGCAAACCATTCGATGTAATTGGCGCCGTAAGCGATTTCACCGCGCGCCTCGGCTAGCGGCTTTCCCTGTTCCATGGTCATGATTTGCGCGAGGTCCTCCTGCGCCTCCATCATCAGGTTGAACCACTTGCGCAGGCAGGAGGCGCGTTCCTTGGCGGTACGTTGGCGCCACTCGATGAACGCAGCAGCGGCCGCCTCGATAGCGCGACGGGTCTCCGCGGTGCTGCATTTCGCGACCTCGGCGATGACCTTGCCGGTGGCGGGATTGGTGACCGGGACGGTTTCGCCGCTGTCGGCGTCGACCCATTGACCGTTGATATAAGCCTGCGTTTTGAGCAGTGCCTGGTCTGAAATCTGTATGCTCATGTGGGTTGTCCCCCGGTTTTTTGCGCAAAGGCGAGAAGCATAACGATTTAGGTAGTTGGCGACAATGGATTTGCGCAATGCGGCCCAAAGAATGCTTATTCAGAGCCGTTTCTCTGGTAGTATGCGCGAAAAACCGCATGCTGAATGGCGATGCTCCGGGAGGAGAAATGTCCGAAAACGGGCCCGTGATGAAGAGAAAAGAACGCACCAACCTCGATTTTTACCATAGCCCGACGCAACTGCGTTTCGATACCTGGCATCGGCTCGAGGAGCACACCAGCCGCCTGCGCGAAAAACACATGCGCAAGGCGGATATCGCGGCATTGTCGAAAAAGATTCGTGACGAGCTGTCGATGATCGAGATCTTCGAGGCTTACAGCGCCTTCCCGTCGATTGACGATATCAAACTGTTGTGGCAGCTGTTCGAGCAGCAGGATTTTGCCGTGCTGTCGCGCGTGATCGCTCGTATCGTGCGCGCGCTGACCAACGGCACCTACCGTTCGCACGAAATCGACCTGCGGGTATCGGCGGAACTCGAAGAGCGCGACGATACGATACAGAATTTCGAGGAAGAACATCACCAGCGCCCCTACTTCGAGCTGCTGTTCGTCGACGAGAGTGGGCACGAAGATATCAAGCGCCTGCGCGAAAGCCTGCGCGCCCTGCGCCGTCCCGAGGACAGTTTCGTTTACGATATCGTCGTCGTGCCGAGTTTCGAGGACGCGTTGATCGCGGTGCTGTTCAACTACAATATCCAGGCGGTCGTGATCCGCTACGGTTTTCCGCTGCGCTCGGTCAATCACCTCGAAATTCTGCAGCGCTACCTGGCCCGGATCGATGAATCGGAATACGAGGACGCGCTCGATATCGAGCGTGGGCCACTGCTCGGCAACGTGATTTCCGAGATGCGCCCGGAGCTGGACCTTTACCTCGTCACCGATGCCGCGGTAGAAGATATCGCCGGCAACGTGACGCAGAAATTCAAACGTATCTTCTACCAGCAGGAGGATTACCTCGACCTGCACCTGAACGTTCTGCGCGGTATTCAGTTACGCTACGAAACCCCGTTTTTCACGGCGCTACGCAGGTACAGCCGTCAGCCCACCGGCGTTTTTCACGCGATGCCGATTTCGCGCGGCAAGTCGGTGACCAAGTCGCACTGGATCAAGGAGATGGTGCAGTTTTACGGTATCAACATATTTCTCGCCGAAACCTCTGCGACATCGGGGGGGCTCGATTCGTTGCTGCAGCCGCACGGACCGATCAAGAAGGCGCAGGAACTGGCGGCGCGCGCGTTTGGCGCGCGGCGCACCTATTTCGTCACCAACGGGACCTCGACCGCAAACAAGATCGTGGTGCAGGCGCTGGTCAAGCCGGGGGACATCATCCTGGTCGACCGCGACTGTCACAAGTCGCACCATTACGGCATGGTGCTGTCCGGCGCGCATGTCAGTTACCTCGACTCCTACCCCCTCAACGACTACTCGATGTACGGCGCGGTACCGCTGAAGGAAATCAAGCACAGGCTGCTCGAATACAAGAAGGCCGGCCTGCTGCACAAGGTGAAGATGCTGTTGCTGACCAACTGCACCTTCGACGGCGTGGTGTATAACGTCGAACGCGTCATGGAGGAGTGTCTCGCGATCAAGCCCGACCTGATGTTTCTGTGGGACGAGGCCTGGTTTGCGTTCGCAGGTTTTACGCCGACCTATCGCTTGCGCACCGCGATGGCGACCGCGGGCCGCCTGCGCGTGCGTTACGCGAGCGCCGAGTATGCCGAGGAGTACGCCGCTTACTGCAAGCGGATTGCAAAGGTCAAGGATGCCGACCTGGTCAACGAGCGCCTGCTGCCCGATCCGGACACCGTGCGCGTACGCGCTTACGCCACGCAGTCCACGCACAAGTCGCTGACCTCGCTACGCCAGGGCTCTATGATTCACGTCTACGACCAGGATTTCAGCCTCAAGGTGCAGGAGCCCTTCGACGAGGCCTTCATGACGCATACCTCGACCTCGCCCAATTACCAGATACTGGCCTCGCTCGACATGGGGCGACGCCAGGTCGAACTCGAGGGTTTCGAAATGGTGCAAAAGCAGGTCGAGCTCGCGATGACTATCCGCGAGCGCGTCGCGTCGCATCCGCTGCTGAGCAAGTACTTCCGGTTTCTCAAACCCAGCGAGATGATTCCGGACGAGTACCGGCCTTCCGGTATCGGTACCTACTTCGACCCGGACAAGGGCTGGGCCAGCACGCGCATGGAAGAGGCCTGGGCGACCGACGATTTCGTCATCGACCTGACTCGCCTGACCCTGTACCTCGGCCTGACCGGGATCGACGGCGACACCTTCAAGAACAAGTACCTGATGGACAAGTACGGGATCCAGATCAACAAGACCTCGCGCAACACGGTGCTGTTCATGACCAACATCGGTACCACGCGCTCATCGGTCGCGTTTCTGCTCGAAGTGCTGGTCAAGATCGCGACCGAGCTGGAGCAGGAACGCGAGGAAGCCAGCCGCGTCGAGCGGCGCCTGATCGACAAGCGGATCAAGTCGCTGTCGCTGGAATTGCCGCCGTTGCCCGATTTCAGCCATTTCCATGCCGCTTTTGC
>JAOTTY010000107.1 GCA_029864185.1 Gammaproteobacteria bacterium
CAACGCCAATGGACCCTCGCTGATCGCTGCCCCGGACTGGCTCGACAATCCACCGGGCAGGTACCTGCTTTATTTTGCACATCACGAGGGACGATCACTGCGTCTCGCCGCGAGCAACCGGCTCACTGGCCCGTGGAAGATGATCGACCCGGGGCCGCTCGATCTCGAAAACAGCCATTTCGCCGAATCCAGCCCGTCGCCTGACGATCTCGACCCCGAGGCACGAGCCTGCATCGATGCCGGCGCAGACGGCAGCTATCCACATATCGCATCGCCGGATGCATGGATCGACGACGACAATCGTCAGATCAGGCTTTACTACCACGGCCGCCTGCACAACGGCCTGCAGCGCACTCGAGTCGCGTTGTCGCGCGACGGGCTCAACTTCAGCGCGCGCGAAGAACTGCTGGGGCTGCCCTACCTGAGGCTGTTTCGGCATGACGACTGGTTTTACGCGATCTCGATGCCGGGTCAGCTATACCGTTCCCGTGACGGTCTGAGCGGATTCGAGGCAGGCCCAAGGCTTACCGGCGAACCGATCCGTCACCACGCGATATTGAAACACGCTGGTCAATGCTACGTATTCTGGACCCGGGTCGGTGACCGACCTGAGCGCATTCTGGCGTCGACGCTAAACGTGGCGGCCGACTGGCAGGACTGGTTATTCGGCGAGACGCAGGAAATCCATCGTGCCGAAAGATTCTGGGAAGGCGCCGACCTGGCGCCGACCGCGTCGCGCTACGGCGCCGTCATGCAGCGGGTCAACCAGCTGCGCGACCCGGCCGTGTTTACCGAGCAGGAAAGGATTTACCTGCTATACGCGATTGCCGGGGAACGCGGCATCGCGATCGGGGAATTGCGCAAGACCTGACGCCTCCCGTCGGGTCACGATATCTGGCTAATCCTGTTCGAGCGGAGTGTGATTGAAACTCGGCAGCGCCCGGATAGCCTCCATGCCGCCCAGCGACTCGATCATCTTCGCCTGGTCGGCGAATGCCATCCGGTTGACGGCTTCGGGATCGAGCATGCGATAGAGCCGCGCGTGCAGCCCGGCGAGCGTATCGGCAAGGGCGGGATCGCCAGCCAGGTTACGCAACTCGCGCGGGTCCGAATCGATATCGAATAGCAGCGGCGGGTTTCCTTCCGCGAAATAGACATATTTCCACGGGCCGGTGCGCAGCATGTAACAACCGCAGGGGCTGCCGCCGTCGTGGTACTCGCTCAGGACCGCACGATCGGTTTGTGGATGGTCGATGAAGTCATGCAGGGGCCTGCCGCGCCACTCCTCCTCCCGCCTCGCGACCGGCATGCCGATCGCGTGCTCGATGGTGGACGCGATATCGACCAGAGAGACCGGGGTCCGGTTCACGCCCGCCGCGATACCCGGGCCGCTCAGCGTCAAGGGGATCCCGACGGAGTCTTCGTACATGTAGCATTTACCCCAGATGCCGTGATTACCGATCATGTCGCCGTGGTCGCTGGTATAGATGACCTGGGTGTTATCGGCGTAAGCAGACGCCTGCAGCGCCGCCAGCACCCGGGCGACGTTGTCGTCGAGGAAGCTGCACAGACCGTAATAATTCTTCAATCCTTCGCGCTCGCGATCGGGATCGAAATAGTCCGCATAATTCCAGAAGCGGCGCATCTCGTCGATCACCGGGTGACGCAGGTGCGTAGCGGGCTCGCGGTCGTAGGGCAGCGGTAACTCGACATCGCGGTACAGGTCGTAAAACTGTCGTGGCGCCGACAGCGGGAAATGCGGGCAGATAAACGAGACGAACAGGACCCAGGGTTTGTCCTTCGAGCCGTGCCGCTCACCGAACCATTTTATCGCGGCGGCGGTGATGTCCCTGTCGTACCGCGTGTAGCTGGTTTCACCTGGACCGAGCAGCGACGCCATCTCGACGGCCTCGGCAAAATCGCACATCGGCCTGCGCTGCAATCCCTGCGGCCAGCCCCTGCCCCCGTTCGCCAGGTACATCGGCAGCAGCGACTCGCTGAAACCGGTATCGTCGCCGGCCGAGCGGTAGTGAAGCTTGCCGATGGAAACGACCTCGTGCCCTTTTTCCCTGAGACGATGCATCCAGCTTTGCCACTGTCCGTGGTAGGGTTCCGCCGAGGACCAGCAACGATGTTCGAAAACCTGCGTGCCGGTGGCGAAGCTCGCGCGCGCCGGGATGCAGATAGGCGACGGGGTGTAGGCGTTATCGAAGCGCATGCCGATGGCGGCGAGCCCGTCCAGCGCCGGCGTGTGCGCGATCTCGTTGCCATAGGCGCCCATGACCGAGCGGGTGTGCTCGTCCGACATGATAACCAGCACGTTATCGTTCATCCCGCCTCCCCGGGAAAAAAAAAGGCTCCTTGCGGAGCCTTTTTGAAACGATTTCGGTCTAGGGTAACCACTGGCGCCAGACGTTTTCGTTGTTCTTCATCCATTCCTCTACCACCTCGTCGAGATCGCGTTTCTTGACGTCGATCTCGTAGATCATCCCGGCCTGCATGTCGTTGGTCAGGTTCATTTTCTGCAGCAGGGTAGCGACTTCCGGGTGTTCCTCGGGAAGGCTCACCTGCCCATGGAAATGGGTGATATCCTGGGCCCAGTTGGTCGCCGGCCACTTGGCTTCGTCGTAAGGCGGTAACTCGATTTCGACCAGGTCCAGCTCCGCGTGTATCCAGTGAGGCGCCCAGGCGTAGGCGACAAAGGGCTCGCCGCGCTTATACTTGGCTCGAATCTCCGCCCAGTGCGCGGTTTCGGAACCCAGCGCCTGGGCATGGAAATTGACGCCCAGCATATCCAGGCGTTTCTGATCGTCGCACAGCCAGGCCGCGACCGGGCAGCCAATCAGGTTCCCCTTGTCGCCAGACTCCAGGCTCTTGAACAGGTTCTTGTAACGGTTCAGGTCCTGGTAAGACTTCAGGGCTGGCGCGGAAGCCGGAATACCGCGAGAGCTATCGCCCTCGATGACGTAGCGTGGTACGAAGTATCCGCTGACGCCGACGATCCCGGTCGCACCGAGGTAGGCTACCGAACCGTCGCCACCAAATTCCTTGATGTATTTGTCACCGGCGGGATTGTAGGAGGGCCAGGATTCGCAGGCGAAATCAAGATCGCCGGAACGTACGCCCTCGAAAACACCTGGGCCGGACGGCATGGTAACCGTCTTGATCTTGTATCCCAGTTCGTTTTCCATGATGTATTCCGCGACGCGGCAGGTCACGACGCCGCCGGTCCAGTCGGGGTCTGGTGCGGTCAGGCGCTTGGCGGCATGGGCCGAGGGCACCGAGCCCAGGCCCAACGCCAGAACCGCCGTGACCAGCGCTGGTTTGAATTTTAACGACATGCTTTATCTCCTCTCTTCGGATATCATTTTTTTCCCGCTTGTCAGTGGCGGAATCAAAGGATAATACTGCCTGCCCGGCCCCGTGTCGAGTCCGGGCCGACGCGTGAAATCAGAGCATTCCCATAGCCTGGCGCTGGGTTCTGGTCCAGGCCTGCGACAGCCGGTCCAGTATGATTGCGAGCAACACGACGCCAAGCCCTGCCTCGAGTGATATACCGATACTGGCGCGGTTCATGCCATCGAACACCTGCAGTCCGAGACCCTGCCCGCCGATCAGCGGCGTCACGACCTCCATCGCCAGCGCCATCATGATGCCCTGATTGATGCCGACCATGATTGCCGGAATCGCCATCGGGATTTTTACCTTGGTCAGTGATTGCACCAGGTTGGCGCCAAATGAATTCGTGACCTCGTTTATCTCGCTCGGAAGCTCGCGGATGCCTAGCGTGGTGCAACGCACCAGCGGTGGTAACGCGTATATCACCGTGGCGATGACGGAGGGCACCTGCCCGGCGCCGAACAGCATGATAACCGGCACCAGGTAGACGAATACCGGCATGGTCTGCATGGTATCGAGAACGGGCCGCACCAGCGTATCGGCGGTCTTGCTATAGGCCGACAGGATCCCGAGCGGCACACCGATGACGAAACAGATCAATACCGATACGGTGACCGTGGTCAGCGTGATCATGCCGAAGCTCCACAGATCGGTGGCGCCAATGAAGAGCATGCCGAGCAGCGTCGCAATCGCGAGTCCCCTGCCGCTGAACAGGTAGGCGCCTAGCGTGAACACCGCGGTCGTATACCACCACGGCAAACCCTTCAGGAAGGTATTCATCGGGTTGATCAGGCCGTAGAACAGGCCTTCCTTGATGCTCTGCGTAATCGCGTAAAATAACTTGTCGGTAACGAGTTCGTCCATGTACTGGTTGACCGGGGTGCGGAAACTGTATTCCCAGTCTCGTGGAAACTTGCCGTACAAGTCGGTGTAGGCTTCGAGCAACAGCAGGATGCCGATCAAGACCAGGCTCGCAATCAGAAAGCTGCGAGCCAGCATGATGTCGCGCAGCCGCCCGGCAGTGTCAGTGTCGATCAGGGACACCAGCCTGCAGACCGCCAGGGTTACCATTAGCGCAACGAGGTTGCCGAGCGCCGCCACCTGGCGCCAGGCCCAGTCAATTCCATACTCGAGGTAGAGTATCGGTTTCACGTTCTCCAGGCTTTGCGGAAACAGGCGGAACACGTGGTCGTGACGGCTCGCACTGATATGCTCGCTATGTCCCATCGCGTAGGTAACCCGGTCGAGCATGATCGCCATCAGCACGATCGCGAGCCCACCCTCCAGCGCCTTGCCGACGTTGAGCCGCACCAGCCCCTGGTAAACGATGTCACCGAGCCCAGGAGAGCCGATAAAGGTTGCCAGCACCACCAGCGCCAGCGCCATCATGACGGTCTGGTTGACGCCGAGCTTGATCGACGGCATCGCCAGCGGCAGCTTGACCTTGATGAGCGATTGCGCGCGGGTGGCGCCGAAGGAGGTCGCCGCCTCGTCTATCCCGGCCGGAACCTGGCGGATACCGAGGTTGGTCAGCCGCACCACGGGCGGCAGGGCGTAGATCACCGTGGCCAGGATTGCACCCGGGGGACCGATGCCGAACAGGTAGAATGCAGGGATCAGGTAGACGAAGGCCGGCAGGGTCTGCATCGTATCGAGTATCGGCTTGATGACCGCTTCGAGGTGATCGTTCTGCGACGCGGCGATCCCCATCAGCACCCCGATCACGATCGAGATCAGTATCGAGATGCTCATCAGGCTTAGCGTTTCCATCGATTCGTCCCAGAAATCGAGCACCAGCCAGGAACCGACCGCGATGATCGCCAGCAGCCCGAGACGCAGACCGCCGTAGGCAAAAGCGGGCAACACCAGGATCACGAAAACGATTTGCCACTGGGTAAATTGCAGGAAATCAACCAGCACCGTGTAAAGCGCGACGACGCCCGCGGCGACAGCGCGCGTGGTGGGCTGGATGAAGGGTCTGACCCACTGGTCGAAGGCGTCGACCTTGTCCGCGAACGGAAAAGCCGCACTCCAGTTTTCCGGAAACACGGTCTGGGAACCGTGGATTTTCCAGACGATCAGCGAAACCAGCAGCAGCGCGGCGGTAACGACCCAGCCACGATGTTCCTCCCACAGGTTGCCTAAAAAACCCGATTGCTGCTGGTCGCCGAACACTGCACTCATTATTCTCACACTCACATCGGACCCGGCCTAGCTTAACGTCGATCGACAGGGCCTGCAACATCGCCGCGGTCGGTTTACAGGCCGTTCTGGATCAGGCTAAGATAGGCCGCAGTTGCGGCAAATAACGAGTATTACAATGTCCGAACCCACCAAGATCGTCTGCAGAAATATCTGGAAAATTTTTGGTACCTATCCGAAGCGAACACTAGAGACGATCGACCGATCGCTGTCGCGCGCCGCGGTGCAGGCGCAAACCGGACACGTCATCGCCGTCAAGGACGTCTCGTTCGAAATCAGGAAGGGTGAAACCTTCGTCGTCATGGGTCTTTCCGGTAGCGGCAAATCGACGCTGGTGCGCTGCATTTCGCGCCTGATCGACCCGACCGCCGGCGAAATGCTAATCGACGGCGAGGACATCATGGAATACAGCGAGGCCCGGCTAATGGAGTTGCGCCGTTTTCGCATGAGCATGGTATTCCAGCATTTTGGCCTGTTTCCTCACCGCAGGGTCATCGATAATATTGCATTCGGACTCGAGATCCGCGGCATGGATAAAAAGGAGCGCAGGATCCGGGCCATGGAGGTTCTGGAAAAAGTCGGCCTGCAGGGATGGGCAGACCATTACCCGCGAGAACTGTCCGGCGGCATGCAGCAACGTGTGGGTCTGGCCCGCGCGATGGCCGTCGATCCGGAAATCCTGATCTTCGACGAACCCTTTAGCGCGCTGGACCCGCTGATCCGTCGGGAAATGCAGGACGAGCTGCTGAATATCCAGGCCGAGGTGCAAAAGACCATGATCTTCATCACCCACGACTTCCTCGAGGCGATCAAGATGGGCGATCATATCGCGATCATGAAGGATGGTGAAATATCGCAGATCGGCACGCCCGAGGAAATCGTCGCCCACCCGGCCGACGACTACGTGCGCGAGTTCACCGAGGACGTGCCCCGCTACAAGGTACTGAGCGTCGGCAAGATCATGCGGGATCCCTCGCCTCGACTCACCACCGACGGGGTATGCTGCAGCCTGGGCGCCAAGCTGGATTCGCTGATCGACCTCGCAATCGAGACTCAGGGACCGTTGGGCGTGGTGGATGCAAACGGCAACATCGTCGGTGAAATCGACCAGGCGATGATTCTGAAGGCGATGGACAGTCGTTCCTGAGCGCAAAACTCGAATATCCGGTCTACCTCCCCTGCGCAAACACCTGATCGACAGCGCGCTGGCCTCGCACACGTTATCCTCGGAATATTATTAAATCGGATAACCGGTTGGCAACCGGGGATTCGACCCCGATATGGATGTCGCGCTCGCCGGGTACGAATGTTGCCGGGCCGTTACCGATGCGCAGGATTTCGGCCTTCCCGCCGGGGTAGCGGCCGTGCCCTTGCCGCCTGGAATGCGGAAAATTCTGCCTCCGAGCCAGTCACGATCCAGCCGGTTCGGCTGCGGCGCCAGGGTTACCAGTCGATCGGTTTGCGCTTGCGGAAAAAACCGCCGCTACGGGTTGCATCGTCGGATGTCGCGAGCCAGATCGCGGTATCCACTCCTTCTTCGGGCGACAGCTCGGCGTTGCTTCCGCCCATGTCGGTGCGCACCCAGCCCGGGCAAACGGCGTTGACCCTGAATCTTGCCGGGTCGAGTTCGGCGGCGTAGATCCGGGTCATTGCATTCAATGCTGTTTTCGACAGCCGGTAACCGGGGTAATTGCCCCCCATGTCCGACAGTTGCCCCATACCCGACGAGATATTGACGATGCGGGCATCGTCGACGCGCTCCATCAGCGGCAGCATCGCGTTGATGAGCATCATCGGACCGAGCGTATTTACACGCAGCGTCCGTTCCACCGCGTCGATATCGGCCACGCGAATGCTCGTCGAGTGCCCGAGGTCGCCATCGATCATGATACCCGCGTTATTGACAAGTGCATCCAGGCGGCCGTATTTCTGATCGATATGGCGCACCAGCGCATCGATATCGGACGGCGAGGTCACGTCCAGCCTGACACCTTCGACCATGTCGGCGGCCAGCGCTTGCGCCGCCTCGGTCGCGGCCTCGAGGTCACGGCCGCCGAGCAGGACGCGGTGGCCCATCGCAGCGAGCTGACGGCAGGTTTCTAGCCCCAGGCCACGATTACCGCCGGTTACCAGTATTACCTTCTGTTTTTGCATGATCTCTCCTCGGACAGGGTTTCGGGCATAATCTGCTGATTATCTTGCGCTCTTACAAGGGGAAAATGATGGAACATCACGCAACCTGAGCGGAGCGCTTTTTCTAGCCCGACCGCGAATTCAAGACCCTCGGCGGCCGAGGTCTGGCAACGACTCGACCAGTCCCGGCTGTTTCGAACCTACCCCTTTTCCGACCGGGAAGCCGTGCTACGCCACCGGGTACCGGCCTGTCGAAAGCGCCGAAGAGACGGGCAGACCAGGCTTTGTGCCGCGCCGTAAAACGCGCGCGATTCGACTGTCCGCGTTGTCCTGTTTCCGCTGAATGTGCAGTTAACATAAACTTGTTGATCCAGTCGGGTCCGCGCACGCGTAACCATGCAGGTTTACGGCCAGTGCACAAATCAGTGCTGAAAAATAAGTCGCATAGCTTTATGATTGCCGCTTGCATTCGCATTCCGCACATCCATTTACCAGTAAATCGACCGGACGAGCACAAGTGGCTGAACAAACCATAAACAGGCCCAAACCACGCCTCTGGCTACGGCTTTTGATCGTGGTGCTGCTGATCGCGGCGTTAACCGGCGCGCTGGCCTATCAGAAGACCGTTGAAATCCAGGCGCAGATTGCCCAGGGCAGTCAGCCGCCACCGCCATCAGCGTCACCGTGGCGGAGGCTCGAGCGGGTGAATGGAACCAGCGCATCAAGGCGATCGGCACGCTGGTTGCCTACCAGGGAGTCGATATCACCAGCGAGGTCTCGGGCGTGATCAAGTCGATCAATTTCGATTCCGGTGACGAGGTCGAGGAAGGCTGGTTGCTGGTCGAGTTCGACAACCGTACCGAAATGGCGAACCTCGAATCGGCGCGGGCGCAGTACGACGCCGACAACCGCCAGTACCAGCGCCTGCTCAAGCTCAAGGACCAGTCGTTCGTGACCAATAACGATATCGACAGCCAGGCCGCGCTGGTCGACGTCGCCCAGGCCCAGGTCAACGTAGCCAAGACCGCCTTGTCGAAAAAGAGGATTTTCGCTCCTTTCTCGGGAAAACTCGGAATCCGACGCGTCGACATTGGCGAATATGTCGCCCCTGGAACCACAATCGTGACCTTGCTGAATTTAAACCAGCTCTACCTCGATTTCACCTTGCCGGAAGGAAATTTCAATGACCTGGTCGAAGACCAGTCGATCGAGTTCCGGGTACGCTCCTATCCAGATCAAAAGTTCACCGCCCGCGTCGAAACCTGGAATCCGGAACTCGACGCCAATACCCGGAATATCTCGGTGCGCGCCATCGTCGAAAATCAGAGGCGCCAGCTTGCGCCAGGCATGTTTGCCGACATGGAGGTGCGTTCACGTCGCCAGGAATCCGTGTTGACGGTCCCCGAAACGTCGATTTTCTACAATATTTATGGCCAGGCCGTTTACATACTGGAAAAACCCGAGGCCAGCGAAACCGATCCCGACCCGGACTATCGCCTTGCCGCGCGCAAGGTCGATGTCGCCTACCGCAACAACGGCATTGCCGGCATCCGCAGCGGCATCGCGGCGGGGGATCTCGTGGTAACGGCGGGACAACTCAAGCTTTATCCGAATCTGCGGGTCGCGATCGTCGACGACGTTCCCGAGTACCAGTCGAAAGCGCAGTAGGCGGTAATGTTCACCGATTACTTTATCAGGCGCCCGGTCCTGTCGCTGGTGATCAGCACGATGATCGTGCTGCTCGGTGCGCAAGCGTTCTTCAATACCCAGGTGCGGCAGTATCCCGAACTCGAAACCTCGGTTATTTCGATTACCACGGCCTACCCCGGCGCCAGCGCAGAACTGATTCAGGGCTTCATCAGCACCCCGATCCAGCAGGCAGTATCCAGCACGGTGGGCGTCGATTTCGTACGCTCGAGCAGTAGCAACAGCGTTTCGGTCGTCGAGGTGCATATGAAACTGGGTGTCGATGCCGATGTCGCGCTGACCGAAGTGAGCACCAAGGTCGCGTCGATCCGGGGCGAGCTGCCGGTGGAATCCGAAGACCCCGTCGTCGCCAAGCAATCCGCCCAGGGATTCGCGCTTGCCTACTACAGTTTCTATAGCGAATCCCTGTCGGACATCGAGATCACCGATTACCTGCTGCGCACGATTCAGCCCGCCCTGTCTACGGTCAAGGGCGTTGCCCAGGCGCAAATCCTGGGCGGCAAGACTTATTCGATGCGCGTCTGGATGGACCCGGTGCGCATGGCCGCTCTGAGGGTGTCGGCGGCCGATATCGTCGCTGCGATCGGTGCCGAGAACTACCAGTCTGCCGCGGGACAGACCCGCGGCAGACTGGTACAAACCGACGTCAACGCGGTAACCGATACCAGCGATCCCGAGGTTTTCAAACGATTCGTTATCCGCGAGGAAGGCATAAACACGGTCAGACTCGGTGACGTCGCCGATGTCGAGCTCGGCGCCGAGAGCTACGACTCGTTGGTTATGTTCGACGGCGTGCCGTCGATATACATCGGCATCAACGGCACGACCGACGGCAATCCCCTGACCACCATCCAGCTGGTCAACGAGGAACTCGAAGACCTGAAAAAATCCTTTCCGCCCGGGCTCAATGCCGCAATCGCCTACGATTCCACCGAATTCATTCAGGCCTCGATCAACGAAGTCATCATGACGCTCGGCATAGCGGCATTGATCGTGGTCAGCGTTATCTTTTTATCTCTTGGTTCGTTACGCTCCACCCTGGTGCCTTTGGTCACCATCCCGCTGTCGATCATCGGCGTGATTTTCTACATGCAGATCATGGGGTATTCGATAAACCTGCTGACCCTGCTGGCCATGGTGATGTCGGTCGGCCTGCTGGTCGACGATGCGATTCTGGTAGTGGAAAATATCTACCGCCACGTCGGCGAAGGGCAAAGCCCGCGGGAAGCGGCGTTTCTCGGTGCGCGAGAAATTGCCAAGCCGGTAATCGCCACGACGATGGTGCTCTGCGTCGTCTACGCTCCCATCGGGCTGCTCGGCGGACTGACCGGGGTTCTATTCAAGGAATTCGCGTTCACCCTGGTCGGCACAATCATCATTTCGACTATCATCGCGTTGACCCTGTCGCCGATGATGTGTTCGCGAGTCCTCAGACCGGCTATCGCCAACAATGCCTATGCGCGTTTCGTCAACAACCTGTTCGAGGACCTGCGCAGACGCTATGAGAATTTTCTCGCTGATTCACTGCGTACACGTTCGGTAACGGTGGTTTTCGTGTTGTGCGTAGTGGCGATGCTGATTGCGATGTTCCAGTTCGTCCAGCACGAACTCGCTCCCGAAGAGGATCAGGGTGTAATATTCGTTTTTTCACAGGCGCCGGATCACAGCAACCTGGATTACCTGAACAAGTATACCGACCCGTACATCGACATCTTTCGCAATTACCAGGACGAGTATCGCTCATCGTTTATGGCCAACGGCTTCGCCGGACCGACGGTTTCCTTCGCCGGGATGCTGCTGAAGCCATGGGAGGATCGCAGTCTGAACTCCAAGGAAATGATTCCCGAAATTCAGCGCGCTCTTGACCAGCAACCGGGGTTGCAGAGCTTCGCCTTCAATCCGCCGTCGCTGCCAGGCGCCAGTGGCAATACCCCGGTCGAATTCATCCTCAAGACCCAGCAGGGCTACGACAAGCTGTACGGAACGGTGCAGCAGGTACTGGACAAGGCTCGCGCGAGTGGCAAGTTTTATTTCATCAAGAGCGATTTCAATTTCAGCAAGCCGGAAATTCGGATCACCATCGACCGCGAACGCGCCGAATCGATGGGGATTTCGATGCGCGATATCGGACAGACGCTGGGCGCGATTCTCGCCGAGGGCTATGTCAGCCGATTCAACCTGGCAGGACGCAGCTACAAGATTATTCCGCAGGCCCGTCGCGAGGGGCGGGAAAACGCCGAGCTCATCGGCCAGTACTACGTGTATTCGGAGAATGGCGATCAGATCAGCCTGTCGTCGCTGGTTAATATCGAGTACACATCGGTACCGCGCGAGCTGGTGCAATTTCAGCAGCAGAATGCGGCCAAGATCGATGCAGTGCCGGGAATTCCGCTCGGCGAGGCGTTGCAGCTACTGCGTGATATAACAGAGGAGGTCGCGCCCGCGGGGTATACCTTCGATTACCAGGGCCAGTCGCGCCAGTTGGTACAGGAGGGATCGGTACTGGCGCTGACCTTCGGTTTCGCGGTGATCGTGGTTTTCCTGGTCCTGGCGGCGCAGTACGAAAGCTTGCGCGATCCGCTGATTATCCTGACCACGGTGCCGCTGGCCATGTTCGGCGCGCTGGTACCGATGTTCCTGTCGCAGGTCTCGATGAATATTTACAGCCAGGTCGGCCTGATTACGCTGATCGGACTGGTTAGCAAACACGGAATACTAATCGTCGAATTCGCCAACAAGATCCAGAAGAACGAGAACCTGGCGGCCGCCGAAGCCGTTACCAGAGCCGCATCGATACGACTACGCCCGATTCTGATGACGTCCTTCTCGACCATTCTCGGCATCATGCCCCTGGTGATTGCTACTGGCGCCGGCGCGGCCAGCCGCCAGGCGATCGGTATAACCATTGTCTCGGGATTTGCCATCGGCACGCTATTCACGCTGTTCGTGCTACCGGTCATTTATACCTTTTTCGCTCGCGATCATCGCCCCCAGATTGCCGAGGCGGAGGCGCTAGTTGCCTCGCGCCTGGTCTGAAGCCTGGCGCAAATAAGCAGACTCGGACAGGATCCAGTCGCGAAAGGCCACAACCTTGGCGATCTGCGCCTTCTGCGGCGACGTGACCAGGTGGTAGTCGAGCTTGACGGGCAGGCGCGCGGAAAAAGGCTGCAGCAGCCTGCCGGCTTCGATCTCAGGCTCCGCCATGACGTTGGCGAGCAAGGCCACGCCCTGCCCGTCGAGCGCGGCCTGGAACAGCAGGTCCGACTGGTTGAAGTAAATACCATGCTGCGCATCGACATCGTCGGCCTCGACGACCTTCAACCACATCGACCAGTCCGGAAAGCCCGGGTCCAGCTCATCGTAATTGCTGTGCAGTAATGTGTAATTCCTGAGATCGGACACCTGCCTCAATCCCTCGCCCTGCGTCAGCAGCGACGGGCTGCATACCGGAATCAGGTCGAATGAAAACAGGTATACCGTCTCGAGATCGGGATAAACCCCGTCGCCGAAGCGAATGCCGACGTCGATATCCTCGTGCACGAAATCGACGAGTCGGTCGGAGGTATCGATACGGACATCGATACCGGGATGGCGGGATTTGAAGCTGGCCAGCCGCGGAATCAACCACTTGGAAACAAAGGACGGCGCCGAGGTGATCGTCAGCGGGCCCTCACTGCGCCGGCCACGGACCACGCCGACCGCCTCGCTGAAGTGCTCGAAACCGCTGCTGATAAACGGCAGGAATAACTGCCCGGCATCGGTCAGCACAATGGCGCGGTTCAGCCGCTTGAACAGCCTGGTTTCGAGAAACTCCTCGAGCACCCGAATCTGCTGACTGATCGCACCGGCGGTAACGTGCAGTTCGGCTGCCGCGCGGGTAAAACTTAGGTGACGACCAGCAGCCTCGAAGGCACG
>JAOTTY010000369.1 GCA_029864185.1 Gammaproteobacteria bacterium
CCTGCGTTCTTCCTCGAGCCCTTCGGGATCCTGGGATTGATGATGCGGCAGGCTGTCCTCCTCGAAGCCCACGAGGTAGACCTGGTCGAACTCCAGCCCTTTGGCGGCATGAATCGTCATCAGCTGTACCGCGTCCTGCTGTTGCTGCTCGTCGTTGTTTTCGAGAATTGTCATCAGCGACAGGTGGGATACGATGGCGTCGAGCGAGCGGTCGTCGCGATCCTTTTGCAGGTTGCCGATCCAGCTGATCAGCTCCAGCACGTTTTCCATCGCGGCTTCCGCCTGCTTCGACGAACCGCTGCTTTGCGCCAGCCATTCGGCATAATCGAGCCTTGATACCAGCAGTTTGCACAGGGACATCGCGTCTTCCTGTTGCGCGTGGTGGCGCAGCTCGTCGATCAGGTCGCTGAATCCCCGCAGGCGGATCCGTGCACGATTGTTGAGTGACTCGAGCAGGCCCAGTTCGCGCATCGCGATATCGAGGCTGCGTCTGCGCGAGCCGGCATAAGTCGCCAGCGACTTTATCGTCGCGGCACCGATTTCACGCCGCGGCACGTTGATGATCCTGAGCAGGGCCTGGTCATCGTCCGGATTGGTCAGGAGGCGCAGGTAAGCCATGATGTCCTTGATTTCGCGGCGTTCGAAAAAGGCATTGCCGCCATTGACCTGGTACGGAATCGAATGGTCGCGCAATGCCTTCTCGTAGTTACGGGACTGGAAATTACTGCGGTACAGGATGGCGAAGCAATTGCACGGCAGGTTGGTCTGAAAGCGGCGGCTGAGAATATCGATTCCCACGCGAGCGGCTTCTTCGTCGGCGTTCTTGCAGGGCATTACGCGGATTGGATCGCCTTCCCCGGCCGCCGACCAGAGCTTTTTTTCGTAAAGATGATGGTTGTTGGCGATGAGGTGATTGGCGGCCCGCAGAATACGGCTGGTGGAGCGATAATTCTGTTCCAGCTTGATGACTTCCATCGACGCAAAGTCCTGCTGCAGGCGCTGCAGATTTTCGGGTCGCGCGCCGCGCCAGGCGTAAATCGACTGGTCGTCGTCGCCTACCACGGTCAGCTTCTGGCGCAATCCGCACAGCAGCCTGATCAGCTCGTACTGGCTGGTATTGGTATCCTGGTATTCGTCGACCAGCAGGTAGCGAATTTTATCCTGCCAGCGGTTGAGCACCGCGGTGTCGTCGTGAAACAGCGTCACCGGCAGCATGATCAAATCGTCGAAGTCCATCGAATTGCAGGCCAGCAGGTGCTGCTGATATTCCTGGTAAAGCCTGGCCTGGTTTTGCGTCGGCTGATCCTGCGCCTGTGCCAGCGCGCTCGCCGGATCGATAAAGTCGTTTTTCCAGCGGCTTATCTGGTACATGGCCTGGCGCGCGAAATCGCTGCCCACGTTGTCGCGATGCGCAAGCTCCGCGAGACAGGTTTCGACGTCACGCGAATCCATGATGCTGAAACCGCGGCGATAGCCGAGCCGATGCGATTCCTGCAGCAGGATACGCTGCCCGAGGCTGTGAAAGGTCGAGATTTTCAACCCCGGGGCGGATTTTCTGCCCAGCAAGCTGCCAACCCGCTGTTTCATTTCCCGGGCGGCCTTGTTGGTAAAGGTAACCGCAGAGACCTGTTGCGGCGCATAACCCTGGTCGATCAGCCAGGCAATCTTGTGGGTGATAACGCCGGTCTTGCCGCTGCCGGCCCCGGCCAGTACCAGGCAGGGCCGGTCGATGCATTTCACCGCTTGCCGTTGCGGCTCATTGAGATGTTGCAGGTTCAAGGTAGATAAACTATCGTGCCGGGAATTGTTAGCAATAATTCAGTTTTCGAACTGCAACCGAATGACGAAATTTTTCATCGATGACGCCGGCTGGTTGCAGTCCGTGGAAGTGATTCGGTCTCCCAATTTCGATGCGCGGCCCGATGATGCAAAAATAAAACTGGTCGTCGTACATGGCATTAGTTTACCACCCGGTGAATACGGCGGCGGCCATATCCACAAGTTTTTTTGTAACGACCTGGATCCCGCGGCACACGAGTATTTCGAATCGATCTGTGGCATGACGGTATCGGCCCACTGCCTGATCGAGCGCGACGGCCGCGTGGTTCAGTTTGTTTCGTTTCTCGACCGAGCCTGGCATGCCGGTCAATCGGAGTGGCGCGGCGAGCGGGCCTGCAACAATTTCTCGATCGGTATCGAGCTCGAGGGTTGTGACGACCGGCCCTACGGGGAGGCGCAGTATCGCAGCCTCGCGGGGCTGGTCGCGGCGCTGCGCGCGCGCTATCCCGATATCGAAGCCGATGCCATCGCCGGCCATTGCGATATCGCGCCGGCGCGCAAGACAGACCCTGGTCCCGCCTTCGACTGGAATCGGCTCAGGCGGTTGCTGTCAGGCTAAACTCCTGCGCCGGTATCTCGCGGAGGCGCGGAGTCAGCGGGCGCGTGGGGGCAATTCAAGTTGGGATTACCGGGTTTTGGGAGTATTCGGGCCAGGAAACACCCGTTCATCCATCTCTGCGATCTGCGCGTGCCCTGCGCGCCGCGAGAATCCTGTAGGTAGAATTTATCCGAGTGTTGCCAGGTCAGGTCTTGTCGAGCGCGACCCACTGGTCGTTGAGGAAGGCTTCGAGCGGCCGGTAGCGCCGTTTGTAGCTCATCTTGGCGCAGTCGCGTATCCAATAGCCGAGGTACAGGTAATCGAGGTCGCGCTGGCGGGTTTCGTGGATCTGGTTCAGGATCGAAAAATGTCCCGGGCTGCGGTCCGAGTGGTCAGGGTCGAAAAAGGTATAAACCGCGGATAAGCCGCTATCCATCAGGTCGCAGACCGCGACCGCGATCAATATGCGGTTCAGGCGGTATTCGAAAAACAGCGTGTCGGTCCAGTCGCAGATCAGGAAACGGTGGTAATCGGCCTTGCCGGGATTGGCCATACTGCCGTCGTTGTGGCGGCTGTTGATATAGCGCCGATACAGGTCGAAATGTTCGTCGCGGTAGCGGTTGGGACTGAGGCTGATCTTCAGGTCGGAGTTACGGCGGATCACGCGCTGCTCGCTGCGCGAGTAACGCTGTTTCCTGACCGGAATTCGTACCGATGTGCATTCCTGGCAGCTGGGGCAGTGAGGCCGGTAAATATAGCCGCCTGAGCGACGAAAACCGTGTCGAATCAAATCGTTATAGGTTTTCATATCCATATCCATATGCGGGTTGGCGAACGCGCTGACCGATTTACGGTCTTCCAGGTAGCTGCACGGTTCCGGTGCAGACGCGAAGAAATTGAGTTTTACCTGATCATTCATCAATCAAAAC
>JAOTTY010000108.1 GCA_029864185.1 Gammaproteobacteria bacterium
CGCACTACGAATCGACCGGCCCCGAGATCTGGCGGCAGACCGACGGCGCCATCGACGCTTTCGTCTGCGCGGTCGGCACCGGCGGCACCATCGCCGGCGTTTCGCAGTACCTCAAGCAGCAAAGGGGCGACATCGAAATCGTGCTGCTGGACTGTATCGGCAGCGCGCTTTTCAACTTTATCACGACGGGCGTCGCAACGCTGAGCGAGGGCACCTCGATCACGGAAGGCATCGGCAACGCGCGCGTCACCGATAACCTCGCCGGCGCCGCCATCGACGGGGCATTGCAGATTTCCGACCAGGACATGGTCGACAATGTCTATCGCCTGTTGCGCGAGGAGGGCTGGTTTCTCGGCTCGAGCACCGGCGTCAACGTTTGCGGTGCGATCGAGGTCGCGCGCCGGCTCGGCCCGGGCCACAGGATCGTGACCGTCCTGTGCGACGGCGGCGGCAAGTACCGCTCGCGCCTTTACAACCGGCAGTGGCTGGCGCAAAAGGGCTTTCGCGTAGACTGAATCCGTTGCGGGGACAGTTTACTTTTATTGCGGGAATCGATTTGAATTAAGTAAACTGTCCCCGAAAATCAAGGCACGAACCAGGTGATATCATGGCCGAAATACACCCCCAGCTGCTCGACGACTGCATCATCCTCGGTCGATTCCAGTTATGTCACCTGTTGTTGATGAACGATCGCAACTACCCGTGGTGTATCCTGGTGCCCGATCGCGACAACACCCGCGAAATTTATGAGCTCGACGCCGAGGATCGACAGCAGTTGCTCAGCGAATCCTGCCTGCTGTCGGAATTCCTGATGGGTGAATTCAGGGGCGACAAGCTCAACGTCGCCGCGCTCGGCAACCAGGTGCCGCAGCTGCACCTGCATCATATCGTGCGCTTCGAAACCGATCCGGCGTGGCCGGCGCCGGTGTGGGGCCGAAACCCGCCTTTGCCCTACACCGACGACGCGCTCGCCGAATTCAGGTCGCTGTTCGCGCTGGCCCGCCTCGAGGGTTTCGAAACCCATCTCGACGGCTAGCCATCCGCGGGCCATTCACCGCGGTTATCATCGATCGCCCTGCTTGCACGGAGAACCGACATGACGCGCAAAATCGTATACCCGGACGCGGACCAGTCCTCGGCGCAGTTTTTTAGCGGTAGCCGGCTGGCAAGGCTGGAGAGCCTCGGCGAATTCAGAATTTACTACGGTGACCAGCCCGGCGATGCCGAAATTATCGAACGCCTCCACGACGCCGACGCCGCGATCTCCGGCTGGGGCCTCGGTAATGCGGTACTCGCCGCCCTGCCCGGGCTCGAAGTCATCTCGTTCAGCGGACTCGGCGTTTCCACCTTTATCGACCTCGCCGAGGCCAGCCGCAGGAATATCACGGTAACCCACACCCTGTCTGCCGCCGAAACCGTCGCCGAGCATACCCTGGGCCTGATGCTCGACGCCGCGCACCGCATCAGCCGGCTCGACCGCGACCTGCGCAAGGGCCTGTGGACGAACGATTTATGGGCGCTGGACCTGCGCGGCAAGACGCTGGGGCTGGTCGGATTCGGCCGCATCGCGCAGGCGGTCACGCCGCTGGCGCAGGCGCTCGGCATGAAGGTCATCGCCTGGACCCGCAATCCGAGTCCGGAGCGCGCGTCGGGCCACGGCGTTGTATTTACCGAGCTCGAACAGCTGCTGCGCGCGAGCGATGTCGTCTCGCTGCACCTGCTGTCGACTCCCGAGACCGACGGCCTGCTCGACGCGGGGCGCCTGCGCCTGATGCAACCGGGCGCAATGCTAGTCAATACCGCGCGCTCGCGGTTGCTCGACGAGTCCGCGCTGGTCGAACTGCTGCAGTCGGGGCACATCGGGTCCGCGGGCATCGACGTCTTCGATAACGAACCGATCGCGCCGGACCATCCCCTGCTGGCACTCGACAACGTCGTGCTGACGCCGCACGTCGCCTACAACACCCCGGAGGCGCTGGCCGAAATGTACGATACCGTGGTCGACAACCTGGTGGCCTTTTACGCCGGGAAACCGCAAAACGTCGCTACCTCCCCCGAGATCTGATCGCCCGCAAGCCGGTGAGGATCGAGCCGGTCGAGCTTACGCTATGCGCACCGTGCAGCGGCTACCTGACGTAGCCGATAACCGACACGAAATGGCAGGAAGAGCCCGCCAGCACGAAGAAATGCCAGATGCCGTGCGCGTGATCGAGCCGCTTCATTTTATCGAGTATGTAAAACACGACGCCGCCGGTATAGGCGATGCCGCCCGCGGTCAGCCACCACAGCCCGGCCTCCGGCAACGCGGCCCCGAGGCTCGCGAAATCGAACGAGCAGGCCCAGCCCATGCCCAGGTAAATGGCCATTTGCCCGAACTTGACGGCCCTGCCCGACAGCAATATCTCGCTCAGGATACCGGCCCCGGCGAGCGCCCAGATGATGCCGAGAATCATGAAACCCTTGCCGTCGCGCAGCGTGACCAGCATGTACGGGGTGTAGGTTCCGGCGATCAACAGGTAGATCGAAACGTGATCGAGGACCTTGAATATTTTTTTGAGATGGGGAGGGTGAAAACTGTGGTACAGCGTCGACATCGTGTACAGCAGCACCATCGTGAATCCGAAGGTGGCGAAACTGCCGATAATCCACGCGTCGCGGGACTGTATGCCCACCGTCAGCAACGCGCCGAGCCCGACCAGCGCCAGCGCCGCGCCGACGAGGTGGCTGATGCTGTTCAGCCTTTCACCGTAGTACATGACGACCCGGCAACAGAGGTGAAGGCGCCCGTATAACCCGGCTCCTATGCGAACGCTTGCGCCGCGTCCTGCAGCCATTGCAGCAGGTAATCAGCAAAGCTGCGGCGGATGATGATTTCGAAACCCGAGCCGTCGTCCAGCGGTGAAATGATCATACCGGCCTTCGCCAGGCGCGTCTGCGCGCACTGGCCCGGCCCGAATACGCGCGGGTGCAGGTCGAGCGGGCAATCGGTCGCGAGCAACGCGCCCGCGTTGGCGCCGCTGATACGCAGCATCGTCAATCCGCTCGAATTGTCGACCACCGCGCAAAACGCGCCCTTGAGCGCGGCCAGCAGGTCGGCTCTCAGCTTGCCCTGCTGCCCCGCCGGCGTCACCACCAGCCACTCGTCCGGGCCGAGCCAGTAGATGCGGTTATCACCGGCTTCGATCACGGTGTTGGCCGCGGTCGGCGCTTCCACGCCGAGCACCTTGAGGACGCCCGCGACAAAACGGGTATTACCGGGTTTGCCGCGCAGGTTGACGTAGCCGAGAAACGCCTTCTCTTCGATGCGCGGCGCGTTGCCCCTTGGCTCGCCCAGTTTTATCTGCACCAGCGGAGATTCCTGTTGGAACATGTCAGACATTGGCCCTGGCTCCTTCCCGGTCGTAAAACACCGGCTCGGTAATCGTCGCCTCGATGACGCGGCCATCGGCGAGCGGCGCGTAAACCGTTTCGCCCATGCGATGATGCCCCCCCTTGACCAGCGCCAGCGCGATCGAGTGCCCGCAGCAGGCGCTGAAATAGCTGGAGCTGACGTGCCCGACCATCGGCACCGGCGTCGGCGCGCCGGGATCGTTTACCAGCTGCGCGCCCTCGGGGATAACCGTCTGCGGATCCCCGGTCAGCAAACCCACCAGCTGCTTGCGGTCCTTGCGCACCGTGTCGGGCCGGCTCAACGAGCGCTTGCCGATGAAATCATCCTTGGTTTTCGACAGTGCCCAGCCGAGGCCCAGGTCGTCGACCGTCATCGAGCCATCGGTATCCTGGCCGACGATCACGTAACCCTTTTCGGCGCGCAGCACGTGCATGGTTTCGGTGCCGTAGGGCGTAATATTGAATTTCTGCCCCGCCTGCATCAGTTTTTCCCACATGAAACGGCCGTGGTTTGCGGGAATGTTGACCTCGTAGGCGAGTTCGCCGGAGAAGCTGATGCGGTTAACGCGGCACTCGACCTCGCCGATGCTGCCGGTTTTCGACGCCATCAACGGAAACGCACTGGCGGAGAAATCGATGCCCTCGCAGACCGCCGCGACAACGTCCCGGCTCTTCGGCCCGACCACCGCGGCGGTCGCCCAGTGGTCCGTGACCGAGGTCAGGAAAACTTCCATCTCGGGCCATTCGGTTTGCAGCCAGCGCTCCATCCACGCGAGCACGCCGGCGGCGCCGCCGGTGGTGGTATGCATGAAGAAGTGATCCCTGGCCAGGCGGATGGTGACGCCGTCGTCCATCACCATGCCGTCTTCGCGCAGCATGAAGCCGTAACGACCCCTGCCGACCTCGAGTTTCATCCAGTTGTTGGTATAAATCATTTCGAGGAATCGCGCCGAGTCCTTGCCCCAGATCTCTATCTTGCCGAGCGTCGAAGCGTCGAGGATGCCGACGCTGTCGCGCACCGCGAGGCATTCACGATTGACCGCGTCCTGCAGACTCTCGCCGGCGCGCGGGTAATACCAGGGACGCTTCCATTGGCCGACGTCCTCGAAGATCGCGCCGCTTTCCTCGTGCCAGCCGTGCATCGCGGTCTTGCGCACCGGGTCGAACAGCCGCTCGCCGAGGTTTTGCCCGGCGAACGCGCCGAAGCTGATCGGCGTGTAATTCGGCCGGTAGGTCGTGGTGCCGGTCGCGGCGATGCTCTGCCCCATGGTTTCGGCCAGCACCCCCATGCCGATGATGTTACCGAGCTTGCCCTGGTCGGTGCCGAAGCCCAGCGCGGTGTAGCGCTTGACGTGTTCGACCGAGTGGAAGCCCTCGCGCACGGCGAGCTCGATATCGGCGGCGCCGACGTCGTTTTGCATGTCGATAAACGCCTTGGGGCCACGGCCGCGGGCATGAGGCGACGGCAGCCTCCACAACGGCAATATCGGCTCGTCCTGCACCGCCTCGGCAGCGGGCGCTACCATGCCTGCCTCCAGCCCACAGGCCTGCGCGGCCCGGTTGCCGGCCTCGGCGCCTTCCTGCAGGCATCCCGCCAGGTCGAGCCTGCCGTTCGCCGCGCCCGCCGAAAACTGCGCCTGCGTCGGAGCACCCGGGCGAAACATCGCCTGCGCGTCGTCCCATACAGGTTTCGCGCCGGACTGCGCGTGCAAATGCACCACCGGGCTCCAGCCGCCCGACAGCGCGAGCAGGTCACAGTCGATCGACCTGACGCTGCCGCCGACCGATCCCCCGTCGGCGGACAGGTGCATCACCCGCACCGAGCGCAGGCGCCTGCGTCCGGCGCTGTCGACGACGACGCTGCCGTTTATGACCTCGATGCCGGCGCTGCGCACCGTGTCGGCAATTTCGCTGGCGGAACTGGCGCGCGCATCGATCACGGCGGCTACTTCGACCTCTGCCGCCTTCAGGTCCAGGGCGGTCTGGTAAGCGCTGTCGTTGTTGGTAAGGATTACCGCACGGCTGCCGGGCCTGACCGCGTAGCGGTTGGCATAGGTCGACACCGCCGAGGCCAGCATGATGCCGGGACGGTCGTTATTGGCAAAGGCCAGCGGTCGTTCCGCGGCACCGGTTGCGAGCACCACCTGCTGCGCCCTGACCTGCCACAGTTTCTCGCGACTGGCGGGGCGCTCGACTATCGGCAGGTGATCGCTGAGGCGCTGGCTGATGGTCAGAAAATTGTAGTCGTGGTAACCGAAAACGGTACTGCGCGGCAACAGCGTGACTTCCGCCATCCCCTGCAGCTCGGTCACCGCGTTTTCGATCCACTGGCTCGCGTCGATGCCGTCGATCTGCGCCTTGGCGGAAAGCGTGAGCCCGCCGAACTCGGATTGCTCGTCGGCGATGATCACGCGCGCACCGGCACGACCGGCGGCGAGCGCGGCGCATAAACCCGCCACCCCGCCGCCGACGATCAACACGTCGCAATGCGCGTGGGTATGTTCGTAGCGATCCGGGTCCTTTTCGCGCGGGGTAACGCCGAGGCCGGACGCCTTGCGGATGAAGTGCTCGTATTTCATCCACATCGATTTCGGCCACATGAAGGTTTTGTAGTAAAAGCCGGCCGGCATCATGCGGCTGAACAGGCTGTTGATCGACAGCAGGTCGAAATCGACACTCGGCCAGCAGTTGACGCTGCACGCGTACAGGTTATCGTAGAGTTCTACCTGGGTGCCGCGCGCATTTGGGATGGTGCGGTTTCCCTTTTCGACCTGGAAGATCGCGTTGGGTTCTTCCGAGCCCGCGCTCATGACCCCGCGCGGTCGATGATACTTCCAGCTGCGACCCACCAGGTGCACGCCGTTGGCGAGCAGCGCCGAACACAGCGTGTCGCCCGCCAGGCCGTTGTAAAACCTGCCGTTGAAAGTGAACAGGATCTCGCGATCGCGGTCGACACGACCGCCCTGCTCGGTTCTGAAAGGCTGGCTCATCGCTTGCCCTCGCCCGGCGGCTGCTCGCCAATCCGGTAGGTTGCGGATATGTTATAGGTCACGGTATCGCGCACCGCGTTGAAATAGCGGCGGCAACCGGCCGCATGCAACCATTGCTCGCGATGCGCTCCCTTCGGGTTGCTGCGCATGAACAAATAGTCCGCCCATTCGGCGTCGCTCAGCTTGTCGGTTTCGACAGGACGCGCGATATGCGCCTCGCCGGCATAGGAAAACTCGGTTTCGTCGCGCAGGCCGCAATAAGGGCATTCGATCAGCAGCATCTCCGCTATCTCCTAGTGAGCCACGCCGGCCGCGCCGTGTTCGTCGATCAGGAAACCGGTGACGAAACGATCCAGCGAGAACGGACGATTCAGCTCATGCGGTTCGCCGGTAGCGACGTTGTGCGCGAATACCCAGCCCGATCCCGGCGTTGCCTTGAATCCGCCGGTGCCCCAGCCGCAGTTGAAATAAAGTCCTTTGACCGGAGTATTGCCGATGATCGGGCAGGCGTCGGGGGCGGTATCCACGATACCGCCCCACTGGCGGTTCATGCGCACGCGACTGAAGATCGGGAACAGTTCGCAGATGGCCGCGATGGTATGCTCGATGGTCGGAAAACTGCCGCGCTGGCCGTAGCCGTTGTAATGGTCGATGCCGGCGCCGATGACGAGGTCGCCCTTGTCCGACTGGCTGATATAACCATGCACCGCGTTCGACATGATGACCGTGTTAATGACCGGCTTGATCGGCTCCGACACCAGCGCCTGCAGCGGATGGCTTTCTATCGGCATGCGAAATCCCGCCATCTCGGCCAGCACCGAGCAGTGCCCGGCGACGACGACGCCGATCTTCTTCGTCCTGATCGCGCCGCGCGTGGTCTCGACACCGGTGACCGCGCCGTTTTCCTGCCGGATCGCGGTGACCTCGCAGTTCTGGATGATATCGACGCCGCGCATATCGGCGCCGCGCGCATAACCCCAGGCCACGGCGTCGTGCCGGGCGACCCCACCGCGGGGCTGGAACGACGCGCCCAGAATCGGGTAGCGACATCCCTGGTCGATGTTGATCTCGGGGATGGCGCGCTTGATTTCTGCGGGCGTAACGACATGCCCGTCGATGCCGTTGAGGCGGTTGGCGTTGACGCGCCGCTGGATATCGCGCATGTCCTGCAGCGTATGACCGAGGTTATAGACGCCGCGCTGGCTGAACATGACGTTGTAATTCAGGTCCTGGCTCAGGCCCTCCCATAACTTCATCGATTTTTCGTAGAGGTGCGCGGATTCGTCCCACAGGTAATTGGAGCGCACGATCGTGGTATTACGCCCGGTGTTGCCGCCGCCGATCCAGCCTTTTTCGAGCACCGCGATATTGGTCATGCCATGCTCCTTGGCGAGATAATACGCAGTCGCGAGGCCGTGACCGCCACCGCCGATGATCAGGGCATCGTATGCGGCCTTCGGCTCCGGGCTACGCCACGCCGCGGCCCAGTTTTCATGGTAGCTGATCGCGTTGCGCAGCAGCGAAAAGATTGAATACTTGCTCATGACAGTGCCGGAATTTCGAGACCCGTGGGCCTAAAGGCGCGTAGCATATCAAGCCTGCATACGCCGGGCAAAGCGAAAAGCATGGCTATGCCCGCAGGGCGTCGGATCAAGCTAACTCGATGGCGCATCTGGTGCACACCCGGCAGGTTCCCGCGGCGTCACATTTCAAATAGACTGCGGCCTCCCGTTCCGACCGATTCCCGCCCATGATCGAAAACAACGCTACCGCCAGAGCCATGGTGATGATGATTGCCGCGATGCTGATGCTACCGGGCATCGACGCCATCGCAAAATGGCTGTCCGGCTCGGTTTCGTCGGGACAGGTCACCTGGAGTCGTTTTTTCTTCCAGATAATATTGATGTCGCCGCTGCTGTTGAGAACGCGGGGACCCTGGCTTACCCCGGCGCTGCTGCTGCACGCCGCACGCGGTTCGCTGATCGCGTTTGCGACACTGTTCTTTTTTTCCGGGCTCGCCCACCTGCCGCTCGCCGACGCGATCGCGATCTTTTTTATCGAGCCCCTGCTCGTGACCCTGCTGTCGGCCCTGTTCTTCGGCGAAGCGATTCACTGGCGCCGCATCTCTGCCATCGCGCTCGGATTTGCCGGCGCGCTGATCATCATCCGGCCGACCTTTTCCGAGGTCGGTTACGCGGTGCTATACCCGGTTGCCGCGGCCTGTTGCTTCGCGTTTTACATCGTGTTGACGCGCCAGCTGGTCAGGCACGAGGACCCGATCCGGCTGCAATTTTTCGCCGGGATATTCGGCTGCCTGGTGATGAGTATCGCGCTCGCCTGGGGTACGGCCGGCCACATTGCCATCCTGTCAGTCAACTGGCCAACAACCAGCCAGTGGTTATTGCTGGCGCTGCTGGGGCTGATCGCTACCGTCTGCCACTTGATGGTGGTTTATGCCTACCGGCTCGCGTCGATCGGTATCCTGGCGCCGTTTCAGTACGTAGAGATTATCGGCGCGACGATCCTGGGATTGATCATCTTCGGCGACTTTCCCGACCCGATCACCTGGGTCGGGGTTTCGATTATCGTCGGCTCGGGCATGTACGTGTTCAATCGTGAAGCGAAGCTAGCACGACAGCCGGGGCGGTGATCCGGATCCGTTGCGATTGGGTTGTCGGCGATAAAGGGCTAGAATAGCCGGGCTAATATAAAACCGACAATAAAACCTGGAGCAGAAAATGGAAATCGAAACCAAAGCAGTCCATTCGGGCTATAGCCCCGATCCCACAACCAAAGCCGTCGCCGTTCCAATTTATCAGACCACGGCCTACGCCTTCGATAATACCCAGCACGGCGCGGATTTGTTCAACCTCGCGGTGCTCGGCAATATCTATACCCGCATCATGAACCCGACCAACGATGTGCTGGAACAGCGTATCGCGGACATGGAAGGCGGCGTCGCGGCGCTCGCGCTCGCGTCCGGCCAGGCGGCGACGACCTACGCGATCCAGACCATCGCCGAGGCGGGCGACAATATCATCGCGATGTCGACGCTCTACGGGGGCACCTATAATCTGTTTGCGCACACCTTTCCGCAAATGGGCATCACCACGCGCTTCGCCAACCCGGAGAAGCTCGACGAGCTCGCGGCACACATCGACGCCGGGACCAGGGCGGTTTACTGCGAATCGCTGGGCAACCCCGCGGGCAACGTCATCGATATCGAGAAGGTTTGCGAAATCGCGCATGCTCACGGGGTTCCGGTCATCGTCGACAATACCGTGCCGTCGCCTTACCTGTGCCGCCCGATCGAGCATGGCGCGGATATCGTCGTGCACTCGCTGACCAAGTACATCGGCGGGCACGGCACGATCATCGGCGGCATCATCGTCGATTCGAACAATTTCGACTGGGTCGCGAACAAGGAACGCTTCAAGCGCCTGAACGAGCCCGATGTCTCCTACCATGGCGTCGTCTTCACCGAGACCGGCCTGCCGCCCTATATCCTGCGTGCCCGCGTGGTTCCGCTACGCAACATGGGCGCGGCGCTGGCGCCGATGAATTCCTTCCTCGCGCTGCAGGGCCTCGAGACGCTGCCGCTGCGCATGGATAGGATCTGCGCCAACGCGCTGACCGTCGCCAGGCATCTGGAGGGGCACGCCGGCGTCGAGTGGGTGCGTTACGCCGGGCTCGACAGCAGCCCGCACAAGGCGCTGGCCGACAAGTACCTGGGCGGCAAGGCCTCGGGCATCCTGTCGTTCGGCATCAAGGGCGGTATCGAGGCCGGGACCAAGTTCATCGACGCGCTGCAGCTGATCACGAGACTGGTGAATATCGGCGACGCCAAGTCGCTGGCCTGCCACCCCGCCTCGACCACGCATCGCCAGCTGGCGCCGGAAGAGCTGGCCGCTTCGGGCGTGTCCGAGGACCTGGTGCGCCTGTCGATCGGCATCGAGAACGTCAAGGATATCATCGCCGATATCGACCAGGCGCTCGACGCGGCGAAATAGGTAATAATCGTCGTCCCCGCGCAAGCGGGGATCTTGACGTTATGGCTGCATAGATAACAGGCAGATGGCGCCCAATTCATCGCGAAACGTCGCAAAATCGGCACTAGAGCGATATGGCGATCGCACCGCGGTATGTCGGCGGCGAATGCCCGGCAGCTCGCACTGCGTCGGCAGCAGCTTCCGTGGCAAATTCGCCGGTACGCCGGATCAGGTCACGATATACTGGCGCAGGGCCTCGGCCTCGGCCTGGACTTCCGTCATCCGGCATTTGACCAGGTCGCCGATACTGATAAATCCGACCAGGTCGTCTCCATCGAAAACGGGCAGGTGCCGGATGCGCCGATCGGTCATCATCGCCATCGCCTGGTTGACGGTATCGTCCGGCGAGCAGCGGATGATATCGCGCGTCATCAATTCCTCGACCGCAACATCGTGCAGGTCGGCGCCGTGCGGGGCCATGCCGCCGACGATATCCCGTTCCGACAGGATGCCTGCGATACCGCCGTCTTCATTTTCGACCAGCAGTGCGCCGATTTTGTGTTTGGTCATTGCTTTCGCCGCGTCGGCAATGCTATGCCGTGTGCCGATTTTGACGATTTCCCCATTCTTACCGCGTAACAGTTCCGCAATCTTCATATAACCTACCCCCGGTTAGCCGTGGTTGAGTTAACACCGGTCCCAGAACCGGCCCGAGCGCCCCTATGATAAGCTAAATCGATCGATCATGCGTAGCTTGTGCGCCACGGAATCTCGATCTGGTCGTAGACGCATAATCTGGAGCAGTGGCGACGCCGGTTCAGATTGCAGATGCGACACGCTTGGACAGCGCCGCGACTTCCTGATCCTAAAACTGTTGAAGTCGTGAAAACTGGGTGTTTATACTCTCCCTGCCCTGCGATTTAGCGGTAGAGGATTGACCGGCGCAGATTCGGGTAGCCGGCCAACGAAACAGGCTGATACCCGACGTATCGGAAGCACGCAAAACAGATTTGATAACATACTGGCGGCGTCGACGCCGGCCAGTCGCCAACGGGAGAATAGTCATGGCACAGTTTCCAGATAAAGCCAACGTCGTCATTATCGGTCTCGGCGGCATTGTCGGCGCCTCGGTGATGCACCATCTGGTCGAGCGCGGCTGGAAAGACATCGTCGGCATCGACAAGACGTCGGTTCCGACCGACATCGGCTCGACCTCGCACGCTTCCGATTTCTGCTACGCCACCGATCACAACAAGTTCACCTGCTACACCACGCACTACAGCATCGAGTTTTTCGACAAGATGGGTCATTACGACCGCGTCGGCGGGCTCGAGGTCGCGCGCAAGGGCGACGACGACCGCATGCTGGAGCTCAAGCGCAAGGTCGCTTCCGGCAAGGCTTTCGGCACCAACGTGAGGATGATCAGCGCGGCCGAAGCCAAGCAAAAATTTCCGCTGCTCGAGGAGGACATGATCCAGGGCGCGATGTGGGATCCCGATGCGGGGCTGGTCAAACCCCGCTCGCAAACCGTCGCCGGAATTCTGGTCGACAACGCGGTCAAGACCGGCAAGGCGCAATCCTTTGCCAACACCAACGCGACCGGCCTCGATATCCGGGACGGCCGCATCGTCGGTGTCGAAACCAGCCGCGGCTACATTGCCGCCAACCACGTCATCGTCTGTACCGGACTCTGGGGACGCACCATCGCCGAGATGGCCGGCGAGGACCTGCCGGTCATGCCGGTCGATCACCCGCTTTCCTTCTTCGCTCCCTTCAATGAATTCGAAGGCACCGGCAAGGATATCGGCTATCCACTGCTGCGCGACCAGGGCAACTCGGCCTACATGCGCGACACCGGCGATCCGACAACGCCGGAAGGCGGCCAGATCGAATGGGGCTACTACGAGGAAAAAGAACCGCGCCTGGTGCACCCGCGCGATCTTCCCGAAAAAGGGGAGACCCACTGGTCGCCTTCACAGCGCGATCTCGAACTCGAACAGATCATGGAGCCGTTGGAGCGTGCGATGGAACTGACGCCGATCCTCGGCGAAATCGGTTACAACGAGAAGCACTCGTTCAACGGACTGCTGCAGGTCACGTCAGACGGCGGCCCGTCGATCGGCGAATCCTCGAAAACCCGCGGGCTGTGGTATGCGATCGCGGTCTGGGTCAAGGACGCTCCCGGCATCGCCAAGGTGCTGGTCGACTGGATGACCGATGGCGTCGCCGAGATGGACTTCTTCGGCATCGATACCGCGCGTCACTACCCGATTCAGAAGACCCCGTCCTATATTTACGAACGCTGCTACGAATCCGCGTTCAAGATTTACAATCCGGCGGTGCATAATCGTGAGCCCTACACCAGGGGCCGCAACCTGCGCCGCAGCCCGTTCTGGGCGCGCGAGCAGGAACTCGGCGGCTACTTCATGGAGCTGGCGGGCTGGGAGCGCGCGCACGGTTACGCCGCCAACGAACACCTGCTGGAGAAATACGGCGAGCGCGTGCCGGTGCGCGAGCACGAATGGGACAGCCGCCACTTCTGGCGCGTGTCGAACGCCGAGCAGCTGGCGATGTCGGAAAACGTCGGCATGATCAACCTGTCGCATTTCGCGGTGTTCGATGTCATCGGGCCCGACGCCGAGGCGCTGATGGAATACGCCTGCGTCGCGAAAGTCGGCGGCGATACCCCGATCGGCAAGGGCGTATATACGCATTTCCTCGACCAGCGCGGTGGCGTGCGCGCAGATCTCACCGTCATTCGTCACGCGCAAGACCGTTTTCGCGTGATCGACGGCGCCGATGCCGGTCACCGCGACTACATCTGGCTCAGGCGCATGGCCGAAGATAACGGCTGGCAGGTCTACATCGACGATCGCTCGGACCACATGGCCTGCCTCGGTGTCTGGGGACCGAACGCGCGCAAGACGATCCAGGCGATTGCCGACGATCCCGCCGCCTGGGACGATGAAAATTTCCCGT
>JAOTTY010000109.1 GCA_029864185.1 Gammaproteobacteria bacterium
GAAAATGCGATATTGTACCAGCCGCCGGGAAAGATGCACCCGTATCCGCAACAATATAATATCCACTCCGAGACGCCTGTCATTGTCCAAAGCGCAAACCATCAAACAAATCGGTACCGAGCTTGGATTTCAACAGGTCGGTATCACCGACGTCAGTCTCGATAAGCATCATGATCGTTATACGCAATGGATTGCGCGCAATTACCACGGCGAAATGAGCTACATGGCGCGCAACGTCAGCAAGCGCCTGAATCCGGCCGAGCTGGTACCCGACACGCTGTCGGTGATTTGTGTCAGGCTGGATTACCTCGTCGTCGACCAGCAGGAACGACTGAACCTGCTAGACCATCCCGGGTTGGCCTATGTTTCGGCCTACGCGCTCGGTCGCGACTATCACAAGCTGATGCGCAGGCGCCTGCAGAAATTCGCCGATCGAATTATCGAGGTCTGCGCCCCGATGGGGTACCGCGTGTTTACCGACAGCGCACCGGTTCTGGAAAAAGCGCTTGCCGTCAAGGCGGGTATCGGCTGGCAGGGCAAGCACAGCAATATCCTGCATCGGGAGTATGGTTCCTGGTTTTTTCTCGGAGAAATTTACACCGACATGGCGCTCGAAAACGATGCACCGCTGGAAAATCACTGCGGCCGATGCACCAGTTGTATCGATATCTGCCCAACGGCCGCTATCGTCGAACCTTACCTGGTGGATGCGAGACGATGCATATCCTACCTGACGATCGAGCACCGCTCCGAGATTCCGATGGAGTTTCGCGCGGCCATTGGTAATCGTATTTACGGTTGCGATGACTGTCAGCTGGTATGCCCGTGGAATCGATTCGCCAGGTATAGCAGCGAGCCCGATTTTCAACCGCGCCATGGCCTCGACAGCATTTCGTTACTGGAGTGTTTTAGCTGGTCGGAACAGGCGTTTCTGCAAAAAATGGAAGGCTCGGCCATCCGACGCATCGGTTACCAGTGCTGGTTACGAAACATCGTGATCGCGCTTGGAAACTCGGCATCGGATCCATATATACTGGCGAAGCTGAAACAGGGCTACGCCGAGCATAGCGGCTTCGTGCAACACCATCTTGACTGGGCAATCAGGCGACAGGGTAACTCGATATGAAACAATGGCAGGATTTTAGCGGCCGTCAAAGCAATCTCGTCGCATCCGATAATTTTATCTGTGCGACAGACGATCTCGGGTTGATCCTGGTGAGCGGTCCCGACGCGCGCGATTTTCTGCAGAATCAGCTCAGCAACGATATCGATCTTATCGACGAGACACGCCTGCAGCTCAGCTCCTATTCGACCCCCAAGGGCCGCATGCTGGGTATTTTCAGGGTGATCCAGGTATCGAACGGATACCTCCTGCTAACCGTGAAATCGATGGTCGTGCCGCTGCTGGAGCGACTCTACCGGTTCATCGTTCAATCCCGGGTGACGCTGGCCGATGCCAGCGATTACTTTGCGCGCTTCGCAATCGTGACCGACAGGGCGGAAATCATTCGCAGCGAGAGATTGCCGGCGGAAGTCAACGGCGTGATACAGGACGATAGTGTCATTTCCATGCAGCTGGAAAAGTTGGGCAGACAGCGCCGTTACCTGCTGATGTGCCTGTCGCCGGGCGAGGCATTCGATTTGTGGGGCGAATTCGCAACGGGGCTGCAGGTTGCCGCCTTCTCGTCCTGGCACCTGTCGGAGATCCGGGCCGGAATACCAGCGATTTATCCGCAGACGGCAGAAGAATTCGTGTTACAAATGGCAAACCTGGGTCCGCTGGGGGGCGTCAGCTTCAAAAAGGGATGCTACCCCGGGCAGGAAATCGTCGCGCGTATGCAATACCTCGGAAAACTGAAGCGACGCATGTTTCTCGCCAGGCTCGAGACCGGGAAGCTGCCGCAGCCTGGCGACGAGCTGGCGATGGCGGGAAGCAGGGATGTCGATGGCAGTGGCAAAGTCGTCGATGCCGAGTTTGACCCCGAGGGGATCTGCCATTGCCTTTACATCGCGCAGATCGCGAAGGCCGAAACCGGCGCGCTGCAGCTGCTGGGCCAGCCAGAGACGCACATCGACAACGTCGAACTACCCTATTCCTTCGAAAAATAGTCGTATTCGAGCTGCGAAACCGCGACAGACATCTATACTCGTGGATAGTTTTTTGAAGTCCTCGAGTCAGCATGAATATCACAGCAGAATCCATTGTCGACGATCTCGAAAACGATCGTCTGCCCCTCCCCACACTACCCGAAGTCGCCATCAGGGTGCGCGAAACCGCGGACGATGACAATGCTTCGATAGCGGACGTTGCCAAGATCATCGAAACCGATGCGGCGCTGTCAGCGCGTATCGTTCAGGTCGGCAATTCTGCCCTGTACCGAGGCATCAACCCGGCTGAAACGGTACAGGCCGCGGCAATGCGCATGGGGCTCGATACGGTGCGAACGCTCGCTACCAGCCTGGTCATGAAGCAGCTATTTCAGGCTACACACCCGGTGGTAGACCACTATCTGCGCCGCGCCTGGAAACAGAGTACCGATATCGCATCGCTAAGCGCAATGATCGCCAAAACCTCGACTTCGCTGGAATCCGATAGCGCATTGTTGGCTGGCCTGACTCATTCTATCGGAATTTCCCCGATTCTGGTCAAGGCGGAAAGCGATTCCGAACTGCTGAACAACGCGCAACGGCTCGAGCGGCTGATCTATGAAATTTATCCGCTGGTGGGCGCCATTATCCTCGAGAACTGGGGCTTCAGCGAGGCCCTGGTCAAGGTCCCGGCGGAACACCTCAATATCGACCGCGATGGAGCTAACGGCAGGGCAGATTATGTTGACATAGTACAGGTTGCACTGCTGCAAACCCTCGACGACGCCAATCACCCGCTAGCGCAGGTCGACCGCAGCCAGGTGTCTGCTTTTATTCGCCTCGGCATGCAGGACAATCTCGAAGAGATAAACATGACGGGCGGCGTTATCGAGGTCGAGGAGATCAGGGAAGCGCTTCTCTAGGCAGCCTCTATTTGCTGCAGCATCGCCCGCGCATCGGTGTAATTCAATTTCACCGGGTGTGTTGCGCCTGCCCTTGCCACGGCCAGGCTGGGGAAACTGTCAATCCCCATTGCACGCGCCTGCTGGATTTCCGCTAGCAGGCCCTGCTGCAGCGATTCGCTGACGAGTAGCTCTGCAAACCGATCCGCATCGAGTCCGATCTCGGCAGCCAGTTCTATCAGCGTGCTAATGTCGGACGGGTTACGGGCTTCCAGGTAGTAGGCCTGCTGGATTCTGGCGGTCATCAGGGGATCGAACTCTTCGCCCTGCTCACGTGCCGCGAGGACCGCCCGGTTGGCAGGATAGGTCGAGCGACGGGGCTTGCATTTGTCCCAGAATTCGTAATTGAATCGGGTGCCGGGGATGGTAAGTTCGATGCGCCGCCAGGTCTGCCGCAGCATGTTTTGCATAGACTCCGGCATCGGCTCATCGGAGTCGGGCGCAAGTCCACCGACCAGGCGCCGTACCGGTATCTTACCGGCGATCGCAGAGAACAGCTTGCGGCGCGTCGGTTCGAATCCCCAGCACCAGCTGCACATGGGATCGTGGACATAGATCAATTGTTTTTTCATGAGTCTTCGACAACGGGATTTATCAGTTGTTGCATGATGGATTCGCAGGATTCGATACTGCCGATACCGGCCACGCTCTTGCCCGCCTGCCAGTAGTCGTGTTCGCCTTTTTCGTCCAGCGACGCTCGCTTGAGCTGCCAGACCGACTTCAGGCCGTAGTAGATCCGCATCCAGTGCCTGGTTTTGCTTCCGCGCAGCATCCAGCGCGCGAACCAGCCCAGGCGGGTACCGCTGCGCCTGATAAATTCGGTGTTGATAACCGAAACCGGGACGCCGGTCACCCGCTCCGATAAAACGATATCCGCTTCCCCGGCGTCGACCACGGCTTGCTTGTATGCCTCGCTGGCGCGGCATTCTTTGCTCGCGATAAAGCGGGTCCCGAGCTGGCAGGCGGCGTAGCCGCAATCCATCGCCGCATGAAAATCGCGGGCCTCACCGATGCCCCCTGCGCAAACCAGCGGCACCCCGAGATGATGCAGTTCCTCGAAAAGCTGCCGCATCGACTTCTGGCCGGCGTGGCCCCCGGCGCGGTTGTTGACGCATATCAGTCCATCCGCGCCATTGTCGAGGCCGATTCTTGCCCACTTCAGTTCGGTGACGTCATGATAAACCAGACCACCGACGGCATGGACCCGTTGCGCCACCCAGTCGGGTTTTCCCAACGATGTGACGAAGAAACGTATTCCCTCCTCGAGCGCGATATCAACCCACTCGGACATGCGCTGCTGGTATTTCTTCGAGGATTTCTCGATCAATGCATTCATACCAATCGGTTTATCGGTCAGGCTCTGCATTAGCCTGATTCCTTTGCGGTATTCGTGGCCGTGCACGTAGGTCAATGAAATCGGCTGCAAAATCCCGATCCCGCCGGCCGCCGACACGGCAGCGGTGAGTTCGGGATTACTGCAGGGATACATGGCACCACCGATCACCGGGTAACGTATACCCAGTTGTTTGCAAAATTGCTGCGCCGCCGCCGGAAGAGCACGATTCATGTTGTCCGGTATCCGACTAGCCAGGTGGCCCTGACCACCGTAACGGTTTCACCCGTTTGATCCTCGAGCCGGGCCTCGACCTCGCAGGGTGTATTGTTCTCGCAAATTTCCGGAAGCCGAAACTCGGCCGTTGCGGTCAGTTTGCCACGGGCTTTTTTCAGGTATTCGGCGTGGATGCTCTGTACGATGCCGCGCATATTGGCGGAAATCGTCGACAACACGGCGAGCCCGGTAGCAATCTCGCCGAGATTTACCAGCGCGACGGCATGGATCGAACGCAGGTGGTTGCGCACCCGGCGCCGATCCCGCAGGGTAACACGCGCATAGCCTGGCCTGATCTCCTCGACCCGGGCGCCGATTGTTCCGCTATAGGGTGCGATCCGGCCAAGCGCGAGGCTGAACAGCAGCGGCCCCGCCGGCAATTTTTCAAGGCGTTGCCACCACTTGTAAATCCTACCATCGGCGGTAACGGGATTGATCTGAGTCATCGAAATCGAAGGCTAACTTGTGCAGCCGAGTATTATGCGTTATTAATGCCGGCATGGATATCAACCGTCAGGAAAAGCTTGCCGCCGCATTCGATCACATGGTCGAAAATGTCAGCGAAGCAATGCATGAAGCCGAGGAAGCGCTGGCCCCGACGGTCGATGAAATGGTGCATAACGCCCAGGTACTCGCGCGCGAACTGTTTGCGCTGTCCCAGGAGGAGGCGGAAAGCCTCGGCGAAACCCTCAAGCGCGATATGCACAAGGCCAACAAGGCAATCAACCAGCAAAGCAAGGAGTTTGCAGACTGGTTGAGCTTCGACCTGACGCTGATAGAAGATCGGTTTTTCGAGCTGATAAAGCGTGCCGCCGACAAAACCTGGCTCGATTTCCACGAATTTGAATACGAAGATCACCAGGCCGCCCTGTATCGCAGCGGCGAGGTCTGCAGCGCCGGGACTTTCGATTGTCGCAACTGCGGCAAGACCATCCGCTTACGCAAAACCGGGCAGATCCCGCGCTGCCCTGACTGCGACCACGACGAATTCTATCGAGTCGTCTCCTAGCTGCCTGCCGCAATCAGGCTGGCGTTGCCGCCCGCCGCGGTCGTGTCGATGCAAAGATGTCGTTCAACAACCAGGCGCTCGAGTGCTTCGGTTTCACAGATCAGAGGTATCAGTTTTCCGTCACGATCCGCAAGGGCCGTGCGGTAAGCACGCAGGCTTTGCTGCGGCGCCTGCGACATCACCACGTCGATGCCCTCGAGTTCGCGTAAACTGCCCGCTTCGAGGATACCTTCGACGCCGCGCGCAGGCAGGCCATTGCCGCTTAAAAGCTGAGCGAGTTCATCGCCCCTTTCGGCAACGATAGCGACTCGATTTTGCTGCGCCAGCGCCGAGATCGCCTGCAGCAGAGCATCGCCGCGGCCTGGGCCCAGGCACAGGACGACCCCTCGCGGGTGCGACGACAGCTGATTGATCTCCCCGGTTGGCCCGGGCATGGAGTCGATACCAATGATCGAACGGGATTTTTCCGCGATTCCCTGTTCCGCCGCAATCCGATTCAGCTGTTCGACATCCACGGCTTTGTCCGCGCCATTGACCTTGCGCAGTTCCGCGAGCAGTGGCGCGACCATAGCGGTTCCGACCGACCGGATCTGCGGCGTCTCGCTGGCGCTGATCGGTTGGGCGAAGAAACGCGGCAGGTAGCAGGGCCCGCCCGCCTTGGGTCCCGTCCCGGACAGGCCCTCGCCGCCGAACGGCTGGGTGCCGACTACCGCGCCGATCTGGTTACGGTTGACGTAGATATTGCCGACCCTGATACGTTTGACGACCCGTTCGACACGTGAATCGATCCTTGTATGCATTCCGAAAGTGAGGCCAAAACCCTGCGCGTTGATCGCATCGACGACCGCGTCGATCGCGCTTGCCGGATAGCGTGCGATATGCAGTACCGGGCCAAAAATTTCTTCCTCCAGCTGCTCGATGCCGTCGAGTTCGATAACCGTCGGCGCGACGAACAAACCCTGTGCCGGGGCGGTCAGCGATTTCAGCACACGCCCCTGCTGTGCCATGCGTGCGCAGTGTTTTTCTATTTTCTCCTTCGCCGCGGCATCGATTACCGGGCCAATATCGGTGGCCAGGTACCATGGATTTCCGATATTGAGCTCGTCCATCGCGCCCGATAGCATTTCCAGGATTTTGTCGGCAACGTCCTCCTGCAAATACAGCATGCGCAGCGCCGAGCAGCGTTGTCCCGCGCTCTGGAACGCGGAAGCCAGAATATCCCGCACGACCTGTTCGGGTAAGGCGCTGGAGTCGACAATCATTGCGTTGAGGCCACCGGTCTCAGCGATCAGCGGCGCTTCCGCTGCCAGATTTTCTGCCATGCTGCGGTTGATCCGCAGCGCGGTAGCGGTGGAACCGGTAAAGCAGATACCGGCGACGCGGTTATCGGCAGAAAGAGCCCCCCCGACCACGGCGCCGCTGCCGGGCAGTAGCTGTACGGCCGAGTCCGGAATACCGGCTCGATGCATCAGGCTTACCGCGAATGCGGCAATCAGGCTGGTTTGTTCGGCTGGCTTGGCGATGACGCAGTTGCCGGCGGCGAGCGCGGCGAAAATCTGGCCGCTGAATATGGCCAGCGGGAAGTTCCACGGAGAAATGCAGGCGATCACGCCGCGTGCGTCTTTGCCGCTGCCGCATTTACGCGCCTGGCTCGCGTAGTAACGCGCAAAATCGACCGCCTCGCGAACTTCCCCGATTGCGTCCAGCCAGGTCTTTCCGGCCTCGCGTGCCAGCAGCGCAAACAATTCAGCAGCGTTATCCTCGTAAAGATCGGCAACTTTCTGCAGGCACTCGATGCGAACCTCGACGCTGTTTCGAGACCAGTCGTCGAAACCCTCGACGGCGGCGCGCAGCGCGCAATCGACATCCTCGGCGGTGGCGTCATAGACTTCGCCTACGCGATCGTCCGGCTGGGCGGGGTTCCATACGTCGCGCGCGCCAGCCTCCGCTGCGGCGATGGCGATCATCGGCCGCGACTGCCAGGTTTTCGCCACAAGCGCTTCGCGCGATTCGTGTAAATGCTGCAGGGTCGTCAAGTCGGTGATATCCCAACCCATCGAGTTCTTGCGAGTGTCTCCGTAAAGATCGATCGGTAACGGAATTTTCGGGTTCGATAAATGCTCGAGTTGACAGATTATTTCGACGGGATCGCGCGCTATCGATTCCGGGGTAATTTTGGTGTCTATTATCTGGTTGACGAAAGAACTGTTGGCGCCGTTCTCGAGCAGGCGCCTGACGAGGTAGGCCAGCAAATCCTGGTGTTTACCCACCGGCGCGTAAATCCTGCAGCGCGCCTTGTGCTCGCGGTGGACGTGATCGTACAACGACTCGCCCATACCATGCAGCCGCTGAAACTCGAAATCCTGGCCTTCGCCGGCGAGTTTCAGCACCGCCGCAACCGAGTGAGCATTATGGGTCGCGAACTGCGGGTATATTCGATCGGTAAGGTTCAACAGTTTCCGCGCACAGGCGAGAAAGCATAAATCGGTGTTCACCTTGCGCGTGAACACGGGATAATTCGCGAGGCCAAGCACCTGAGCACGCTTGATCTCGGTATCCCAGTAGGCGCCTTTGACCAGGCGCACCATGATTTTTCGATCGAGCCGCTTTGTCAACGCGTAAAGCCAGTCGATCACCGCCGCGGCGCGTTTGCCGAAGGCCTGAACGACTACTCCGAACCCGTCCCAGCCGCGCAGCGCAGGATTGGCGAGTACGGCTTCGATAACGTCGAGCGAGATGTCCAGCCGGTCGGCCTCCTCGGCGTCGATGTTGAATCCCATGTTGGCCGAGCAGGCAAGCATCGCCAGCGATTCGACCCGCGGCACGAGCTCGTCGACGACGCGGTCGTACTGCGCGATTTCATAGCGCGGATGTAATGCCGATAGCTTGACCGATATTCCGGGATTATCGCGGGTGCTGCGATGCGTGCAATCAGCGGCCAGCGCCGTTATCGCGTCGGAATAGGCGAGATGATAACGCCGTGCGTCGGCCCCGGTCCTGGCCGCCTCGCCGAGCATGTCGTAGGAGTAGGTATAACCTTCCTTTTCCAGCGCCTTGGCCCGTTTGCTGGCTTTCTCGATACTGGTTCCAAGCACGAAATGCCTGCCCAGTTCGCGCATCGCCTGCGCGACGGCGTTGCGCACCAATGGTTCACCGAGGCGCTTAACCAGGCCGCGCAGGGTCATCAGCAAACCTTTTTCGTCCTCGGGTGCGACGATCTTGCCGGTCAGCAGCAAAGCCCAGGTCGATGCGTTGACCAGCGGCGAACCGGAGTGGCCGAGATGCTCACCCCAGTTACCCGGCGAAATCTTGTCTTCGATCAGGTCATCGATTGTCTCGGCATCCGGCACCCGCAGCAATGCTTCCGCCAGGCACATCAGCGCGACCCCTTCGCGCGTGGTCAGCCCGTACTCGGCGAGAAAATTCTCCATCATGCTGGGGCTGCCGCTGGCGCGTACGCGCGTCACCAGATCGGCGGCCATGGCGCTGATTTCACGTCGCTGGTTTTCGGAAAAACCGGCTTCGTCGATAAGCTCGCGAATAATCCGGGACTCTTGTGCGAGGTAATTGTCGCGGATCTTGCTCCTCGCAGGATCGGCGGAAACCGGGGGTATGACCGATCTTGGTGATGACATGGCGGGTTTCTATGACCTATAACAATGCCATTTTAACCGGCTTTGTCACGAAAGATTCAAAAAAAATTTTTATAATCGGTTTACAATATCGCGGGGCATAATAATAACGGGGGACGAGAATGAACAAATGGTACACGCAGTTATTCAAGAAAATCAACGTAGATCCTGCGCTTAAAAAGCTGAAACTGACCGAGGAAAGCTTCTCCGAAAATTACCAGGGCGACTTTTCGGTAAGCGATGCGCTGAGTGACCTCGAGGTGCTGGCAACAATAAACAACGATAACAAAGCCCAGGCGCGGCTGGTCAGGATTTCCCGGGACCCCAAAAACTACTCGATCAAGCTCTTCACGCTCAAGGATTCGATCCCGTTATCGCAATCCATGCCGATGTTCGAATCGATGGGGCTGCACGTATTGATCGGACGCCCCTACCGTATCAAGCTGGGCAACCGGAACTACTGGATCAATCATTTCACGCTGCAGCGAGGCGACGACATCTGCGATGTCGATCCCGATAATATTCCAGGCTTCTTCAGCGAGATGTTCGAAAGCATCTGGGAACAGCGCAGTGAGAACGACGCGTTCAACCGCCTGCTTTTCAGCGCCTGCATCAAGGCGCGTAACGTTCAGATATTACGAGCTTATACCGCTTATCTGCAGCAAATTCGCTTCCCACACAGCCGGGAATACATTATCGAAACCCTCAACAGCTACCCCGATATAACCCTGCTGCTGGTAAATGCTTTCTTATCCAAATTCGATCCGGAAATAGTCGAGCGCGAGGCCTACCTCGGCATCATGGGACAGATACGGGAAAAACTGCAGGGAATCGAGTCGCTGGACCATGACCTGATTTACAGTCGCCTGCTCAACCTGATCGATGCCACCGTGCGCACCAATTATTTTCAGGAAGATCTCAACGGCAGCGGTCATATCAGCTTCAAGTTAGATTCTCAGAAGATCGAACACCTGCCGAAGCCGAGTCCGCGTTTTGAAATTTACGTATACACTTCGCGTTTCGAGGGTATTCATTTGCGCGGTGGCCTGGTCGCGCGCGGCGGTATCCGCTGGTCGGACCGGCGTGAGGATTATCGCACCGAGGTGCTGGGCCTGATGAAAGCGCAGATGGTAAAAAATGCGGTTATCGTGCCCGCGGGCTCCAAGGGCGGCTTCATCACCAAGCAGATTTCGCATCTCCGCTCTTCTGAAATCTACGGCGAGGTCCAGACCTGTTACTCGCTTTATATCAACGCGCTACTGGAACTCACCGACAACCGGGTCGGCATCGATATCGTACAACCGTTCAAGACGCGAATTCACGACGGCCCCGACCCTTATCTCGTGGTCGCCGCGGACAAGGGAACGGCCGCATTTTCCGACGTCGCCAACGGTATCGCCAAACAGCACGGATTCTGGCTGGACGATGCCTTTGCCTCCGGCGGTTCGCAGGGATACGACCACAAGAAAATGGGGATCACCGCGCGCGGCGCCTGGGAATCCGTCAAACGTCATTTTCGCGGGCTCGGTAGAAATATCCAGAAGGAAAATTTCACCGTGATCGGAATTGGCGATATGTCGGGCGACGTATTCGGCAATGGCATGCTGTTATCGCCCTGTATACAGCTGGTGGCGGCTTTTAATCACATGCATATATTCATCGACCCCAGCCCCGACGTAAAAAAGAGCTTCGAAGAGCGTCAGCGGATGTTCGCTTTGCCACGGTCTACCTGGAACGATTACAACAAGAAGCTGATCAGCAGGGGTGGAGGTGTGTTTCTACGCAGCGCCAAACGCATCGACCTGACGCCCGAGATGCGGCATTTGCTGCATTGCAAGGAGACCAACCTGACGCCCAACGAATTGATCGTGTATATCCTCAGGGCCCCGGTTGACCTGATCTGGAATGGCGGCATCGGCACCTATGTCAAGGCGACCAGCGAAACCGACGTCGATGTCTCCGACAAGAGCAACGATGCGATTCGAATCAATGGACGGCAGGTGCGAGCCAGGGCGATTGGTGAGGGCGGCAACCTGGGTGTTACACAACGGGGTCGGATCGAGTACGCGCTTTCCGGAGGACTGATCTACACCGATTCGATCGACAATTCGGCCGGCGTGAATTGTTCAGACAAGGAAGTCAACATCAAGATCCTGTTATCCGGACTGGTCAAGTCGGGGCGTCTTAGCAACAAGGATCGCAACCAGTTGCTCGTGGATATGACCGATGAGGTGGCGCTGATGTGCCTGCTCAACAATTATCGTCAAACCCAGATCATAGACAGCATCGAAAAGCACGCCGCAAACAATATGTACCAGCACGCTCGTTTCATGAGACACCTCGAAGCCGGCGGAATACTGAACCGCAGGCTGGAATACCTGCCCAGCGACAAGCAAATCACCGATCGGATCGCGAAAAATCAGGGACTGACTCGTCCGGAATTGTCGATACTGCTTTCCTACAGCAAATTGACTTATAAAAATGCGCTGCTGGGAGCATCGTCGCTGACCGAGGAATGCTACGACCAATTACTGCTGGGTTATTTTCCGAGACTGATCCGCGAACGCTTTGCCGACGAGATTCTGCAGCACCCGCTGCGCAAGGAAATTATCGCGACGATACTAAGCAACCAGATCGCCAACAACATCGGTATCGGTTTTGGTTCGCGGATCCGCGAGGAAACCGGTTCGACCATCGAGGATATCGCCAAGGCGTACGTGGTCTGCACCGAGGTATTCGAGCTTTACGACCTCTGGAGAAAACTGGAAAAACAGGACAACGTCGTCAACGAGCAGGATCGCTATGATGCCTTCCGCTCGGTCAGCGGCCTGCTCGAGCGCTCGATCAGCTGGCTATTACGCAATCAGCCCGCCGATTTCAACGTCAGTAGCGTGATCGAGCGTTACAAGACAGACGTCAAGATACTGCGCGAGGTTATTTCCGACGTGATTATCGGGCAGTCACGCAAGAACTACCTCGCCACCAGGCGTCGTTTCATCAAGTACAAGCTGCCGCCCGAACTGGCCCAGGAGCTCGTAGAAAAAACTACGATGGCTTCTGCTTTCGATATTATCGAAATCAAGACGAAACTGTTCAGCGACACCGAATACGTCGCCAGGTTGTTTTACGCGCTATCGGAACGACTGCAGTTGCACTGGATCCGGGACGCCATTTCGAAGACGATCGTGCGCAATCACTGGAATCATCTCGCCATCCTGAATTTGCGCAATGACCTGCATGCCAATCAGCATAACCTCACCGAACTGGTGCTGCAGATCGTCGACAACAAGCGTCATACCACCAAGGCCCTGGCCATCTGGGAAAAGCATCATGCCGATGCACTGCAGCGCTATGACGGTATTCTCAAAGAGTTCAGCGCGATGATTACCTGCGATTTCCAGACGATCAGCGTTGCGGTGTCGGAAGTTCGCAGGCTCGTGCAATTGAGCAAGCGTGAGCATTATGGAGAGACGACATTATAATAATCTATTCAATAATTTAGCCAGTATATTTAAAGTAAAATAGAATTAGATTATTGCCGCTATGGATGAGGACGGGTGCCATGAGCCGTTTTCGAGACAAGTTTGATCATCGCGTCTGGCAGGTTGTGGCGTCGATTCCGCCGGGCCGCGTGATGGGCTACGGGGAGGTCGCCCGGGCCGCCGGGTTTCCGCGCTATTCGCGCATGGTGGGCGCGGCGCTGGGCCGATCGCCGGAACCTCTGCCGTGGTTTCGCGTGGTGCGCTCGAATCGAACCCTGGCTTTCGAAGAAGGATCCAGTTCCTACTGCGAACAGGCACAATTGCTCAAACAGGAGGGCGTACGCTTCGAGGGCTCGAAAATCATCGAAGTCGAGGCGGAGCAAAGCCTGGATCGAATTCTCTGGGGCCCTGTAGACTAGCCGATATAACGCCTGGCGATCCGATGCCGACTGCCGTTGCTCGAATCTGCAGCTATGGCGATGCGCGACTCGACTAGCGGTAGCTTGCGGCGGTTATGAATTCGCCAAATGTTTCGCACCATATGACTAGCGCTCGATACTCGGCG
>JAOTTY010000110.1 GCA_029864185.1 Gammaproteobacteria bacterium
TGATTAAAAAGCTGGATACGCTCGGTCCCGGATTTTTCATGCGCAGCCACGAAGGTTCAAACTACGCCTGGGTCGACGTATTCTTCGGGCCCGACCGGGACGCGATGCACGTCATCGACAAGCACAGCCTCAAAATCGTCAAAACCCTGCGGCCGGCACCGGGTAAAACTTCAGCGCATGTCGAGTTCACCCGCGACGGCAGGTATGCGTTGCTCAGCATCTGGGATAATGACGGGGCCGTCATCGTTTACGACGGCGACACGCTGGAGGAGGTCAGGCGAATTCCGATGAACAAGCCGGTCGGCAAATACAACGTTTACAACAAGATTACCCGCTCCGCGGGCACCAGCCATTGAATCGCAATTCCACAGACTTCATGTCGAGGCATTACCTTGATGACGCTCGATGAATTGATCCCCTACATGCCTCCATTTCAGGCAGCCCTGAACGCGGCGGCTACCGTAACGTTAAGCGCGGGCTATTATTTCATCCGCAACCGACGGCGCAACTCGCACCGAAACTGCATGCTCGCCACGCTGGTCATTTCCGGCATCTTCATGGTCTCCTACCTCAGCTATCACGCAAGGGTCGGCTATATGCCGTTTAGCGGCGAGGGGCTGATTCGCCCGGTCTATTTCACGCTGCTGGCCTCGCACATTATCCTCGCCGCGGTTATCGTGCCGCTGGTTGTAACCACCGTGTGGTTTGCGGCGCGCGGTAACTTCGACCGGCATCCGCGCGTCGCTCGCTGGACGCTGCCGCTATGGCTGTATGTATCTGTTTCGGGCGTGGCAATATATGTCCTCGGTTTCATCGTCTATACCCCGGCCGGTTACTGATGGAATTTGTTTACTACACGCTCGCGGGCCTAATCCTTTATTTCCTGTCCGACTGGATACTGGTCAGGATCGAAAAAATACGAGGTGAAGCATTCGAGCAGCGCACGCTGTATTTTTTCGTCATCATCCTCGTGCTTGCACTGACTTCCTTCAAGGCGATCGAGCTGCTGACCGCCCCCTGAAAAACTGATTCCCAGCAAGGCTCGAGCCGGATTTAAATCACTCCCCGCCGGCAGGCCGAAAAAATACTTACGACCACGGCTGCGCAACACCCGCTTCGTCTCTATACTTGATCTGCCGATCGTTCGTAAACGTCACTTCTCTCGCGCGTTTCGGTAAGATTAACCGCACCCTGTCGTTGGCCGACCCGAGCCAGGCAGTCGCAAACTGGTCTTACGAGTACCGATTACCCAGGTGATCGGATAGCAGAAAGGATCCTATCGTCATGAGTGGCTCAACCGAAAAAGAAATCAGCTCCGATCTCGAAAATCTCGAAACTTCGCTGCAGGAAGCGATCGAGGCGGAGGACAGGCAACAGGTGACGGAGCTGGTCGACTCCATTTCCAGCAACGAGGCGCTGCGCCAGGTCTCGAAGATGGAATCGGAAGACCGCGACAGTTTCATCTCGATGCTGACCCCGGAGACGGCAGCGGAACTGATCGAAGAAGCGCCCGCCGAACTCGCCATCACGATGATCCAGGATCTCGAGTCCTCGGTGGCCGCGAAGATCATGGAGGAACTGCATTCCGATACGCAGGCCGATATCGTCAAGGACCTGGGGGTCGAGGCCTCGGAAGCGATCCTGTCGGCAATGGAAAGCGAGAGAGCCGACAGCGTTCGCATGCTGGCGCAGTACGATCCCGACACTGCAGGCGGCCTGATGGAGCTGGAAGTGTTTTCTTTCCTGGTCTCCGATACGGTCGCAGCGGTGCTGAAAAGGCTAATCGAGGGTGACGAGGAATTCGAGCGACACCGCGGCCAGCATCCTTATGTCATCGACGAGTCGGGAAAACTGATCGGCGTGGTGTCGCTGCGCGACATGCTGCGCAGCAAGCGCAGCGTACTGCTGTCCGACATTATGAGCACCCCGATCTCGGTACTGCCCGACACGGACCAGGAGGCGCTGGCCGAGCTATTTCATGACAACCCATTTCTCGGCATACCGGTGGTCGATGAACAGGGTATGTTGCTCGGTGTCGTGTCGCGACTCGAAGTCGCCGAAGCCGAGCTCGAACGCGCCGAGCACGAGAGCCTGTCGCGTCAGCAGATCGGCGACGAGCTGCGTTCGATGCCGACCTGGCTGCGTTCACGCCGCAGGCTGGCCTGGCTGTCATCCAATATCGTGCTCAACATCATCGCGGCTAGCGTGATCTCGGCCTACGAGGAAACGCTTGCCGCGGTAATCGCGATCGCCGTGTTCCTGCCAATGGTGTCCGATATGAGCGGTTGCTCGGGCAACCAGGCCGTGGGTGTCAGCATGCGCGAATTGTCGCTGGGGCTGACCCGTCCGATCGATCTTTTTCACGTCCTGAGAAAGGAGCTTAGCGTCGGCATCATCAACGGCATCGCGCTTGGAATACTGATTGGAATCGTGGCCTGGGTCTGGAAAGACAGCGCTTTCCTCGGCCTGGTGATCGGGCTCGCACTGTCTATAAACACGCTGGTCGCGGTATCGATCGGCGGCACCGTGCCGTTGATGCTGAAACACCTCGGCATCGATCCGGCGGTGGCGGCCGGACCACTGTTGACGACGGTTACGGATATGGCGGGATTTTTCCTGGTGCTGAGCCTGGCATCCCTGTTCATGCCACAGTTGCTGAGTTGACGAAATTGCGGGGACAGTTTACTTAATTGATCTTTCAGGACTTATGGTAAATTGACTGTCGACGCTTTTACCAGGCGCCGTAAAACGAATTGTTGACGTTCAAAATACTTTTACTGCTGTTTTTGGCCAACGGCAGTCCGGTCGTCGCCAAACGAATCCTCGGAACCAGGCTGGCACTTCCGCTCGACTGCGGCAATAAATTCGTCGACGGGCGCCCCCTGTTCGGGGCCTCGAAAACGATTCGGGGGATAGTGTCTTCGATCCTGGCAACTTCGGCGGGCGCCATGCTGACGGGTATTCCGATGATAGTCGGGATGCAGTTTGCGCTGGCTTCAATGTGCGGCGATCTCGCCTCCAGTTTTATTAAACGCCGGCTGGGCCTCCCGCCCAGCAGCCGGGCATTGGGGCTCGACCAACTGCCCGAGTCGATACTGCCCATGCTGGTATGCTGGCACGCACTAAACCTGGATTTGGCAACGGCGCTTGCCGCGGTTGCGATCTTCTTTGCCGGGGAACTGCTGCTATCGCGGATTCTGTTTAGATTAAAGATTCGGGAGCGCCCCTACTAGACAGTCAGCCGTTACAGCCAGTCAACCGGTCCACAGTACCTGGACCCTTATCCTGAATACGATCACTCCAGAGTCTCGCCCGCAAGGTTGCCGTGGTCGTTCCCGACCTGCTTTATGTGCAGATTCAACTATGGATTCCGGATTTGGATGAAACGACCGAAAATGGCCGCAGTTTGCCACCTGGCCCGGCCAATTGAGGATTCCATCCGCAGAAATCGGCCCTTAATTAATTCATTTCCGGGTCAATATCGACCCAAAGCGAATACTTTGAATCGAAACTTAAGCGCCGATTGCAACCCCTGAAAACAGCCTCTTTTCGTAAATATCGGTGCAATAGCGGAGGAACGGATAAATTTTTGCCGACATCTGCCGATACACAGGGCACTGAAGACTATTGCCGGTCAGGGAAGATATTCCCCGGCCTGTTTTGCGCCTAGGCGTCGCGTGGCGGAAGGCAGCGTTAACCAATGATATCTGAGCCAATGAAACAACAACCAGATAAGAAACAGGGTAAACCAGAGCCCGAAACGGAGACCCCGGTTGCGGCAAAGGTGTTTGATTTCTCGCCGGTACGCCTCAGCGAGGCGGTGCCTGGTAACGGATTTATTGATGACAATCTTTTCGTCGGCGAGGAGTTTATAGACGACAGCGACACCAACCACTGGTCGGTCCCCTGGTCGGATCTGATGATGGTGATGTTCGTTCTATTTGCCGCGCTGTTGACCGCCCAGGCGCTGGAAAGCCAGGTACCGGAGCCGGTGGTACAGCCTGTCGCTCGGGTGGAAACGGAGCAAGTGCCAGATCCCGTAGGCACAAAGCATCTTAGCTTTGAACCACTAATGCGAATTAACGTATTCGAACGCAGTCAACAGGCAGTCAGGGAGGCCCAGATAGAGAATGTGGAAATTGTCATACTGGAGGATCAGTCGGTCAAAGTCAGCGTGCAGGGACCAATGTTCTTCGAGTTGGGCAAAGCCGACCTGCGCAGGGATATGCGGCAATTCCTGACGAATTTGGCCAAGGTCATCAAGCAGACGCCATATCAGGTGCACGTTGTTGGACACACTGATGACTACCCTATCAACACGACAGAATTCCCCAGCAACTGGGAATTATCGGTAAGCCGGGCGGCCCGCGTGGTTCGCTATCTCGTAGATCAGGGAGGTGTTGATCCCTATCGATTTACCGTTATGGGACGTTCGGAGTTCGACCCCCTGATGCCCAATGCCGATGACCAGGCGCGAGCGCAGAACCGACGCGTGGAAATAATTATCACCCGGGAAATCGGTGACCCATTAAGCGGAGCCAAACCATGATTAAAAGTAACCTAATGGCTGTTATCTTATTTACGCTGATTTTTGTCGGCAGTTTCACATTTGGCGAAAATACAGAGCTTTTTTTTAATCTACTCGGCCTGGTTATCGTGTTATCCGGTTTGTTGGGCGCCATGTTTCTAAGCTATCCGGCCAGAAATATCGGGATCGCCTGCGGGGTAGCCTGGAATGCCTACCGTATCGAGCTTCCCACCCATGAGCAGATTATCGAACTGCTGATGGAGTTGTCGGTGCGCTCGCGCAGCAAAGGAATGATTGCCCTGGAGGATGCCGAGGAGACCACCACCGTTAGTTACCTCAAGCGCACCCTCTCTCTGTTGATGGACAATTACCGTATGGAGGAGATGCGCGATATTCTCCAGACCGAGATGTATTATTTTAAGCAGCGCCGCATCCAGCATGAAAGGCTGATACGCCACGCAGCAAGGCTGGCACCCGCTTTCGGTGTCGCCGGTAGCGTCATTGGTTTGATTGCCATGTTATCGGGTATTGGCGATCCAGATGTAATCATAAAATCCATTCCCGTCGCTCTCACCTCGACGCTGTACGGCATTGTGTTGAGTAATTTTCTGCTGATTCCGATGGCGGAAAATTTACATTCGAAAACCCAGAATGAACTGTTGATCCAGAAACTGATTACGGACGGGGTGATAGCCATCCGTTACGAGCAAAATCCCTACAGACTGGTAAAAAAACTGGAGTCCTTCCTGACCCCGGCAGCTCGACATGAGAGCCATCACAGCTTTAAGGAAATCCGCGACAAGATTCACGAGATGCAGAATAATACGGCGAGTGAAGTAGCTTAGGATAAGGGTTTCAAGCAGCCCGGGAAGAATTTGAAGAGGGATGACTTCGAGACGCTGCTCATTTACCCCCTTGAGGGCACAAGCATTGCGCTCTGCTGAATATGGATTGTCTGGTATTGGCAGACGAGTAGAAGCACATTAGTATTTTCCAGTTGTTTCAAATACAGCCCTGCAGACCGGGCGGGATTTTATTGCTTTACTAATATCTGCAACTGTCCGAACCATGAAACTCGGTTAGGGAGTTGGGGGACCGTTTTTGAGCATGCAGGCTTCCCTCAGGACTAGCCGAAATGGGGATGGAGGGAATGTAAATTGCCTCTCCACATCTCATTTTCGTCGATTTGAAAGTTTTTGCTCCTTCGCTGCCGATGCCTGTTCGAGGCGTAAAATCGAGGCTCGATCCGGTAATGTGACCCGTTTTTTGCCAATAGAGCCCCGAAAAGTGTAAATTTTTCGATATAAATTATGCCCGCAATCATCTAACATTAATGTCTATCCACGACGATCCGGGCCTGACTCGAGGCTCGCGATACGCCAGTAAAAATACCGAGTGGACGCAATGAGCAAGTCGAGATGAAAATCAGGTCGGGCATCAACCTCGCGCATATGGAAGGTCGGAGTTTCATTCTCGGACGCGAAGGCCATATCTACATCGATTCGGCCACCGCCAGCAAGCAACACGCCGAGCTCAGTATCGTCAGGGGCAAGATTTATCTGCGCGACCTCGACTCGACCAACGGCACCTACCTGGTGAAGAACAAATCGCTGCGGCCTTTCGCCGAGGGATTCGTGAACCCGTTGCAGCCGATAATGATCGGCGGCCGCATACATGTCATCAACGACCTGCTCGCGGTCGCCAGCGAATTCGCCGCGGTGGACGACGCAGAGACCGAGGTGGAATTTGCGAGTGGCGCGCAGCAGCGCGAGGCGCTGCGGCGCTAAGGCATTCCGTCAACGACATGGAACGACTCTCCGGTAATTAAAATCCGGTTTGGGCGGCTTCGGATTTCGAGTTTCACAGATGTCCCAAAATCAGTGGACGATGACATCTTCCAGTATTTTCGGATGCGAAGTAATGGCTTCGTAGCCATCCTCGGTCAGGATGAAGCTGTCGCCGACCTGGGCACGGAATCGGTCGGTGCTTACAGATCCGTCTACTGCCAGCACCATGCCGGGCTGCAATACGGTCTGATCACCCACGACCAGTTGCGGCTTTTCCAGGAAGCTGAATCCGGTGCCGCGCCCGCAGCGAAACGGGTACTCGTATCCTGCCGACTGAATCACGTCGGCATAGGCGGCATGTACGGCCTCGGCGGTCACGCCAGGCCGCAGTTCTGCCAGGGCCGCGGCCTGGCTGTCTAGTGCAACCTGATAAACGGCAGCCTGGGATTCGTCGGCCATCGTATCTATCCAGAAGGTGCGATCGAATCCCAGCTTGAAGCGGTGAAAGTTGGTCATACCGCAAAAACAAAGAAACACCGGCTCGCCGCGTTGCATGACACGGTTGCTGGCTCGATGGTGGGTTCGCGTGATCTGCTCCCCCGAGGCCATGATCTGCAGGAAATGGGTGTTTGGCGACATACCGGCATCCGTGTAATGTTCCCGCAACAATGCCGCCGATCTGCGCGTGCCCGCCGTGGACGTGGCGAGCGCCACCTCGAATTCGGGTACGCCGTGAGCGATTGCTTCGCGACCCGCCTGCATCATCGCCATCGCCACCTCACCTGCATGGCGCGCCAGCATCAGCTCCTCGTCGGACTTGATCATGCGCATCTCGGCAATCAGCGACGCGATATTTTCGAACGCATGTCCGGCGAGTAGTTCGTCCAGGTATTGTCTTACCGTGGGCGGCATCTGCTGCGGCTCTAGCGCGATCCGGGCCTTACCTTTCACCACCGCCGGCAAATGTTCGCGCCACTCCCTGCCCCTGCCGTCGTTCCAGGCTTCGATACGATCGACCCTGGCTTTATCCAGGGCGGAGTTGTAGTCGATCGCGGGCGTGACCAGCAGCGTTTCGTCATCGCGATTCACCACGAGGATGGTTGGGCGCCCGAAATCCATATGCAGGTAATCGTAGTATCCGGTGAAATAATATACCGAGTCCTCGTCGGTAATCAGCGCGACGTCGATATCCCGTTCCCGCATTCGGGATCTCAATGCATTGATTCTGTTAGCGAACATGTCGTGTTGCCGGGTCTGGATCGAATTGGCTGGAGACTATGGATATAATAACGTTTTTGGCCGAGGCCGAGGCAAGTAATTGATGCGGATTCTAACCGACCATACGCACAGGCTGTTCGACGAGATGCGCTCCTGGCGTCACCAGATTCATCGCCATCCCGAACTTGCATTCGAGGAGAATCACACCGCCGGCATGGTTGCCGATCTGCTGTCGTCGTGGGGTCTCGAGGTTCATCGCAACGTCGGCAACACGGGCGTGGTCGGGCTTCTGAAACGCGGCGACGGTTCCCGCTCGATCGGGTTGCGCGCCGACATGGATGCGCTCAGGATCCACGAGCAAAACAGCTTCGATTACCGTTCCGAGCACGATGGCAAAATGCATGCCTGCGGACACGACGGGCATACCGCGATGCTGCTGGGTGCCGCCCGGCATCTCGCCGACCACGGCGAGTTCGACGGCACGGCGGTGTTTATTTTTCAGCCCGCGGAGGAACATGGCGACGGCGCCCGCGCGATGATCGACGACGGCCTGTTCGAACGTTTCCCGGTGGACGACGTTTACGCGATCCATAATTTTCCATCGCTCGCCAGCGGAAATTTTGCGGTGCGCCCGGGGTCGATGATGGCGGCAGAGGATAATTTCGAAATCGTTATCAACGGAACCGGCTGCCATGCCGCGATGCCGCACCTGGGCAGGGATCCGATCGTGGCCGGGGCCGAGGTCGTAGTCACGATGCAGTCGTTGGTCGCGCGTACCCTGAACCCCATGGACCACGCCGTGGTCTCGTTCACCGAGTTCGTCACCGATGGCACCGTCAACGTGGTGCCGGGGCGGGTCGTGTTGAAGGGCGACACCCGTTCGCTGACTTCTCGGGTCCAGGACCACATCGAAGCGACCATGGCGCGTATCGTCGCGGGGGTATGTGCGGCCCACGGGGTCGATCACGAGTTCAACTATCACCGCAATTTCGTGCCGACCATCAATACGCCGACAGAAGCCGGGATTGCCGCTCGCGTGGCAGAGGCCGTCGTTGGCGAGGAACGGGTGGTCGGCAATGGCCGACCGGTAATGACGTCGGAAGATTTTGGTTACATGCTGCAACAAAAACCCGGCGCATACATCCTGCTGGGCAACGGCGAGGAGGGTATCGGCGGCTGCAGCCTGCACAACCCGAACTACGACTTCAACGACGAAATACTGAACGTCGGCGCGGACTTCTGGGTGGAGCTGGTGCAGTCACAGCTATCCCAGGGCTAGCAGTTGGCAGAAATTCGGCTCAGTCCGCTGAAACATGGCCTGAAATCGACTCGATGGGCAACAATCAGTGGTTATCGCTTCGGGACCAGGTGCCTGGTGTTTTTCCTCGGCGAGCTTTTGTTCCTTTTTACGGCCTGTGTTAACCGGTAATTATCGGTCGGAATGATTGCTTGGCTTTCCGCGGGATCCTGTTAACTTAGCAAGCTGCCTTTTTCAATCGAAGTTCATTCATGTCCACACCCGCAGCTGCTTGCATAAGCCGCTCCCAGGCAATCGTTGCGTTCACGTTGGGGACGCTGTTCTTTGCCTATGCCTTCGTGCAACGGGTTTCGCCCAGCGTCATGACCGGCGAGCTGATGAGCGAGTTCGCAGTCGGCGGCGCTGCGCTGGGATCGCTGTCGGCGTTTTATTTTTACGCCTACGCGTCGATCCAGCTGCCGGTGGGCATGCTGACCGACCATTTCGGTCCGCGCAAGCTGATGAGCTTTGCCGCGGCGCTGTGCGCGCTGGCGTCGGTCGGTTTCGCACTCAGCGATTCGCTGCTGACGGCGTCGATCGGCCGCGCGCTGATCGGCGGCACCGTCGCCTTCGGTTTCGTCGGCACGCTGGCGATCGCGGGTTACTGGTTCAAGCCGTCGCAGTACGCGCTATTGGCGGGCCTGCTGCAGACCGCCGGCATGAGCGGCGGCATCTTCGGGCAGGCACCGCTGCGCCTGATGGTAGAGGCGATCGGCTGGCGCGGCACCATCAACGTGCTGGCGGCGGTTGCGCTGCTGCTCGCGGTGCTGCTGTTCCTCCTGGTTCCGAAACGCTCGCGTGAACAGCGGCATCCGGGGCCACGTCGAGGCATCATGCAAGGCCTCCGGGCGGTCACGATCAACCCGCAAACCTGGATATGCTCGATTATCGGATTCGGCATGGCTTCGACCATGCTCGCCTTCGGCGGCCTGTGGGGCGTCCCCTGGCTCAACAGTGTGCACGGTTACACCGCCACCGAGGCTGCCGGCATCACGTCGATGCTTTTCGTCGGCTGGGCCATCCTGTCTCCGCTGTGCGGTTGGGCATCCGACCGCATCGGCCGGCGCAACCTTATCCTGCTTGCCGGCGCATTCGTCACGCTGGTCGCGCTGACGACGCTGATTTACGCGACCCCCCGCAGCACGACGCTGCTGATGGCGCTGATCTTTACCGTCGGTGCCGGTGGCAGCGCGATGACGGTTTGCTTCGGCTCGGTCAAGGAGCTCAACGATATCAATTACAGCAGCACTTCGCTCGGGCTGATGAACATGTGCATCGTCGGTTCGGGCGCGGTGATGCAACCGCTGATCGGCTGGCTGCTCGATCTGCACTGGGACGGCGCGATGCTAGACGGCGCGCGCGTTTATTCCGACCAGGCCTACACCACGGCGTTTGGCAGCCTGCTGGCATTGACTCTGGCAGCCCTGGTTGCGAGCCTGTTTTTGCGCGAGACCCATTGCCGCCAGATCGGATAAGCCCGCGGCGGCCAGGCTCGTCACTCCAATCCGTCCTTCAGCACGAAACCCCGCTCCAACTGAAAACTGACCAGCAGAATCTGCGCCGGGTCGACCCTGACCGCGCGCTCGAGACTATAGTTGAAACCCTCGAAGCGCACGCTGTCGTTCATCTTCAGGCTCAGGTGATGCGTACCCGCCGGAACTTTGGCGCTGTGAAAAACATCGACCCCGCCATCTCCAAACAATCCGGGCGGCGGCAGCGACGCGCTGTAAAACGGTTCGCCGTCGAGTCGCGCCTCTATCGTGACCGGTGAGCGTTCGCGCGGGCAATCCTCGAGCTTGCGCATATTGGGTGCGAGTTCGTCGAGTTCCTGCTGACTCAGGCGCCTGCAAGGCTCGCGCAACTGCCCCGCGTGGGCAAAGGCGATTGTGATCATCGCCTCGTCCTCGGCGAGAATGCGCACCGATGGCGCACTCGCGAAATACCAGATCAACGCCATGAACAGGCCGTAATTGAAAGCCTGCAACAGGATACGAACCGGTTTATTCTTGATTTCAACCACGCGCTCGACCCTCAGGTGGATATAGCCGCGTCGATAGGTCTGAGTTCGCGCAGGCGTTTACGAAACTCGCCAAGGTCATGCTCGATTTCATCGATATCCGGTTCCGCGGCGCCGTGTATCAGGATGCGTTCGCGTTCCGCGCGGGCGCGCAGAATCGGTTTACGCTCGCCGGCGAAACGCATTCGCGTCCAGCGATTGCCAAACCGAAAGTAACAGTCGTTTTGTCGGCAGCCGACCACCATGACGCCGTCGGCGCCGTGCTTCAACGCGAACTCGACCAGCGTCGGCGGCAGCATGCCGCTGCAGATCAGGCGGATACCGCGCACCTCGGAGCCGTCGAGGCGCTCGACGTTCAACCCGTGCTCGCAACCGATCAAAAGTATCTTCAGTTCGCCATGCATCGAGCCGATGGTTGCCCGCACCCGGCGGCGCATTTCGTTCGCCGGCAGCTGCGGCATATCGATACCGGTCTTCAGTTCGCCACGCGGCGTGCGGAACGGGTTGGACGCCGGGCAGGAACCCGCGCAGATACCGCAGGCGCCGCACAGCGCGGGGTCGACGACCACCTCGTGGTCATATCGCGCACCGTCGCTGCGCGCCCGCAGCGTGATCGCTTCGAACGGGCAATCCTCGAAACAGATACCGCAGCCATTGCAGTGCTCGAGGTCAACCACCGCCTTGGGTCCGTCCCGCCTCGGTAGCAGCCACGGCATCATCATCAGCAGCAGCGTGACACCGATGGTCAGCATCCAGATTCGTTGCGCGGGCCATATTTCGAGCAGCGGGTACACGTTCAGGTAAAACCAGTCGATGTGAATTTCCTGCGGCACACGCGCGAGATTGGCGGGCGCGTGGCTCGTCGCCGGCTCGAATAGCGACAACGCCAGCAGCGCGACGAAGGTACCTGCGGCCAGTCCCCGGGGCGGATTTATGTTGACGTTGGACAGGCGTTTCACGTGCAGCCACAGCATGAACACCAGCAACAAAGGCTGACCCAGCAGGTGCAGGAATTCGATCAGGATGAAGAAGCGGTCAGACATGCCGCCGGAAATAAAATTTCGCGTCATCGCCCCCGAAAAAATCGGCAGCGCATCCATCAGCCGCGCCGAGCCCACCGCGACGTACTGCGCCATTTCGTCCCAGACGAGCCAGTACCCGGTTATCCCGAGCGTTACCACCATCCATAGCGTAGGTATCCCGGTCACCCAGGAGAACCAGCGGAAACCGCGATAGCGGCCCGACGCGAATTCCTTGAACAGGTGCAGCAGCACCGTAACGATGACCGCGTCGGAGGCATAACGGTGCAGGCTGCGCATGACGCCGCCCGCGTACCACTGCTGGTGCGTCATGTACTCGATCGACGCGTGCGCGCCGTCGAGGCTGCCGTGAAACGGGATGAACAGGTAGATGCCGCTGATCAACACGACCCAGAACAGGAAAAATGACAGCGTGCCGAGGTGGTATAACGGATTCCACTCGCTGCCGAACGAGAGATTGAACCAGGACTCGAGCGCGAGGTAGGTGCGTTTAACGGGATTAACCAACACGTATTCGTCGTCTCTTCAATATTAAGGAAAGCTGGCCGAAAACCCGACTCTAGCCGAAGCAGGGCCAAACCGATCTGACTAATATCAAATCGGATTCGTAACGGGCAATCGCTGCCGGCGCGCATGCCCCGAGGCCTGGTGAACCAGATGCCGGCGGACCACCGCCCGGACAGCAGCGTCAGCGTTTGCGCAACTCGCGTATCACGAAGCTCGCGGTAATCAGGATGATCGAAGCGCCGATCAGCATGCCCAGAAACAGCGAGTAGTCGAAATAGTAGCCGTCGCGCGCCGGATCATAAGTGGTGCAGAACAGTTTTATCCTGGCGCCCAGGTTTTCCAGTAACGACCGTTTTGGCGCCGGGCGTCCCAGCACCAGTTCGATCAACGGGTCGACCAGCAGCGGTGTGTCGAAAACCTGCCCGTATACCTGCCGGTAAACGCGACCCTCGGCATCGATGATGCTGGCCTGGATCAGGTGGTCGAATCCGTTCGAAGACGGGAAGTACTGGAATCCGAGATCGTCGGACAGGGACTCGACGCTGTCCCGGGTGCCGCTCAACAGGTGCCAGCCCGCGCCGTCGATGCCCTGCTGGCGGGCGAAATAGCGCATCGCGGGCGGGGTATCGACCGCGCTGTCGAAGCCGACCAGCGCGACCGCAAAACTGTCCTCTCCGAGTGCGTCATGCGCCTTTTGCACGACCTTGGCGAGGTGGCGGGTTGTCATCGGGCATACCTGGTAACAACTGGTGTAGATCATGCCGAGTACCAGCGGTTCGCCACGAAACTGGTCCAGCGTTATCGTCCTGCCATCGATATCCGTGAACCGATGATTGCCGAGGCCTGCACCGATTGCCGCCTGGCTGACGGCAAACGCCCGGTCATAGTCGAAAGCGGGTTCCGAGGCTTGCGTGCT
>JAOTTY010000111.1 GCA_029864185.1 Gammaproteobacteria bacterium
CGGTCGAGGTCACCAACCGGTTAGCGCAGGGCATCACGGTGCACTGGCACGGGTTGCGCATCGCCAATCCGATGGACGGCGTGCCGATACTGACCCAGCCGCCGATCGCCGAGGGCGAGACTTTCCGGTACCGGTTTACGCCGCCGGATGCGGGCACCTTCTGGTATCACTCCCATATGAATACCGCGGAGCAGGTGGGGCGCGGATTGTATGGCCCGATCATCGTCGAGGAGCGTGACGCCCCCCCGGTGGACCGTGACCTGGTGTGGGTGCTCGACGACTGGAAGCTGGACCAGAAGGCGCAGATCATTTCGGATTTCGACAATCCCCGCGACCTGGCGCGCGCCGGGCGGCTGGGCAACACGGTAACGATCAACGGCAAGATTCCGCAAGCGCTCCGCGTCATGGCCGGGGAGCGCATCCGCCTGAGATTGATCAACGCCGCAAACGCCAGGGTTTTCGCGCTGCGCTTCCAGCGCCACCGCACCCTGGTCATCGCCAGAGACGGCCAGCCGCACGACCCCTACGAACCGGGCGGGCCGGTTGTCATCGGGCCGGCACAGCGTATCGACCTGATGCTCGATATGACCGGCGAGCCCGGGCAGCGATACTCGGTACTCGACGCCTATTACCCGCAATCGCCCGCGCAGTTGACCAGCCTGGCCTATGCATCAGAGACCGGGCCACGGAAGGCGCGAGGCGAAGAATACCCAGGGCTGCCGCGCAACCGCATTCCCGAACCCGATCTCGGCGACCCGCTGTTACAGCGCATAGAGCTGGCGGGCGGTGACCTGGGTCAGCTCGGGAATGCGCAATTCGGTGACCAGCGGCTGGAAATGACACGGCTTTACCTGCTCGGCAAGATGTGGGCGATCAACGAAATCGTCAGCACCGGCTATGCCGATCCCCCCCTGTTCAGTGTCAGGCGCGGCAGAACCGTGGTGCTGGATTTCAGGAACCATTCGGCCTGGCCCCATCCCATGCACCTGCACGGGCACCATTTCAAGGTGTTGGAGCACTCGCGCGACCGCGAGGTAACCGGTAAGTGGCTGGACACGGTGTTGCTCGGGCCGGAGGAATCGGCCAGGGTGGCATTCGTCGCCGATAACCCCGGCGACTGGTTATTTCACTGCCATATTCTCGGCCACGCGCGCGCCGGCATGATGGCGGTGATTCGCGTCACCTGAGGCATCACAGCGTGACGCCGAGCAGGCGCAGCCCCTGCACCAGTTTTTCGACCGCCAGTTCCATGCGACTGATGGCGGTTTCGAAGTCGCCTTCGCCGGCCAGCGACAGCGCTTCCTGGTTCAGGCGCTCGCCATGGTTCTGCAGTTGCTCGAACATTCGCAAGCGCGACGCCTCGAGCTCCCCGCTATCCAGCAGCTTCTGCCCCAGCGCCGTGTATTCCCGGTAACGCTCCCGCTCGTAGCGAAATTCGTCGGCCGGGGTCTGGAATTCGACGCTGTAAACCACCGTTTCGTTATTGCGTATCTTGATCAACGCGGCGACGGTCAACTGCTTCGCCTGGTTTAATGCCGACCTGGCGCCGGCATAATCACCCACCGATTGCGCCTGTTCGGCGCCCGCCATCAGGTCCACGATATATTGCCGATCCAGCAACCCGGCCATCGACGGGCCCTTTTCGGCCAGGGCCGCGGTAAACGAATCGAGGTAGGCGTCGATTTCCGCGCGGATGGCGCCGATTTGGGCCGTCTGGGCTTCCGCGCTCACCGTCTTTTTCATTCTGGCGGCACCGGCCGCGGTGAAGGTCTGCAGCGACAGGTTGGCTTTTTCCTGCGCGGCTTCGAGACTGCCTTGCTCGAGCTCCGTGATAGCCTGCTGTAGCAATTCCCTCGATTTCTGCAGTAATTGCCGGGATTGCGAATTACCGGTTTCGTCGATTTTCGTCGCTGCCTTCGACTCCAGGTAACTGCGGGTCAGGTTGATCCTTTGCTCGATCTCGGCGCGCAGATCACGCTCCCCGGCGGCCGCGGCGGTGCCCTGGGGCGCGAACAAAAGCGAAGTCGCCACCAGTATCCCGGTGCAATAACGACGTAATCCGTAAATGGTCGATTTTCGCAAGTCGAATTTCTGATAGCCTGTGCGAAACCAAGGATAGCATCTCGCTTCCGGTTGCTGCTATGGTGATCGAAACTGTTTCCGTGGGGCGGACTGCCACGCATATGCGGCAAGGAAAAATATCGAGTCGCAGGGAGGGTCGTAGCGCAGGCTGAAAGCGTCGCCCTTGCTTACGCCTTTGCGAGAAATCAGGGCTGGTTTCAAGGCCGTTGCGAAATTTCAACTATCCTGGATGGTGGCCTTGCTCATGGAAAGCGGGCGCCTAATAATTTTAATTGAACCGCTCAATCCGACCGAGACACACTCTTGCTCAACGACTCTCGTAAAATTTTGCTGACCCGACTGCCTGGGTTTGCGAGGCCGCACCTCTAACACCGCTTCGCTATCAGGACTTCGGATGAAATACCAAAAGCCACGACCTTCGAGTGGTGACGCACCTGCCATTTCGACTTCGGCAGAAACGGCAAGAGGTCGACGGGGCGACAACCGCCCACCAGAGAGGGGCGAATAGACTGTATCCGGCTCACCGCGCTCGCCACGATCCTTGAGATAAAACCGGTCCCGCTGGAAATGCCTGACAAGCAAAGTAAACAGTTCGGTCGGAGCATTCGATGAGCTTCTCGAAGTACTGCCCGGATGTCGTCGTGGGATAGTAGATCGAAGACGTAGTTTGATACAAATCGATCGTAGGACTCGGAGGGTTCCCCGTCCGGAGGCTCGCCCTCGGTAAGAATCACCTCCGCTCTCGCCGAGTGTGGTGCAAGGTGGGATTGGGCCAGTCGAACCATTCTGGGACTTACGTCTACTCCGCGGTAGTTGGCTGTGTCAGACAGATATTCCTCGAACAGGCGCAGCGCGAAGCGACCGGTTCCACAGCCGAACTCGAATACGGACTCCGCGGAAGTGAAATCTCCGTGTTGCAGGACCAACGAAGTGGCCTGGTCCTCGTAGAACCGCTGCGAGTCCTGCAACGAGCCGATTCGATCGTACGTTCGCCTCGCTTCCTGGTGGGACAGTGTGCCCATGTTCGAGCCTCGATTTACGAGAAATACCCTTACCTCCGGCTAACGTCCTGCATCAGTTACCTGGTTACTGCGTTGCAGCGCCCGCACAAGATAAAAAGAACCTGCAAATCAGCCAAACAACGACCCGATTTCGTCATCCCATGTTTTAGCGGCTCCTTTTCTAACCATTCTTCCGACACGTATCGATTCTCGAATTTCATCATCGCTTGCATTCTCTTCGCGTGCTTTTTTGAAGTGAAACTTGAAACAGGGAACGCAATTTGCGGTAACTGCAGCACCGATAGCGATTAGTTCCTGCGTTTTTTTGTCCATAACCATGTCCCCACATTACACGCCCTTAACCCACAGCCTGTTCGCCACCTGCATTCATCAATCGCCCCAGATAACGCTCTTCATTGAGATAGAATTGAACGAAGTGTTCTTCAAATGTATCTGGAACCGATTTCTGCAAAGCGTCCGTATTCAATAAAGCCTGCTGCCATTTAATGATCTTGGGGTAACCGTTCAGAAAATCGAATCCGGTGTAGGTTTTAACTAGATCACACCTGTGGAGTACCGGAATCCATGCTATATCGACCATAGATAACCGTTCGCCGTCAAAAAAAGGGCCATCCCCAAGTACTTTATCCACCTTGGCAAATAGCCGAACAAAATTCTCCGTTTTCTCCTCCAGAATCTCCCTGGTTGCGGACCGCTGGGTACTACACTGCACCAGGTACTGTGTAGCCGCCTGTCGTGCCCATGCGCGATGCAATGCTCTCTTTTCTGGATCACTTGGGTGTAATTTAGGGGAGTACATCTCCTCCAGATACTCGCATATTGCAAACGACTCAAAGAGCGCAACGTTATTATCGGTAACCAAAACTGGAACTTCAGCATTGGGCGAGATTTTGAGGAACCAATCGGGCAGATTCATCAAATCGACGTACTCGATTTCGTAGTGAACACCCTTGGCTTCCAGGACTGCGTTCACCCGCTGAACAAATGGACATATCGGGGAACTGTAAATCTTCATAGAATTAATACCACTCGTTGATCAACCTGTTAAATGCATGAGATGGTCACAACCGAAGATGTAATGGCAGACAGCTATAACATCGTGAAACGTACAAGACGCTGCGAAAAACACCACCACGAATGCCAGCGAGTAAATGATTAACCTGTAATGCTGGTCTATCCAGGTATTGATGGTATGCATACTTCCCTACCTCCGAAACACTTGACGCATCAATTGCGCAACCGACTCGAACAATCAAAGGTTACATAACCAACCCTATCTCATTCATGGCTCTCTTTAGGATGGGTATGATGACGGGAATGCTTGCGACCTAACCAGGTAACTGAAACCAATAATGCAATACCGGCGATAATAAGAATTATGGGCGCTAGTGGCGTTTGCACATCGAAATATTCCCACAGACCCCCGATTCCGAATCCGATTCCGACAACAATCCAGAAAGTTTCCAGTTTAATTCCTGATAACCAACGTATAGCCTGCATCCCCAGGATTATCACCGCCACCCCCGACAATCCAACACCGAGTCCGACATTAGATATCCAGGCAACACCAACCCAAATGAAAAACAGTGCCCAACCGATAGCATCCAGCTTTCTCGCTCGGTTGTGATGCTCCATAAAATGCATCATTTTCTCAAAGTCAGGCTTTCCTTTTGAACCGAAACAATACTTCATCATATCCATTGCAATACCCTCCATTTCGATAAAAAGAAAGGTTGAACAAGTATCCAACAAACATAAGTCCTTGCTGTTGATATGGGTCAACTCAAGGTATTTAGGGCTAAGAATAGGCAGCTTTATCGAGGTATGAGGTTCCGCCTGACTGAATACCTCAGGGCGTGAAGGCGACTCTCACAGTTAGTAGAACAAATAGGGGGCGCAGTGCGCCCCCGCGTGGCCATAGGATTACAGCTCAAGGTGAAGTGGTAACGAGGCCTCGGTCACCCACCACCACCAAACGTCCAGCGCTACCAGTCCACAAGATGCTATTCAGGTGAAAGTAATCAGAGCCAAACAGCACATCGTTATAGGGCGTCGGCTGTTCATTCCAGGTAAGACCGTCGGTTGAGCGAAACACCTTGCCATTGATGCCCACGGCAACGAACTCCGCACCTGTCCAGGAAACACGGTTGAGTCGGTACGTGGTACCGGAGGATTGTTGCACCCAGGTTGTCCCGTCGTCGTCAGACGTCACGATTGTGCCGCTGGTGCCGACGACCGCCAGGCGGGTTGGCGATGCCGCCGCGCCATAAAGAGTCGCGGTTACACCACTATTACGCGCCGTCCATGTGATGCCGTCGGGTGAGGTAACAATCGCGCCGTTCTCACCGACTGCAATGAACTGTGAACCGGTCCAGAACACTTCTTGCAAGCTCTTGTCGGCTGTGGTGGTGTAGACATCGGTCCAAATTGCCCCATCCGTTGACATGGCGATGCCTTCACTGACAAGGTCCGCGCCAACACTGACAAGGCGGGTAGCAGAGGCGCCCAGCCTGCCGTGGAGTGGGGCACTGGCCAGTTCCGTCCAGCCCAAGCCATCAGTCGAGGTGTAAATCGATTCGTTTGCCGCTACTTGCACGAGCGCAACAAAGGCATTGAGTGGCGTATACCATTCCACATCAAGAAAAACATTCGTGTCCATGCCACCGAATTGCCAGGTGGCACCATCGTCGGTTGAAACCATGCTTTGCTTGGAAGTCGCCACCGCAACCAGTCTGCCATCGGCGGGGCGGCGGGCAAGCGCACGCAGTTGTTGCTCTGAGGCGCGCAGCGACCAGGTAACAGCATCGGGCGAGGTGTAAACCGAGCCTTCCCAGTCACCCACCGCGACATACCGGCTGCCATCATACGTCACCGCCTCCAGAAAACCGATGGTATTCCCAGGGCCATCGTTACTGACATCCCAGGATATACCATCCGTCGAGCGCGCCACGGAATAGCTGCTTACGCCGACCCACTTTCCGCCGGCATAAATGATGTCGTTAAAGTTTCCGATGCCGGTAGCCTGTTGAGTCCAACTTGCACCGTCGGTAGAGGTATAGATTGCAGTTGTCGAACTAATGGAGGGGAACGTCGAAGCCACGATCAGCGACGGAGTGGCAGCCACCGCGGTAAAGGAGTCACCGGTGCCACTGGTTTGTTGCGTCCAGGTGATACCGTCAGGGGAAGTGATAATGATGCCATCACTTCCCACGGCAACAAACAGGGAGCCGTTCCATGCTACATCCTGAAGAATTGTCAGTCCGCCACTGACCGGGGATGTGCGTGAAGTCCAGCTTATGCCATCAGCCGAGGTCAGGATTATGCCTGCATCTCCAACTGCCACCCACAATGAATCCGAATACGTGACGCCATAAAGATCCTCACTGCCGAGAATTTGCGTCCAGGTCAGACCATCGGTGGAGGTCAGGATATGGCCGAAATTGCCGACGCCGACAAATCGCTGCCCGTTCCATTTGAGGTCATACAACCAGGAGAAGGTATCTCTCTCGTCCCAGCGCACGATATCTGTCGAGGTGAGAATCGAGTCGCCGGCCACCACATATTTGCTACCATCCCAGACAATGCCAGAAGGTGATTCACGCAAGCCGGTGATCCGAGTGGTCCACGACACACCGGGTGTCGTTGAAGCGCCAAGCACATTGAAATCAGTGGATGTGGTTGCACTCCCGCCTGCAGTGGTGACCGTGATTCGTCCGCTGGTCGCACCCAAGGGGACAGTAATAACGATTTCGGTTTCAATGGCGCTATTCACATTTGCCGTGACGCCATTAATGCTGACGGTATTTTCCGAAGCGACGTTGGAAAACAACAAACCACTGATTTGCACGGATTCACCCTCCGCTCCGGATTTCGGAGTGAAGTCCATAATGAGTGGCGGTGGATTCAAGTTAGCGTTGTTACTCGACGGATCGGGCGATCCGCCACCGCCGCAACCCGCGATCAAAAAAACCAAAAATGCAACTGCAACCCGAATGTATCTGGACATAATCTTTCCCCAATAGACAATCCCTGAGGTGCTGTAATGAGAGACCAGCAACACATCAACTTCCCATTCCCGGGAGTAGAATCAATCACCCGAGATTACTAGGAAAATTCAATCCATTTAGTATGGACCAAAATGACGATTTTTTTGTACTGATGGCGTCGCGGAATAACGGTTTTGGAAGAAGTAGTCAGCAAGTTCCCGTTGAGGCATCGCGCCGGCGACATTACCACTTACCACTCCACCCCGGAACTGGGGGAAATGATCGAAGCGATAAACAGGGTAGGGCAAAAAAGGGGACAGATTTATTTTTACAGTTACCTTGGAACTACCGCCATAAATAAATAACACCGATAATTGTGCCAGCTGGAGAACTCATCATCATAAAAAAGATGCCGGTAATGCTAGTTTATGAGCAAAAGAATATTTTTTAACAATAAAATCCCGCCCAACAATGCCAGCAGGTGAGTAGCCAATAGAACGCCATAGAGAACAAATATGGCAGCTGGAGGCGAGCGCATAGAAAGTGAATTTGGCTCCAATACGAAATACGCGACCGAGAGCAACGATATTGAAGTTAGTCCACCATAGATGCTAAAGGCCCAGCCCGAAAAATTTATATTGATCATTCATTATCTTCGGGATTGCTGTTTATATCGGCAAATACGCTTGGCATGGCCCGGACTTCCCTGGTATTTGGCACGGCCCATATTAATACGAGGGCCCATTTCTGGCCGACTATCACCGCCTTGCAGGGATTTTAGGCGGCTGTTATCGGAGGACGCCGACGCATAAAAGAATTAGTTGGGTGGCTAGGATAAACCCGGTCGTCCGACTATCGATGGTCAGGAGGAGGGAGGATTTAAATCCCACTTCAGGCGTGACTACAAATCAGGAGTACGGCCAATCTCACTGACCACTTAGCTAAGTCTATTAGGCCGACGGTGGATAATACATACCAACTACTGCAACAGTTTGGTTGCCTGTCGGTAACGGTCAGCGGCATCCATCCGGTGGCCGTGGGCAGATAGAAGCCCGTCGTGATATCATGGCGGCGGCGATACTACGGGAAGGGTTTCGTCATGACTTTCGATGATGTGCCCATTTCGGGGTTGTTGGTTTTGATAGCCCTGTTGGCGCTTGCACTTGCAGGCAAGCTCGTCTTGCGGCCGAAATCGAGGCTTACCCGCACCAGTACAGCCGACCCCGCTTCTACAGGCAGCCCCGAATCCTGGCATGCACTGGACAGTGCCGGGGTGATGATGCGTCTGCAGACCAGTCAAGTTGGGCTCGGCGACGAAGAGGTCAAACGAAGGCTGGCGAAATACGGACCGAACCGGCTGCCCGAGCCTAAGACGCGGGGCCCGGTGCTGCGTTTCCTGGTCCAGTTCCATAACCTCCTGATCTATGTCCTGCTGGCCGCCGGCTGCGTGACCGCTATGCTTGGTCATTGGGTGGACACGGGCGTAATCCTGGGGGTTGTATTCGTCAATGCGTTGATTGGATTTGTTCAGGAGGGCAAGGCGGAGAACGCCCTACGTGCAATAAGCCGGATGCTGTCTCCGCAGGCGATGGTGCTGCGTGCCGGGCGCCGTTTCGCCCTGTCAGCCGAACAGCTGGTACCCGGGGATATGGTTCTGCTGCAATCCGGTGACAAGGTACCGGCAGACCTGCGGCTGGTCAGTATCAAAGACTTGCAGGTCCAGGAGGCGGTACTGACCGGCGAATCGGTCGCTGTGGAAAAAAAGATCGAGGCGGTCGCGGACGACACGGTGCTGGGCGATCGTAGTTGCATCGCTTACTCTGGTACGCTGGTGACCTACGGCCAGGGCACGGGCGTAGCAGTGGCGACCGGAGCGAGCACCGAAATCGGCCGGATCAGTGCGATGCTCGAACGTGTCGAGACTCTGACGACGCCGTTGCTGCGGCAGATGGCGCAATTCGCTCGCTGGTTGACAGGCGCCATAATTGCCATTGCGGCGGCAACCTTTGTCTTCGGCGTGCTGGTCCGCGGTTATTCGGCAACCGACATGTTTCTTGCCGCCGTGGGACTGGCAGTGGCCGCGATCCCGGAAGGCTTGCCGGCCATAATGACCATCACCCTGGCTATCGGGGTCCAGCGCATGGCCAGGCGCAACGCCATTATCAGGCGACTCCCGGCGGTCGAGACCCTGGGTTCGGTCACCGTCATCTGTTCGGATAAAACCGGCACCTTGACGCGCAACGAAATGACCGTAAAGTCGGTTGCCACCGCTACCGGCCTGTTCGAGGTCGATGGCGCTGGCTACGATCCCCACGGGGGTTTCCGGCTGGACGGCACGGAAATCCGGTTGGTCGACTATCCCATCCTATCTGAACTTACCCGCGCCGCGCTGTTATGCAACGATGCCGCGCTGCATAAACAGGAGAACGAGTGGCTTTTGCATGGCGATCCGACCGAGGGCGCCCTGCTGGCTCTCGGGCTCAAGGCGGGTCTGAACCCATTATTTGAACAGGAGGCCTGGCCGCGCACAGACGTCATTCCCTTCGAGTCCGAACACCGTTTCATGGCCACCCTGCACCACGATCATGCTGGCCACGGCTTTGCCTACATCAAGGGGGCGCCGGAACGGCTGTTCGAGATGTGCGCCAGGCAGCGCCTTGGTGGCGAAGACGTTCCTTTGGATATCAACTACTGGCAGCAGAAGATGGATTCCATGGCGCACCGCGGCCAGCGTGTGCTGGCGATTGCCTCCAGAGTAGCCACAGACTCGCACAATGAACTCACTTTCACCGATCTGGAGACCGGCTTGACCCTGCTTGGCATCGTCGGGATTATCGATCCACCGAGAGAAGACGCCATCCGCGCGGTCGAACGCTGCCAGTCGGCAGGTATTCGGGTCAAAATGATTACCGGCGACCACCCAGGAACCGCCGCTGCCATAGGCATGCAAATGGGTATCGGTGATAGCGGGACCGTGCTCGCGGGTCACGAGATCGAGGCGATGGATGATCAGCAACTGCGTGAGGCTGTCGACGGCGTCCACGTCTTTGCCCGTTCCAGCCCGGAACACAAACTGCGCCTGGTGCGGGCGCTGCAGGCCAACGAGCACGTGGTGGCAATGACCGGCGACGGCGTTAACGACGCGCCGGCGCTTAAACGCGCCGACGTCGGGGTCGCCATGGGCCGACAGGGGACCGAGGTGGCCAAGGAGGCCGCCGAGATGGTGCTGGCCGATGACAATTTCGCCTCCATTGCCCACGCCGTAGAGGAAGGGCGCACGGTCTACGACAACCTGAAGAAGGCTATCCTGTTCATCCTGCCAACAAACGGCGGCGAGGCACTTACCATCATTGCCGCGATCGCGCTCGGCCGAGCGCTGCCTATCACACCGGTACAGATACTGTGGGTCAACATGATCACGGCCGTGACCCTGGCGCTGGCCCTGGCCTTCGAACCGCCCGAGAAAAGAGTAATGCAGCGCCCTCCGCGTAATGCGCGTGAGGCCCTGCTGACCCCCATGTTCATCTGGCGCATCCTGTTCGTTTCCATGATCCTGGTTGCCGGCACATTCGGGCTGTTTGTCTGGGAACGCAACCAGGGCGCCGATATCGAGTTCGCCCGCACTGTGGCTGTCAACACCCTGGTAATGTTCGAAATATTCTACCTGTTCAATTCCCGCTATATCTACGAACCGGTTCTTAACCGTGCGGGCCTGGTCGGAAACCGTTATGCACTGGTGGCGGTCGGGTCGTTGCTGCTCTTCCAGTTAGGCTTCACCTACCTTGGAGTCATGCAGACACTATTCGGCACGACGGCCATCGATGCCCTGACCTGGGGCCGCATCATACTGGTAGCTTCCTCGGTGCTGTTCCTTGTGGAGCTGGAGAAATATCTTGTCAAGTGCATGCACGGCAGGCGGAAATGACTAGCAGTCTTCCGGCCGCTGGGGACTTAAGGGGGCCGCGGCGTGTTCGGTGTCCTGACCGAAGCTGGCCGAGATTGTCTCCCAGCTCGGCTAAACGAGGGTACGCTATCGAGGAATCAGGCGCTTAGACTCGATTAGTCAGCGGCAATATCAATATTCGAGATCTTGTGATAGATTCCGAGCTTCGAGTCCTGGATGGCGAGACGGAATAAATTCGATGGCAAAATGGATGCGTTTCAGTTGGAAGGGTCAAACTCGCCTCGGCACGCTCGAAGGTGACAGCATCAGCATCTGCAGCAACGCCCTGTACGCGGAACCCGCCCCCACCGGCGAACATGTGGCGCTGTCCGGGATCGAACTGCTAGCGCCGTTTACACCAAACTCCATCCTGGCACTGTGGAACAACTTCCACGAGCGTGCCGAGGCCGAGGGACAGACTATCCCGAAGAACCCACTCTATTTCATGAAACCCGTAACCAGCGTTATCGGCCCGAATCAGACGATTTGCCGACCGCACGGGTATCGTGGCGGCGTCAAATTCGAGGCCGAGATCGGTGTGGTTATCGGTCGGCGCTGCAGCAACATCGGCGTCGACGAGGTGGATGACGTCATCTTCGGCTATACCTGTGTCAATGACGTCACCGCAGCCGACTTCCTGTTCGCCGACCAGGCGTTTCAGCAATGGACCCTTGCCAAGGGCTTCGACACCTTTTGCCCGCTGGGCCCGTGCATCGATACCGACATCGATCCTGTCGAACTCAGGGTGCTCGCGATCGAGAATGGTGAAATCCGCCAGGATTATCCCGTTAGCGACATGATTTACAGCCCGCAGCAAATTGTCTCGATGATTTCCCGGTACCAGACGCTCGTACCCGGCGATTTGATAGTTTGCGGCACGTCGGTTGGCGCTAGCCCGATGGAACCGGGGTGCGAGATTCGGGTCTCGATTCCCGGCTTAGGCACGCTGGTCAACCATTTCGACGACCATCCGCAGTAGTTAGGGCAACGAGCCGACTGTTGTAAGGCTCGTGTGGTTACCTGGCATGGCCGGTAAGCGGCAGCTTATGGTCCAGGCTGTGTGGTAACTATTTTCGAAATTCAAATGTGGTTCTTTATGACTTTCTTGTAGCCCTATTCGGCGCATATGTGGATAACGCAGATCAATTTTGATCTGATAACCGAGCCCTAGTGGAGGATGAATCTTCAAATGCTCTAGTTGCTTGGGTTTTCACACAGCCTTGGCCGATTCTAGAAGCCTGGGAAACGGATTTCAGCGTCTCCTCCAGCGGAAAGCCCAGAAACGTGACACCATGCACCTCCGCGCCCGCGCGTTTGTTTCGCCTCCGGCAAGTATTGCAACTCTTTGCCAACAGCATGCACATTTCTCAGGCCTGGAGCCAATACTTCGAGTGAATTCTCTATGCCGGCATTGTTCCGATAATGACTATCCACTTTGGTTTTGATCCCGGTCATGCTTTTTTCAACAAAATTTTTTTAAGCTGGCGGTCTGATCGGAGTCGAAATCGAATCCGAATACCCGGAAACCAAAGAGAACAATAATCATGAAAAATATTAAATGGGCAATTGCCGCTGCATTAATATTCCTTGGATCGAACAACGCTTATGCCGAGCCGATTGCAAAATTGGCTCCACTTAACAGCTTCGGCAAGCAGGCCTTCGCGGCGGAAGGTAAGACCGAGGAAGACGTTCGCAGCGATATTCCGTCGAGCGAGATGGTCGGATTACCCGCCTTCCCCGATTCCTATTTCGCGGGTGCAGGGGGTGATGGTGATTCTATCGATACGTTGATGCTTATGTCCAAAGCGGATTCCGCCGAAGTAGTCGCCTGGTACCAGAAGAAGCTGGGTGGTGGCTGGCGGAATATACCCGATCTGGCGACAGAGCAGCTTGGCGAAGTCGCGGTGTTCGTGAAAACCGACAAAAAAAACATTTCGGCTATGGATTCGTTGAAGTATCAGCAGATCCGAATATCGAAGGTCGAAAAACCCGAGGATACCGGATTCGCGGCGATGATGTTCGACGTCAGCGGTATCAGGTCAATGATCAATATGACGGTAAAACCCATGATGTAGCGTCCTCGATCTTGCATCATCAAGTTTACTATTTTTTGTTCTCAAAACGGTATCAAGGTAGCAGCCTAGGCCAGCAAGCTGTGAAATGCTTCATTTTGATTGTTGAGAGCCTCGTGCGATTTACTAATAGTCATGCAACTTTCG